>NZ_QUAC01000094.1 GCF_003389455.1 Streptomyces inhibens | reverse complement strand
CCCCGTACGACGTGTTCGTACGGGGGCGCTGCCGCGTCCTGGCCGATCGGGTTCGGCCGGCAGTCAGCTGCGTCGTCGGGCGGTGGAGTAGGTGTCAGCGGGCGACGGTGTCGGCCGGGCGGATGTAGATGCGCTGGCCTATGGCTGCGGCCTGCTGCACGATCCGGTTGACGGAGGCGGCGTCCACGACGGTGCTGTCCACGGCGGTGCCGTCGACATCGTCCAGGCGCATGATCTCGAAGCGCATACGGCTTCTCCCTTCGTCTGATCCTCCTGCGGAGAACTGATTGGCGCGGGTTGCCTGGCTTCGCTGCCAGGCGTTCCGTACACGTACAACGAGCTGCCCAGTGCAATCATTCCCTACGCTAAAGAAAAATTTCGACGGCCTAAAGAGGCTGGTCGGGAGACCGGTTGTGCCCGCGGAGCGGCCGCCCGGACAATGGGTCCCGTATGAACGACGTCCAGCCCACGGGCCCCACCGACCTCGCCGCCCTGGCCGCCGGGATCGAGCGCACCAACGAGCTGCTCACCCGGGTGCTCGCCGAGGTCGCCACCACCCCGTCCACCCACGCGGCCTTCGTGGACGCGGGCTATGTCTACGCCGCGGCGGGACGGCTGGTCGCCGGCACGGAGGACCGCAAGGCCTTCGACCTGGACGCCGAAGGGATCATCGAGGCCTTCATCGACAAGGCACGGATGATCTTCCCGGACAGCCGGCTGCTGCGGGTCTACTGGTACGACGGCGCCCGCCGCCGCATCCACACCCAGGAGCAGCAGCGGATCGCCGAGCTGCCCGATGTGAAGGTCAGGCTCGGCAACCTCAACGCCAACAACCAGCAAAAGGGCGTCGACTCCCTGATCCGTTCGGACCTGGAGTCGCTGGCCCGGCACCGCGCCATCAGCGATGCGGTGCTCATCGGCGGCGACGAGGACCTGGTCTCCGCCGTGGAGGCGGCCCAGGGCTATGGCGCCCGGGTCCACCTGTGGGGCATCGAGGCCTCCGGCGGCCGCAATCAGGCCGAGCCGCTGCTGTGGGAGGTCGACAGCGCGCGCACCTTCGACCTGGACTTCTGCAAGCCGTACGTCACCCGGCGGGCCGGCGTCGAGTACACCGACCAGCCGGCGGGCGAGGGGCCGGCGCCCAGCCGCGAGGACGTCCGCTTCGTCGGGGCGCAGGTCGCCGCCCAGTGGCTGTCGGAACGCGGCCGTGAGTGGGTGGCCGGACTGCTGCCCGGCCATCCGTATCTGCCCGGCACCGTCGACCAGGAACTGCTGACCGCCGCCGAGGCGCTGCTGCGGCACTCCCTGCGCAGCCATGCCGACCTGCGACGGGTCCTGCGGGACGGCTTCTGGGACCACGTCCAGGGGCAGTACTGAGGCCGTACCGACCGCAGTCGGGCCGGCAGGCGAGGCCCGCTCAGGCCCTCGCGAGCAGCTCCGCGAGCCGGTCGAAGAAGCCCGCCCAGCCCGCCTCGGCCTGTCCGTACTGCTCGCTGGTGAGATTGCCGCCGAGCTGGCGGAAGGCCATCTCCGTACGGCCCCCGAGGTCGGTGAGGGTGACCCGGACGATCTCGCCCTCGGTACCGTCCGGCGCGGAGGCGTCCTTGAGGGTGAACTCCAGCAGCCCGGGCGCGGCGACCTCGCGGTAGACACCGGAGAACGGCAGCTCGCCGCCGTCCGGGGTGCGCATGACCAGGCTCCACACACCGCCCGGCCGGACGTCCATCGTCATCCGCTCGACCGGCACCGCCAGCTCCCCGCCGAACCAGTACGCGAAGTGCTCGGGCGTCGTCCATGCCTCGTAGACCAGCTCGCGGCGGGCGTCGAAGGCGCGGTTGAGCGCGATGCCGTGGGGGTCACCGCCGGCGTCGGCCGGGGGAGTCGCCGGATTCTCGGTCATGGTCGAGCCCTTCGTACGAGGCCGGTGGCGGCCGGGCGCCGTCTGCTGCCCGCCTCCCTCGATGCTCGCCCAACCGCCCGGCGCTGTCCTGGTGACACCGCCCGCTCGGCCCACATCCCCGGATCCCGGCTCAGCCCACCCCGCTCCAGAACCCGGTCAGCGCCTCGGCCGTCTTCTCCGGCCGCTCGGCGTTGGGGGAGTGCTCGGCGCCCTCGATGACGGTGCGATGGGCGGACAGCCGCTGCGCCATCGCGTCCATCGACGGCACCGGCCAGGCATAGTCGACGGCTCCGGAGACGACATGCGTGGCCAGACCCGTACGGGCCAGCTCCGCCACCCGGTCGGGCTCTTCGAGCATCTGACGGCCGGTCGCGATCAGCTGCTCGGGGACGGTGTTCAGCCAACGACGGTGCAAGAACGCGCCGATCTCCGGCGGAGTCGCCGCGCCCGCGGCCTCCGGGGGATCCAGGTCGCGCATCGCCCGCCACACGCTCTCCATGTCGAGCGTGCCGAGCGCCTCGATCAGCATCCGTACCCGGGTCTGCTGGGACGCCTCGATGGCCGCGGGCCCCGAGCTGAGCACGGTGAGCGAGCGGAACGGGACGGTATCCAGCAGCACGGCGGCCCGGGTGATCAGCCCGCCCAGAGAGTGCCCCAGCAGATGCAGCGGACCGCTGTCGCGCTCCTGGACGGCTTGCACCTGGGCCAGCACATCCAGGGCCAACTCCCTTTGCACGTACGCCACTTCATCGCGCGGCCCGGGGGATTCATGCTGGCCGCGCCCGTCCACCGCGACGGCCCGGAACCCGGCCGCGGCGAGCGGCGCCAGCAAGGCGATGAAGTCCTCCTTGCTGCCGGTGAACCCCGGCACCAACAGGGCGGTCCCGATCGGCGCGCCATCGGGCCGGGCGTCGTGCACGGCGAAGGCACCGCGCGGGGTGCCGAGTCGGTACGCACGGGCGCACGGGGGCAGCGTGAGGGTGGGCGGCCTGCTCATGAGGTGAGGTTATCCGGGCCGGGCGGCGAAACCGGGGCCGGGACGCCGACGACCCGGCACCCGCGGGAAGCGGGGCCGGGTCGTCGGGCCGGGTGTGCGGCGTCAGCCGGGGAAATCAGCTCCCGGGCGTCGCCTCGACAGCGGCGGCCTCGGCCGCGGGGGCCTTGGCGCGGGTGCGGCGGCGCACCGGCTTGGCCTCGGCGGCGTCCGTTGCCTCCGCGGCCGGCTTGGCGGCTGCGGTCNGCGGGGGCCTTGGCGCGGGTGCGGCGGCGCACCGGCTTGGCCTCGGCGGCGTCCGTTGCCTCCGCGGCCGGCTTGGCGGCTGCGGTCTTGCGGGTCCGCTTCGGCTTGGCCGGGGCGTCCTCGGCGGTGGCCGTGTCCGCCGCGGACTTCGCGGTGGCCGCGGTCTTCCGCGTGCGCTTGGGCTTGGCCGGCGCGGCCTCGGTGCCCTCGGCGGTCTCCACGGCGCTCTCGGCGGCCGGCTTGGCGGCAGCGGTCTTGCGGGTCCGCTTCGGCTTGGCAGGTGCCTCCACGGCGCCCTCGGCCGTGTCCACGGCGGCCTCAGCGGCCTTGGCGGCAGCGGTCTTGCGGGTCCGCTTGGGCTTGGCCGGCGCGTCCACCACGGCGTCCGCGGCCTCGGCCACGGTCTCCGTCACCACTGCCGGCGCCGTCTCCGCGGCGGCCTTGGCGGCGCTACGGGTACGGCGGCGCGGCTTGGCCGGCGCCTCGACGGGCTCCGTCACCGCGGCGGCCTCGGTGGCGATCGTCGAGCTCTTCGCCGCCGCGAGCGCGGCCGCGGCAACCTCGACGGTCTGGAAGGTGGTGGTGTCCACCGGACGGACGGCACGGGTACGGCGGCGGCGCGGCTTGGCGGGCTCGGCCGGAGCCTCGGTCACCACGGCGGCGGCGTCCACGGCCTCGGTGGCCGGGGCCGTCACGGCCGCTGCGCCCGCGGTCTGGCTGGTGCGGGTACGGCGCCGGCGGC
>NZ_QUAC01000101.1 GCF_003389455.1 Streptomyces inhibens | reverse complement strand
GCTGCACGGGCGGCAGGTCGGCCGCGGTGGGGGTGGGGGTGGGCGGGGTGACGTCCGGGCCGACCTCCGGGGTGGCGGACGGGGCGAGGTCCGGGGCAACGGGAGGGGCGACCGGCGCGGCGTGAGGAGCGGCCGGAGCAACCGGAGCGACCGGCGCGGCCCCGTACGGGAAGGCCGGAGCCGCCGGCCCGGCCGGCCCGCCGCCGCGCCCCACCATCCTCAGCAGATACGGCACCACCAGCACCGCCCCGAAGGTCCACAGCAGCGCGAACAGCAGCGTCTCCGCGCCGCCGGCGGCGACTTCACCGTGGGCGCCGGCCAGCCGGCCGCCGTAGCCGCTGCCGTATCCGTCCCCATAGCCGTCGCCGTAGCCGTACCCGCCGCCGCTCCCGCCATGGAACGTCGCGCTCACGCTCACGCCCGCGACCAGCACCAGGAACACCAGCGAGACGACGAAGAAGCCCGCGGACAGCAGCTGTTCGCGGCGGTCGGCGCTGCGCCGTACGGCCAGGAAACCCACCAGCAGCGCACAGACCAGACCGCCGACGATCACGCCGAACAGCCCCCAGCCACCGCCGAGATGCCCCAGTTCGCCATAGCCGATCGACTGCCGGCCGGAGTCCAGGAACGGAATGTTCGGCAGGTTCCACTCGGCGTTCACCGGTGCGCCCCAGGCCATCGCGAGCGCCATCGCACCGATGTTGGGCAGCATCACCAGCATCGCGACCACCGCGCCGCCGCCGAAAGCCTCCTTCGCCGTGGCGAGCACCGTAACGACGGTGACGACACCGGCCAGTGTGACGACGGTCAGCAGCGCGATCAGCGCCGTACGCAGCGCCCCGACGGCGATCTGCCACCCGGGCCGGGCGGTGAGCCAGGCCCCGGCCTCGCCGCGCCCCAGNGGTGAGCCAGGCCCCGGCCTCGCCGCGCCCCAGCACCACGCCGCACACCGCGGCCGCCAGCAGGAAGGACCACAGCAGCGCGAGGAACGGCGCGGACGACAACTCGATGCCGTCGTAGGACGGCTGGGCCAGCAGGCCGAGGGCGAAGGTGCCGACCCCGCAGAGCGCGGCGATCCGCAGCACGGTCTCCAGCACGGCGGTCCGAGCACCGACCGCCCCCTGAACTCCCGCCTGGGTCGTGGCAGTTGCGCGCACGGCAGTCCGCCGGGCCGCGAACGCCAGCACACCCGCCCACGCCACCGTGACCACCAGCGGCACCAACGACAGCGTCGCCTCGCCCGCGATGCCCACCCCGAACGACTCCAGGGATGCCGAGGCATTGCCGGAGAGGCTGACCCCGCCACCGACGCTCTGCAGCAGCAGCGCCAGCGCGATCCGCATCCGTACGCCCCAGCCGAGCCCGGACGCGTCCGCCTTGTCCGAGCCGAACAGCGCCAGCACACCGGCCAGCACCAGCAGCATCAGCGTCGGCCCGGCGGCGGCCTTCAGCGCCGCCGGCCAGTCGCCCTTCGCCGTACGGGTGAGCATCGCGCCCACGGGCGAGGGCCGGGCGGGCACGGCGTACGGCGGAGGCGGCGGGGTGGGCGGCGCGGCCGGGACCGGAGGCTGCGCCGGCACCGGGGGC
>NZ_QUAC01000093.1 GCF_003389455.1 Streptomyces inhibens | reverse complement strand
GGGGCCGGCCCGGGGGATTCCCGGGCCGGCCCCGCCGTCGTCCGTCCACCGGGCGTCAGGGCCCGTTGCTCAGCCGCTCACTGGGCGCCGGGGCGCACCAGCCCGCTCTCGTACGCGTACACCGCCGCCTGCACCCGGTCGCGCAGCCCCAGCTTCGTCAGCACATGGCCCACATGGGTTTTGACGGTCGTCTCGCTCACGAACAGATCCGCGGCGATCTCCGCGTTCGACAGCCCGCGCGCCACCAGCTTCAGCACCTCCACCTCACGGTCCGTGAGGGTGTGCAGAGTGTCCGGTACCGGCTCCTCGCCCGACGGCAGATGCCCGGCGTACTTGTCCAGCAGCCGGCGCGTGATGCTCGGCGCGAGCATCGCCTCGCCCGCCGCCACCACCCGGATCGCCTGCACCAGCTCATCGGCCGGCGCATCCTTCAGCAGAAAACCGCTGGCCCCGGCCCGCAGTGCCTCGACGACATACTCGTCCAGATCGAAGGTCGTCAGCACCAGCACCTTCGCCGGCCCGTCCTTCGCCGGACCGGTGATCTGCCGGGTCGCCTCGACGCCGTCCATCCGGGGCATCCGGATGTCCATCAGCACCACATCGGGCTGCAGCGCCCGCACCTGCTCCAGCGCCTGCAACCCATCACCGGCCTCTCCCACGACCGCCAGATCCTGCTCCGCCTCCAGAATCATCCGGAATCCCGTACGCAGCAGGGGCTGGTCGTCGACCAGCAGGACGCGGATGGCCACGAGCTCTCCTTTGTTAGACCTGCCCCATTCTGCCCTGCTGCTCCCCGCCCTCGTCCGCCGGGCGCACCTGCAGCGGATACACCGGGGGAGTACCGCCGAATTCCGGACAGTGCGCCTGGTGGTCGCACCAGCCGCACAGCTTTGTCGGCCGCGGCCGCCAGTCACCGGTCCTCGTCGCCAGCTGGATCGCCTCCCACAGCGCCAGCAACTTCCGCTCCACGCCCCGCAGATCGGCCTCGCCCGGGTCGTACGTCAGCACATCGCCGCTGCCCAGATAGACCAGCTGGAGCCGCCGCGGCACCACACCGCGCAGCCGCCACACCACCAGCGCATAGAACTTCATCTGGAACAGCGCGCCCTCGGCGAACTGCGGCCGCGGCGCCTTACCGGTCTTGTAGTCGACGATCCGCACCTCGCCGGTCGGCGCCACGTCCACCCGGTCGATGAACCCGCGCAGCCGCAGTCCGGAATCCAGCACCGTCTCCACATACAGCTCACGCTCCGCCGGCTCCAGACGCGTCGGATCCTCCAGCGAGAACCACCGCTCCACCAGCGCCTCGGCCTCCGCCAGCCACGTCGCCAGCCGCTCGCCCCCGGCGTCGTCGGCGAACAGCTCCGCCAGCTCCGGCCGCTCGGCGAGCAGCTTCTCCCACGCGCCCGGCACCATCGCCCGTGCCTCGGTCGGCGTACGCTCCGCCGCCGGAGCGTCGAAGAGCCGCTCCAGCACCGCATGCACGACCGTGCCGCGGGTCGCCGCCGCGCTCGGCTTCTCCGGCAGCTTGTCGATCACCCGGAAGCGGTACAGCAGCGGACACTGCATGAAATCGCCGGCCCGCGACGGCGACAGCGCCACCGGCGGCCGTGCCTGCTCACCGCCCTGCACCCCCGCCCCGGGCTCGCCCGGCCCGTCCTGCGCGGCCGACTCGGCCTTCTCCGTGCTCCATCCCATGGCACAAAACCCTACGGCCCGCCACTGACAAGCGCGGACGGGTCACCAGTAGTGAGGGCCCCGCGGCGGATCGGGCCGATCCACTCCGCATACCATCGACGCCGGAGCCCTTCGCCCTGCATGATCGAGATATACAGGCCGAGCAGGGGCGAAAGCCGTATTCGATGAGGGGACGCCGTGGACGACAGCGGGAAGCCGCAGGACCCCCAGGAGTCCGTGCGGCCCCAGCCGCCCGAGCCGCCCAAGGACCCCGACGGGCCCAAGGCGCCCACACCGGGCAAGAAGGGCAGCGGCGGCGGCATCCTGATGGGCCGTCCCTTCGGCGTACCCGTCTACGTCGCGCCCAGCTGGTTTCTCGTCGCGGCCCTGATCACCTGGGTCTTCGGCGGCCAACTGGAGCGCGTGCTGCCCGAGCTCGGCGCCGCCCGCTACCTCGTCTCGCTCTTCTTCGCCGTCGCCTTCTACGCCTCGGTGCTCGTGCACGAGCTGGCCCACACCGTCGCCGCGCTCCGCTTCAAGCTCCCCGTACGCCGCATCCAGCTGCAGTTCTTCGGCGGTGTCTCGGAGATCGAGAAGGAGACCGAGACCCCCGGCAGGGAGTTCGTCCTCGCCTTCGTCGGCCCGCTGCTCTCCCTCGTCCTCGCCGGGGTCTTCTACGCCGGTATGCACATGGTCGAGCCCGGCACCGTCCCCGGAGTGCTGCTCGGCGGCCTGATGATCTCCAACCTGATCGTCGCGATCTTCAACCTGCTGCCCGGCCTGCCCCTGGACGGCGGCCGGATGCTGCGCGCCGTCGTCTGGAAGATCACCGGCAGGCCCATGAGCGGCACCATCGCCGCCGCCTGGGTCGGCCGCGCGCTCGCCGTCACCGTCCTCATCGGCCTGCCGCTGCTCACCCACACCGGCGCCCTCGGCAACGCCCGCCCCGAGATCGGCGGCGCGGACTCGCTCACCGACGCCCTGCTCGCCGCGATCCTCGCCGCCATCATCTGGACCGGCGCCGGCAACAGCCTGCGCATGGCCCGGCTGCGTGAACGCCTCCCCGACCTCACCGCCCGCACCCTGACCCGGCGCGCCGTCCCCGTCGAGAGCGACACCCCGCTCTCCGAGGCGCTGCGCCGCGCCAACGACGCCGGCGCCCGCGCCCTGGTCGTCGTCGACCGCCAGGGCGGGCCCACCGCCCTCGTCCGCGAGGCAGCCATCGTCGGCGTCCCCGACCACCGCCGCCCCTGGGTCCCGGTCGGCACCCTCGCCCAGGACCTCAAGGACGGTATGCGGGTCTCCGCCGAACTGGCCGGCGAGGACCTCCTGGAATATCTGCGCGCCACCCCGGCCACCGAATACCTCGTCGTCGAGGAGACCGGTGAGATCTACGGCGTGCTGTCCACCGCCGATGTCGAGCGGGCCTTCGTCTCCGCCATGGCCCGCAAGGCCTGACCCCCGGCACGGTCGGCGGCCGCCCCCGGCCCGCCGGCCACCGCCCACTGGTCCGCGCCGCCCCAACGGGCCGGTAGGCTGGTCACATGTCCGAACCGACCGGTGCCGCCCGCCGTCGCGGGCCCTTCAAGGTCGGGGACCAGGTCCAGCTCACCGACCCCAAGGGACGCCACTACACCTTCACGCTCGAAGAGGGAAAAAGCTTCCACACCCACAAGGGAGCCTTCCCCCACGACGAGCTGATCGGTGCTCCCGAGGGCAGTGTTGTCCGTACCACCGGGAACGTCGCCTACCTCGCGCTGCGCCCGCTGCTCCCCGACTATGTCCTGTCCATGCCCCGCGGCGCCGCCGTGGTCTACCCCAAGGACGCGGGGCAGATCCTGGCGATGGCCGACATCTTCCCCGGCGCCCGCGTCGTCGAGGCAGGTGTGGGCTCCGGCTCGCTCAGCAGCTTCCTGCTGCGCGCCATCGGCGACGACGGCATGCTGCACTCCTACGAGCGCCGTGCCGACTTCGCCGAGATCGCCACGCAGAACGTCGAGCGCTACTTCGGCGGCTCGCACCCCGCATGGACGCTCACCGTCGGTGACCTCCAGGACAACCTGTCCGACACGGACGTCGACCGGGTCATCCTCGACATGCTCGCCCCCTGGGAGTGCCTGGACGCCGTCTCCAAGGCCCTGGTCCCCGGCGGCATCCTCTGCGCCTACGTCGCGACGACGACGCAGATGGCCCGCACCGTCGAGGCGATCCGCGAACACGGCACCTTCAACGAGCCGTCGGCCTGGGAGACCATGGTCCGCACCTGGCACGTCGAGGGCCTCGCCGTCCGCCCCGACCACCGCATGATCGGCCACACCGGCTTCCTGCTGACCGCCCGCCGGCTCGCGGACGGCGTCGAGCCCCCGCTGCGCCGCCGCCGGCCCGCCAAGGGCGCGTACGGCGACGATTACACAGGACCGGGCAAGGACCAGGCAGCGGCCTCCGACGGCGGCCCCGCCGAGCGCGGCTGACCCCCTTCGCCGAGCCGGAACGACCGGCCGGCAGCGGCCACCGAACCACCAGGCGCCGCCGACGAGTTCCCGTACGGGAAACCGCCGGCGGCGCTGCTTCGTTTCCACCCGGGATCCGGCACGGAAAACCCGGGGAAACTCCGCTCCTGCTGGTTCCTTGGCGCCCCCTCCTGTGGAACGATGCTTGGCACTCCCACCGCCACAGCACTTCACAGGAGTTACCCCGCGTGCAGCCCTTGGCAGGCCAGGACCTTTTGCACACCCAGCCGCGCCCCATGCACTGGCTCGCCACCGCCACCGCCATCTCGGCGGTCGTCGCGGCCGCGTCCTTCGTCCAGCCCCCCGATGCCACCGCCACGACCTCCCACGACGTCAGGGTGGCCCAGTCCTCCGTGGCCGCCCCCGACCCGGCCAAGGTGACCTTTCCGGTCGACTGCGGGCCCAACCGCCTCGACGTGGTGAAGAAGGTCTCCGGCGACCTCGACCACGACGGCACGACCGAGACCGTCGCGGTGGTCCGCTGTCACAGCGAGACCGGCACGCCGCCCAGCGGCGTCTACGTCCTCGCGCAGCCGACCGACCCCAAAGCCGCACCTCGGATCGTGGCGACGCTCCTGGCGCCCGCACAGCGGCTCAGCGTCCAGAACCTCGTGGTCAAGGACGGCACGATCTCCGCGGCGCTCCTGGGCTACTCCACGCTCGACGTTCCGCGCTGCTGCCCGGACGTGCACAAGAGCGTCAAGTGGCAATGGCAGGACGGGAAGTTCATCCAGAGTGAACTCCCCGCCGCCATGAGCACCGAGCGTGCGTGATTCATCACACGATGTGCCGGTAGCCGACGCGCTGTGCGTCCCGTCGGCTACTCCGCGTCCGGCCCGTACACCTCGACGAGGTCGCTGACGCGGCGGACGTGGATGCAGTCCCCGGGGCACTCCTTGGCGGAGTCCCGCACGTCGGTGAGCAGCTTCAGCGGGACGGGCGTTGTGGCCCCCTTGTCCTGCAGCAGCTCGTCATCGGCGCTCTTCACATAAGCCAGCCCGTCGATGTCGAGCTCGAAGACCTCCGGCGCGTACTGCGCACAGATGCCGTCCCCGGTGCAGAGATCCTGGTCGATCCAGACTTCCAGCTCTGGGGCTTCGTCCTGCGCGGTCATCTCGCCTGCCGTTCCTGCGTACGTGAACCGTTTTTGTCTAAGTGGCGCCAGCCCTGACGGGTGTTGACCGACTCGACGATACAACCGCTCGCTTTCCGATGTTGTTGGGTGGGTATTCCCTTGGCGTGAGGACGTGCGCAAGGGTGAAGATCGGACACACCCCGACAGTCTTTTCGATCTAGGGGTTTCAACCTGCACCGGCCCAGGTAGGGTCAGGAAGCGTCCAGCTCCTTGGAGGAGGTGAGGACCGTGGCAGCCCACGACGACGACATCAACCGCGGCATCCGGCCGGGGCGAGGGTCTGAAGATCCCGCCGGTCAGGTTGCCTATCTCGAGCAGGAGATCGCCGTCCTGCGACGCAAGCTCGCCGACTCTCCGCGGCACACGAGGATTCTCGAAGAGCGGATCGTCGAGCTGCAGACCAACCTGGCCGGCGTCTCGGCGCAGAACGAGCGTCTCGCCAATACTCTCCGCGAGGCCCGCGACCAGATCGTCGCGCTCAAAGAGGAGGTCGACCGGCTCGCGCAGCCGCCGGCCGGCTTCGGTGTCTTCCTGCAGACCAACGAGGACGGCACGGTCGACATTTTCACCGGAGGCAGAAAACTCCGGGTGAATGTCAGCCCGAGCGTGGAGACCGAGGACCTCAGGCGCGGCCAAGAGGTCATGCTCAATGAAGCGCTCAACGTGGTCGAAGCCATGAAGTTCGAGAGCGCCGGCGACATCGTCACCCTCAAGGAAATCCTTGAGGACGGCGAGCGCGCCCTGGTCATCGGGCACACCGACGAGGAACGGGTGGTGAGGCTCGCCGAGCCGCTGCTGGACATCACCATCCGCCCCGGCGACGCCCTGCTTCTCGAGCCCCGCTCCGGCTATGTCTACGAAGTCATCCCGAAGAGCGAGGTCGAGGAGCTCGTCCTCGAAGAGGTCCCGGACATCGACTACACCAAGATCGGCGGTCTGGGCGGCCAGATCGAACTGATCCGGGACGCGGTCGAGCTTCCGTACCTCTACCCCGACCTCTTCAAGGAGCACGAACTCCGCCCGCCCAAGGGCGTCTTGCTCTACGGCCCGCCGGGCTGCGGCAAGACACTCATCGCCAAGGCGGTCGCCAACTCCCTTGCCAAAAAGGTCGCCGAGGTGACCGGGCAGCCCGCGGGGAAGAGCTTCTTCCTCAACATCAAGGGCCCCGAGCTGCTCAACAAGTACGTCGGTGAGACGGAGCGGCACATCCGGCTGGTCTTCCAGCGCGCCAGGGAAAAGGCGAGCGAGGGTACCCCCGTCATCGTCTTCTTCGACGAGATGGACTCCCTCTTCCGCACCCGGGGATCCGGCGTCAGCTCGGACGTGGAGAACACCATCGTCCCGCAGCTGCTCTCCGAGATCGACGGCGTCGAGGGCCTTGAGAACGTGATCGTGATCGGTGCCTCGAACCGCGAGGACATGATCGACCCGGCGATCCTGCGCCCCGGCCGCCTCGATGTGAAGATCAAGATCGAGCGCCCGGACGCGGAGGCCGCCAAGGACATCTTCTCGAAGTACCTCACGGAACGGCTCCCGCTGCACTCCGACGATCTCGCCGAACACGGCGAATCGCGCAAGGCCGCGGTCAGCGGAATGATCCAGTCGGTCGTCGAGCAGATGTATGCGGAATCCGAGGAGAATCGCTTCCTGGAGGTCACCTACGCCAATGGTGACAAGGAAGTCCTTTACTTCAAGGACTTCAACTCCGGTGCGATGATCGAAAACATTGTAGGACGAGCAAAGAAGATGGCCATCAAGGCCTTCCTCGAACACAACCAGAAGGGTCTGCGGGTCTCCCACCTCCTCCAGGCATGCGTGGACGAGTTCAAGGAGAACGAGGACCTGCCGAACACCACCAACCCGGACGACTGGGCCCGGATCTCCGGAAAGAAGGGCGAGCGGATCGTATACATCCGCACCCTGGTCACCGGAAAGCAGGGCGCGGACACCGGTCGCTCCATCGACACAGTGGCGAATACCGGCCAATACCTGTAACACCGCTCTCCGGCTGCGGATGTCCTGCACGGGGCGTCCGCAGCCGGACGCTTTTCCGGGGGTGGCTCGGCCGCCCCCATTAAGGGCGCGATGGACCAGGGAAAACCGGACTGGAGCAATGACTGTAATGATCTCCCCAGCGCCGCAAAGGCGTTCTAGGCTCTTCGGTACCGCTGCGTCACGCTGTGCGGGCGTGGGGCACGCACACGGACCGGAAGCACAGCGGTACTTGAGCGCCGACCCCATCCGGGGGCGCCGCCGGGCAAGGAGGGCCGCATGACTGTACGGCGAGTAATGGGAATCGAGACGGAGTACGGGATCTCCGTCCCCGGCCACCCGAACGCCAATGCCATGCTCACCTCGTCCCAGGTAGTCAACGCCTACGCGGCCGCGATGCACCGGGCACGCCGTGCCCGCTGGGATTTCGAGGAGGAGAACCCGCTGCGGGACGCCCGCGGCTTCGATCTCGCACGCGAAAATGCGGACGGCAGCCAGCTCACGGACGAGGACATCGGCCTGGCCAACGTGATCCTCACCAATGGCGCCAGGCTCTACGTCGACCACGCACACCCCGAGTACAGCGCCCCCGAGGTCACCAATCCGCGTGACGCGGTCCTGTGGGACAAGGCCGGCGAGCGGATCATGGCCGAGGCCGCCGAGCGGGCCGCCCAGGTGCCCGGCGCCCAGCCCATCCACCTCTACAAGAACAACACCGACAACAAGGGCGCGTCCTACGGCACGCACGAGAACTACCTGATGAAGCGGGAGACCCCCTTCTCGGACATCGTGCGGCATCTGACGCCGTTCTTCGTCTCCCGCCAGGTGGTCACCGGCGCCGGCCGGGTCGGTATCGGCCAGGACGGCCACGAGCACGGCTTCCAGCTCAGCCAGCGCGCCGACTACTTCGAGGTGGAGGTCGGCCTGGAGACGACGCTCAAGCGGCCGATCATCAACACCCGCGACGAACCGCACGCGGACGCGGAGAAGTACCGCCGGCTGCACGTGATCATCGGCGATGCGAACCTCTCCGAGATCTCGACCTACCTGAAGCTGGGCACCACCTCCCTGGTGCTCTCCATGATCGAGGACGGCTTCATCGCCGTCGACCTGGCCATCGACCAGCCCGTCCGCACCCTCCATCAGGTCTCGCACGACCCCACGCTGCAACGTCTGATCACGCTCCGCAGCGGCCGCACGCTCACCGCCGTACAGCTCCAAATGGAGTACTTCGAGCTGGCCCGCAAATACGTCGAGGACCGTTACGGAGCGGATGCGGACGAGCAGACCAAGGACGTCCTGACCAGGTGGGAGGACGTGCTGGGCCGGCTGGAGAACGACCCGATGAGCCTGTCGGGCGAGCTGGACTGGGTCGCCAAGCGCGAGCTCATGGAGGGCTACCGCCGCCGCGACGGCCTGGACTGGGATGCGGCGCGGCTGCACCTCATCGACCTGCAGTACGCCGACGTACGGCCCGAGAAGGGCCTGTACAACCGTCTGGCGGCCCGGGGCAAGATGAAGCGGCTCCTGGAGGAGCCCGACGTCGAGCGGGCCCAGCAGAAGCCTCCTGAGGACACCAGGGCGTACTTCCGCGGTCGCTGCCTGGAGCAGTACGCGGACGATGTCGCGGCCGCCTCATGGGATTCGGTCATCTTCGATCTGCCCGGTCGTGACTCCCTGCAACGGGTCCCCACGCTGGAGCCGCTGCGCGGAACCCGTAAGCACGTCAAGGAGCTCCTGGACCGCTGCCGTACCGCAGAGGAGCTGGTGAGGACGCTGTCCGGCCGCTGATCCACGGCAGGTGCACGACAGAATTCGCGACGATCCACAGCCGATCGGCGGCTGAAAATGTCGCGGTGCGGGAATCATCGAGGTGACTCCCGGGCGTTGCAGCAAGTGCAGGGCCGATGTCGGACCCTGCTTGTAGGGTCGGATCTTGAAGGTCACATCGAGCGGGGCGAACCGAGCGGGGTGAGGGATATGGCGACCAAGGACAGCGGCGGCGGACAGGCGAAGGCCACGCGTTCCACCGAAGAGGTCGAGGAGCAGACGCAGGACGCGCAGGCCTCGGAAGACCTCAAGGAACGCCAGGAGAAGTTGTCGGACGACGTGGATTCGGTGCTGGACGAAATCGACGACGTCCTCGAAGAGAACGCCGAGGATTTCGTGCGCTCATTTGTGCAAAAAGGCGGGCAGTAAGCGCCAAAACGGGCATGCCCGTCTTCCGGCGGCCGGAGCGCTGTGCGCGGTGCGGAGAGGAATTGCCGCGCACGGCGTTCGGTCGGCCGCAAGGTAAGGGGCGGTGGCGGCCCAATCTGTTTCTCGCCGGGTCCCCGACATGTGGATCACGGCCGTGAGACGGGTAAGGTCCGAGGCGTACTGTGCTTCAGCTGCAACGCAGCCCTGGGTCAATTCAAGGATCGGCCGGACGTCTTGAGGCGGGCGGCCGCATATCCGGAAGGAAACGCGTGGAAGCCAACACTCGTAGCACCGGGCGTCTACCAGCTGCCTTCCTGACGCCTGGCTCCTCGTCGTTCATGGATTTCCTCGGCGCGCACTCGCCCGATCTGCTGCCGGGCAACCGCCCGCTGCCGCCGGTGCAGGGCGCCATCGAGGCGCCGCACGGCACGACGATCGTCGCCGCGACGTTCCCCGGGGGCGTGGTGCTCGCCGGTGACCGGCGGGCGACGATGGGCAATGTCATTGCGCAGCGCGATATCGAGAAGGTTTTCCCGGCCGACGAGTATTCGGCGGTCGGCATCGCGGGGACGGCCGGTCTCGCGGTGGAGATGGTCAAGCTCTTCCAGCTGGAGCTGGAGCACTTCGAGAAGGTCGAGGGCGCCCAACTCTCCTTGGAGGGCAAGGCGAATCGTCTGTCGACGATGATTCGCAGCAACCTCGGGATGGCCATGCAGGGCCTGGCCGTGGTGCCGTTGTTCGCCGGCTTCGACCGCGACCGCGACAAGGGCCGCATCTTCTCGTACGACGTGACCGGCGGTCGTTCGGAGGAGCACGGCTTCGCGGCGACCGGTTCCGGCTCGGTCTTCGCGCGCAGCGCTCTGAAGAAGCTCTTCCAGGAGAACTTCACGGAGAATCAGGCCGCCACCGCCGTCGTCCAGGCGCTCTATGACGCCGCTGATGACGACTCGGCGACCGGTGGTCCCGATATGGCGCGGCGGATCTACCCGATCGTCACGGTGATCACCGAAGACGGCTACAGGAGGCTGACCGAGGCCGAGGTCTCGGAGATCGCCCGTGCCATTCATGAGCGCCGACTCGTGCAGCCCGACGGCCCGCGTGCCGCGCTGCTCTGACGGGACGGATGTTCCGCCATTGCTCCCCCGGCCACCGCTGGGGGTGCCCCACGCCAGTGAGAGAGCTTTTGACAGGAAGGGACGGATAGCCGGTGTCGACGCCGTTCTATGTCTCACCCCAGCAGGCCATGGCCGATCGCGCCGAGTACGCCCGCAAGGGCATCGCGCGCGGCCGCAGTGTCGTGGTGCTGCAGTACACCGACGGCGTGGTCTTCGTCGCCGAGAATCCCTCCCGCGCCCTGCACAAGGTCAGCGAGATCTATGACCGGATCGCCTTTGCGGCGGTCGGCAAATACAACGAGTTCGAGAATCTGCGGATCGGTGGCGTGCGCTATGCCGATCTGCGGGGTTACACCTACGACCGCGAGGACGTGACCGCGCGCGGCCTGGCGAATGTCTATGCCCAGACGCTCGGCACGATCTTCTCCAGCGCCGCGGAGAAGCCGTACGAGGTCGAGCTGATCGTCGCCGAGGTCGGCAATGCCCCGGAGGACGACCAGATCTACCGGTTGCCGCACGACGGCTCGATCGTCGACGAGCACGGCTCGGTGGCCGTCGGTGGCAGTGCCGACCAGATCAGCACCTATCTCGACCAGCGCCACCGCGACGGTATGACGCTGTCCGAGGCGCTGAAGCTGGCCGTGGAGTCGCTGTCGCGCGACAACAACGGCGGCGAGCGCACGCTGACCGCCGAGCAGCTGGAGGTCGCGACGCTGGACCGTACGCGGCCGCAGCAGCGCAAGTTCAAGCGGATCCTGGGCGGGCAGCTGTCCCGGCTGCTGGACGGGCACAGCGATGCGGGCGCCGAGGAGCCGGCGGCGGACGCGGAGGCGGGCGACGGCACCGCGGAGACCGGGGCCTCGGACGAGGGCACGACCGCCAAGGAAGCCGGCGACAAGAAGGCCGGCGGCAAGGGAACCAACGGCAAGGGCGCTGCCGGTAAGGACGACTCCGACGAGGAGTCCGGCCCCCTGCTCTGACATACCGCTTCCGGCATACGGCTTCGGGCCGGATGCCCGTATCGCGCGCCCCGGTGGGTCACTGCCCGCCGGGGCGCGCGGCGTTGCCGGGGACGTCGGCCGGCGGGGCGGTGGAGCCGCGGGTGACCAGTTCCACCGGCAGGGTCGTGGCCTGGGCCGGGCGGCCGTCGAGCGCTGCCATCAGAGCCCGCATCCCGGCCTCGCCGAACTCCTCGGCGGGCAGTCGTACGGTCGTCAGCTCCGGCTCGACGGCGACCGCCAGCGCCAGATCGTCGAATCCGGTGACGGAGATGTCCTCGGGGACCCGCAGGCCGAGACGGCGTACGGCCTTGCAGGCGCCCGCGGCGATGATGTCGTCGTCGCACAGCAGCGCCGTGGGGCGGGGGCCGGGGCCGGTCAGGGCGGTATGCGCGGCGCGCAGCCCGGCGTCGACGCCCAGGGCGGCCGGCTGCCGGCGCAGCAGTGCGCCGGGGACGCCGTCGAGCGCCGCGGTGACGGCGTGGGCCCGTACGTCGAAGGTCCAGGAGTGCACATCGGCCGCGAGATGGGTGATGCGGCGATGGCCGAGGGCGATCAGATGGCCGGTCAACTGCCGTACACCGTCGGCGATATCGAGGTTGACGGTGGCGGTGGCCCGGTCGTCGTCCGGGTCGCTGTCCAGCATGACCAGGGGCAGGCCCGCGGCGCGCAGCGCGGTGAGCGCCTCGGCGGCCATGGAGGAGGCGATCACGCCGTCCAGGGTGGCCGCGGCGGAGTCGAAGGGGTCGCGGGCCGGGCCGATGCCCTCGGGGGAGGGGTAGAGGACCACCCCGAAGCCGTGGTCGGCGGCGATCCGGGCCGCGCCGGTGTAGACCCGGGCGAAGAATTCGGTGGTCAGCGCCGGGACCACGAGGAGCGCGGTGCGGGTGCGGCCCATCCGCAGACTGCGGGCGGCGAGGTTGGGCCGGTAGCCCAGCTCACGGGCGGCGGCGCGGACGGCCTCGGCCTTGGCGGGGGAGACCCTGCCCCGCCATTTGTCGCCCAGGACGAGCGAGACGGCGGCCTGTGAGACCCCGGCGGCGCGGGCCACGTCCCGGCTGGTGGCGCGGGCGGCGGTCGGCCTACCAGGGTGCGCGGCGCCGGCCGCTCCGGTGGAGCCGGCGCTTGCACCGGGGGGTGTCGTGGCCTCGTTGTGGGTCACCGGGTGTTTCGCTCCTCGCGTTCGGCCGTTGCGGGGTGGACCGTGGGTTGCCGTCATGGTACGTATAACGACGAAGGTTATACGTAACACGTCCGGCCGGTCCGGACCGAAAGGAGCGGGAATGGCCGCGGGATATGCGGAGCTGCTCAGAACCCGGCACGCGGCCCGGCTGCTGGCGGGAACGCTGGTCGGCAGGCTGCCGAACGCCACCGCGCCGCTGGCCGTGGTCCTCTTCGTCCGCGCCGAGGGCGGCAGCTACGGGCTGGCCGGCGCGCTCGCCGCGGTCTACGGCGTCTGCAACGCCGTGGGCCAGCCGCTGCTCGGCCGGGCGGTGGACCTCCACGGTCAGCCGCGGGTGATGCTGCCCGCCTCGGTGTTCTCCGCCCTCGGGATGGCGCTGCTCGCCGTCGTCGGCCTGGACGTGCTCTGGCTCGCCTACGCCGCCATGGTGATCGCCGGCTTCTTCACCCCGCCCCTGGAGGGCGGACTGCGGGCGCTGTGGCCCGGGGTCCTCAAGCGCGCGGACCGGGTGCACGCCGCCTACGCGCTGGACGCGGTCGCGCAGGAAGTCATGTTCGCGGTGGGGCCGTTGCTGGTGACGCTGTGCGTGGCGGCCTGGTCGGAGCGGGGCGCGCTGCTGGTGATCAACCTGATCGGGGTGCTCGGCGCGCTCTCCGTCGTCGTCTCCGAACCGTCCCGGCAGTGGCGCAGCGGACCGCGCGAGGCACACTGGCTGGGTGCGTTGCGCTCGACCGGGCTGCTGGTGCTGCTCGGCGCGTTCTTCTTCGTGGGGCTGGCGCTGGGGTCGATAGCGGTCACGGCGGTGGCGTACGCCGATGAGCACGGCAGTGCGATGGTCTCCAGCTATCTGCTCTCCGCGCTCGGCGTCGGTGCGCTGGCCGGCGGCATCGTCTACGGCGCCCGTGAGTGGCCCGGGCGGCCGGAGAGCCGGCTGCGGCTGCTCATCGCCCTGCTGGCGCTGGGGTATCTGCCGCTGGCGCTGGCGCCCGGTGTGGCCGGGATGACGGCGCTGACCGGTGTCGCGGGTGTGTTCCTCGCGCCGGCGCTGGCCTGCGCGTTCGTGGTCGTGGACCGGCATGCGCCCAAGGGCACGGTGACGGAGGCGTTTTCGTGGCTGGTGACGACCTTCGGCGTCGGATCGGCGGTGGGCACCTCGGTGGTCGGCCCGGCGGTGGAGAGCGGCGGCGCGGCAGCGGGGTTTGCGGTGGCCGGTGCCGGTGGTCTCGCCGCGCTGCTCGTCCTTTTGTCGACGAAGCGATTTCTCGGGGATCCCGTGCGGCGTAAGGGCGATGCGGCCCCGGCGGAAAATGATCGAAACGGGGCTGTCGAACCCGGTTTCAGAGCAGGCCATCAGGCGTAATGTTCAGTCATGGACCGCCGCATTTTCGGGCTGGAGAACGAGTACGGCGTCACGTGCACGTTCAGGGGACAGCGCCGACTGTCGCCTGACGAAGTGGCGCGCTACCTCTTCCGCCGTGTCGTGTCATGGGGCCGCAGCAGCAATGTCTTCCTGCGGAACGGCGCCCGCCTGTACTTGGACGTGGGTTCGCACCCGGAATACGCAACTCCCGAGTGCGACAACGTGACCGAGCTGGTCACCCACGACAAGGCCGGTGAGCGCATTCTCGAAGGCCTGCTCGTCGACGCCGAGCGCCGCCTGCATGAGGAGGGAATCGCGGGCGACGTCTATCTCTTCAAGAACAACACCGATTCGGCGGGAAACTCCTACGGCTGCCACGAGAATTACCTCGTCGCCCGCCACGGCGAGTTCTCCCGGCTCGCGGACATCCTCATTCCGTTCCTCGTCACCCGCCAGCTGCTGTGCGGCGCGGGCAAGGTACTGCAGACCCCGCGGGGCGCGGTCTACTGCGTCAGCCAGCGCGCGGAGCACATCTGGGAGGGCGTCTCCTCGGCGACGACCCGTTCCCGTCCGATCATCAACACCCGGGACGAGCCGCATGCGGACGCCGAGCGATACCGCCGGCTGCACGTCATCGTCGGTGACTCCAACATGTCCGAGACGACCATGATGCTCAAGGTCGGCGCCACCGATCTTGTGCTGCGCATGATCGAGGCGGGCACGGTCATGCGCGATCTGACGCTGGAGAACCCGATCCGGGCCATCCGCGAGGTCAGCCATGACATCACCGGCCAGCGCAAGGTGCGGCTGGCCAGCGGGCGCGAGGCATCGGCGCTCGAAGTCCAGCAGGAGTACTACGAAAAGGCCGTGGATTTCTGCGACCGCCGCGGAATCCGCACCGGCACCGTCGAGAAGGTCCTGGAACTGTGGGGCCGTACGCTTGAGGCGATCCGGGACGAGCAGCTCGACCGTATCTCGACCGAGATCGACTGGGTGATGAAACATCAGCTCATCGAGCGATATCGCACAAAGAACAACATCACCATGTCCCACCCAAGAGTGGCGCAGATAGACCTCGCGTATCACGACATCCACCGCCGCCGGGGGCTTTACTACCTCCTGGAGCGGAAGGGCCAAGCGGCGCGGATCTGCAATGACTTGAAGATCTTCGAGGGCAAGTCGGTGCCGCCGCAGACCACTCGGGCCAGGCTGCGCGGCGACTTCATTCGCCGGGCTCAGGAGCAGCGCCGCGATTTCACGGTCGACTGGGTGCATCTCAAGCTCAATGACCAGGCGCAGCGCACGGTCCTGTGCAAGGACCCGTTCCGTTCCGTGGACGACAGGGTGGAGAAGCTGATCGCCGGGATGTGACCCGCGGGGAATAGCAGTGTGCCGGGAGCGAGACACTCCCGGCACATTGCCGTGTTGCACCAGGAAACCTCGGCCGGGACAGGTCGTAGAGTGGCGGGCATTGCCCACCCACCCCACGAGCCCGAGTTGGACTGATGAACCTCACGAAGAACACCCGTCGCGCCGCGGCTGCTGCGCTGACCGTGCCCATCCTGCTGTTCACCGCCGCATGCGGGTCCGACGACGACAAGGGCTCGTCGGGCGAACCCGTCGTCAAGGTCGAGGGCAAGGCAGGGGAGAAGCCCAAGATCACGGTGCCGAAGGATGCCAAGCCCTCCGACACGGCCGTCACCAAGACCCTCATCAAGGGCAACGGCGCAACGGTCAAGAAGGGTGATCTGGTCCGGCTGGACTTCGCGGCGCAGACGATGAAGGGCCAGAACCTCGGCGGCAGCTGGACGCCGCAGCCCGGTACCAAGCCGGGGGCGCCGCGCACCCAGGTCGTCAGCGAGGTCACCGACCAGATGACGCAGCAGATGCTGCCGCCGAAGGTGATGTCCGCCGTGGCCGGGCAGAAGGTCGGCAGCCGCTTCGAGGTCGAGGGCACCGCCAAGGCGCTGATCGGCGAGGGCCTGAACCCGCAGTCCGGCATCAAGCCCGGGGACGGCCTGGTCTGGGTCATCGATGTGGTCGGCGCCAAGAAGGTCGACAAGAAGGCGAAGGCCGAGGGCACGCAGGCGGCGCCGGAGAGCGGTATGCCCGAGGTGAAGGCCGTGGACGAGAAGGCCGCGCAGATCACCGTCCCCAAGGGCGAGAAGGCCCCCAAGGACCTCAAGGAGCAGGTCCTGATCAAGGGCAAGGGCCCCGAGGTGAAGGCCGGCCAAGGGCTGATCGCGCAGTACACCGGTGTGAAGTGGGAGGACGGCAAGAAGTTCGACTCGTCCTGGGACCACGGTGGCGCGACCGCGTTCCAGATCGGCACCGGGCAGGTCGTCCAGGGCTGGGACAAGGCCCTGGTCGGCAAGCACGTCGGTGACCGGGTCGAGATCGTGATCCCGCCGAAGCTGGCCTACGGCCCGAACCCGCAGCACGAGCTGGCCAAGAACACCCTGGTGTTCTCGGTCGACATCGTCGGCACGGTCTGACCTGCGGAACCTGCAAGATCTGCCAGACTGGCCGGGTAATCGTAAAGATTCGTAAGTAGGAGCACATTCGTGAGCATCGACAAGCCCGAGATCGACTTTCCTGAGGGCCCGGCTCCCACCGAGCTCGAGATCGTGGACCTGAAGGAGGGCGACGGGCCGGTCGCCAAGGCGGGGGACTTCGTCAAGGTCCACTACGTCGGCGTCGCCTTCAGCACGGGCGAGGAGTTCGACGCCAGCTGGAACCGCGGCAACCCGCTGGAGTTCCAGCTGGGCGCGGGCCAGGTCATCGCCGGCTGGGACCAGGGCGTGCAGGGCATGAAGGTCGGCGGCCGCCGCCGGCTCACCATCCCCGCGCACCTCGCGTACGGCGACCGCGGCGCCGGCGGCGGCCGGATCGCCCCGGGCGAGACGCTGATCTTCGTCTGCGACCTGATCGCCGTCTGAGGCAACCGCGGGTCTCCCCCGGAGACCGCAGCTGACGTACGGGGCCCGTGCCGCGATGGCACGGGCCCTCGGCTTTGCCGCACGCACCCCGAGCGGTACGGTCAACGATCGGGAGTTCAACGAGAAAGGGCGTCGATGGCCATTGCCAAGGCCGAGCGGCTGATGAATCTGGCGCTGTGCCTGCTGGGGACGCGACGCCCGCTGACGAAACGCGAGCTCAGGTCGTCCATCGAGGCCTATATCGAGGCCGGCAGCGATGACTCCTTCAACCGCATGTTCGAGCGGGACAAGGACGATCTGCGCGAGCTCGGGCTGGTCATCGCGACCGTCGAGGGCATCGACGGCGACATCGGCTACCTCGCCCGCCGCGACAGCAACCGTCTCCCGCCGATCACCCTGGACGCTGAGGAGGCCGCCGCCCTCGGGCTGGCCGCCAAGATCTGGCAGCAGGCGCGGCTGGCCGGCGCCGCCTCCGGCGCGCTGCAGAAGCTGCGCGCGGCCGGGATGCCGCTGGCCGCGGACGGCGCGGACTACGACGCCGGGCAGCCGCACAGCGCGCTCGAACCCCGGATCCCCGCCCACGAAGCCGCCTTCGAGCCGCTGATGCTGGCCTGCCGCGACCGCCGCCCGGTCGTCTTCGACTACCGCAAGTCCACTGCCGCCCACCCCGAGCAGCGGCAGGTCGAGCCATGGATCCTGGAGTGCTGGCGCGGCCACTGGTACGTCGCCGGCTGGGACCGCGACCGCAAGGCGGAGCGGGTCTTCCGGCTCTCCCGGATCACCGGCAAGGTCCGTTCCCGGCAAGGGAAGTTCACCGCGCCGGTGCCCGATCACGTCACCGTCCGCGAGACCGTGGAGAGCTGGGCGGGGGAGACCGCCACCGGCACCGCGAGGATCAAGCTCCGTGCCGAGCACGGCTATCCGCTGCGGGCCCGTGCGCTCACCGTCCGCGACCTGGGCGGCGGCTGGGACGAGCTGGAGATCCCCAACGGCCACGGACTCGACGCCTGGCTCGTGGAGTTCGGGCCGGACGTGGTCGTACTGGAACCCGCGGAGCTGCGTGCCGATGTCATCGACCGGCTGCGCGCCGTGGCCAAGGGCTGAGAGGGATACGAGACCCATGGCGACGAACGCGATCGACCAGACCCGCCGGATGCTGTCCCTGGTGACCTATCTGCGCGAGCGCCCCGGCGCCCGCGTCGGTGACGTCGCCCGCGCCTTCGGCATCACCGAGGACGAGCTGATCGCCGACCTCGACGTACTGCCGATGTGCGGTACGAGCTTCCGCGGCGGCGACCTGCTGGACATCGACACCGACGGCGACCGCATCTGGTGGCACAACCCCGACGATGTCGCCGAGCCGCTGCGGCTGGCCGCCGACGAGGCCACCGCCCTGCTGGTCGCGGCCCGCGCGGTGGCCACCCTGCCCGGTCTGCGCGAGGGCGACCGGCAGGCGCTGCTGCGCGCCACCGCCAAGCTGGAGGCGGCGGCCGGCGAGGCGGCCGGCGCCAGCGCCCGGCTCTCGGTGACCTTCGAGTCCGAGGGCGGGGTGTTCGCCGACGTGGACCGCGCCATCGCCGAGCGGCGCCGGCTGTGGCTGCGCTACTACTCCCCGGCCCGCGACGAGCTGACCGAGCGCGAGGTCGACCCCATCCGGCTCTTCGCCGTCGGCCACACCTATATGGAGGCGTGGTGCCGGCTCTCCGAGGCCCGGCGCACCTTCCGGCTCGACCGGGTCGCCGAGATCAAGCTGCTGGACGCGCCCGCCGACCCGCCGCCGGTCGAACTGCGTGATCTGTCGGAGGGCCTGGTGCAGCCCGCGGCCGAGGACCCCGAGGTCTCGATCGAGGTCGGACCCGGCGGCCGCTGGGTCGCCGAGTACTACCCGCACGACAGCGCCGAGGACCTTCCCGACGGCGGACTGCGCATCACCCTGCGCACCCCCGACCCGACCTCGCTGCGGCGGCTGGCGCTGCGCCTGGGCCGGGACGGCCGGATCGTGGCGCCGCAGGCGCTCGCGGACAGTGCGCGGGAGGCCGCCGACCAGGCACTCGCGGCATACGGGGAGTAGGCCCGGAGCATCGGGCAGCACGCGGGGCGCCCCGTTCTCCGTAGGGAGCGGGACGCCCGTCGACCGCAGGGGGAAGACCGTACCGAGAAGGAGGAGGCAGCGAAGGATGACGACCACGATGGCGATTACCACCCTGGCGGACATGAGCGTGCCGGTGCTCTTCAAGGCGGCCTGCCCGGACTGCCGGGGCCGCTTCGAACTGGCCTCGGACGCCTTCCGGCTGGCGATCGGCGCCAGCAGCCGCACCACCTTCTACTCCTTCACCTGCCCCGACTGCCGCCGCGCGGTGCGCAAGCCGGCCGGCGAGCGGATCATCGAGCTGCTCACCGGCGGCGGGGTCCGCACACTGCGGCTGCACACGGGCTGATCGGGCCACCCCGGCCGACCGATAGGCTCGTCCCATGCTCTGGCCCATGATCGCAATCGCCCTCGGCTTCGTCGGGATCGCCGTGCTCGGCGTCCTCGCCGTCCGCGTCTTCGTCGAAGTGCGGCGGCTGGCCCGTCAGGTCGGTGCGACATCGGAGCGGATCCAGCGGGCCGCCGAGGATCTTGAGCGGGCCGCGACCCCGCTCGCCTCCCGGATGCACGAGGTCGGCAGGGACTGAGTTGTCGCTGAGCGACTGAGGCACTCTGCGCTCGCGGCGGGCCGAGAGGTACGCTGCATCCGCGGTTCAGACAGCGCGGCGGTCGGGGCAATCGGGAGTATGCAAGGGGATTGCCCGGCGTTCACCACCGAACGTTACGATCGAGTTAGCACCAGGACGCCAGTCCGACCCCATCGGCAGGCACCACAGACGACGCCGCCCCGGCGAGAAGGTAGTCGCACATGCTCAGCAACCTGAGGGCCCCCGAGATCATTCTGATTCTCGTCGTCATCGTGCTGCTGTTCGGAGCGAAGAAGCTCCCGGACATGGCGCGTTCGCTCGGCAAGTCCGCTCGTATCCTCAAGAGCGAGGCCAAGGCGATGAAGAAGGACGGCGACGCGGAAGGCGGTGCCGCGGGCACGACGTCCGAGGCTCCCTCCGACGCCGCTGCCCAGCAGGCCCCTCGTACGATTCAGGCGGCTCCCGGTGATGTGAGCAGCTCGCGCCCCGTGGCCGAGCAGAAGAGCACCCACCAGAGCTGACCCGAACCGATCCAGTCGCACCGGCCCGGTCGATTCGCACCGGCTCGGGCGGCAACGGCTGATGCACGAGACGAGGAAGTGGGTTGCTCAAGTCTGCCCGCAAGCAGGAGAAGGACCCCGAGGGGCGGATGCCGCTCGCGGCGCATCTGCGTGAGCTGCGCAACCGGCTGCTGAAGTCGGTGCTGGCGATCGGTGTGGTCACCATCGTCGCGATGTGGCAGTACCAGGCGATCGCCCACTTCATCACGGGTCCGGTGATCGACGCGGTCGGCTGCCCCAACGGCACTGCCGCGGCCGGTCCGCGCACCCATCCGTGCGCCGAGATCACCGCGAACGGTCTGCTCGCACCGTTCACGATCATGCTCAAGCTGTCCCTCACCACCGGCATGGTCCTTGCCAGCCCGGTGTGGCTCTACCAGCTCTGGGCCTTCCTCGCGCCGGGTCTGCACAAGCACGAGAAGAAGTACGCGCTGAGCTTCGTCGGGGCCGGCGCGCCGCTCTTCCTCGCCGGTGCCTATCTTGCGTACGCGGTGCTGCCCACCACCGCGGGTGCGCTGGTCGGGCTGACGCCCAGTGAATGGGCCAACCTCTTCCCGGCCGATGAGTTCCTCGACATCGTCACGCGCATGGTGCTGGTGTTCGGTGTCGCCTTCGAGCTGCCGCTGCTGCTGGTGCTGCTCAACTTCGGCGGGGTGCTCACCGGCCGCCGGATCATGAGCTGGTGGCGGTTCATGGTGCTGGGCATCACGGTCTTCGCGGCGCTGGCCACGCCGACCGGTGACCCGCTGACCATGAGCCTGCTGGCCGCGCCGATCGTGGTGCTGTACTTCGGTGCCGCCGGGATCTGTCTGTTCAACGACCGGCGCCGCAAGCTCGGCAATCCGGATGCGGGGCTGAGTGACGACGAGGCCTCCGTGCTCGATCTGACGCCGGGCGATGTCGGGGAGATCGAGCCGGTCGCGTCCGGGCGGATGCTGCCGGAGCAGGCGAGCGGTGATCCGTCGGATGGGGAGTCGCACCGGCGTGGTGGGTTCGACGACGTGACGTGATGGCTCGTGACCCGGCGTGATGTGCGGTGAACGACGTTGCGGACGGCCCCTGTGCTCTGTGAGCCGGGGGCCGTTCGGCTTGTCGCGGCCGCCGGGCCGGGCGCGCGCGGTGCTCGGTAAAGGCCCCGCATAAAGATCGGGTCGTTGTCAGAGGTGGCCGGTAGGCTCGTAGGCACGATGACCGAGGACATGTCCCCTGCTGAGCGCTATGCCGCCGCCAAGCTCCGGGCGGCCGAGCAGGCCACCGCACTCGCCCCTTTCCGAGAGATGTACGACTTCGATCTGGATCCGTTCCAGGTCGAGGCGTGCAAGGCCCTGGAGGCCGGGAAGGGCGTGCTGGTCGCGGCTCCCACCGGATCCGGTAAGACGATCGTGGGCGAATTCGCCGTCCACCTGGCCCTGGAACAGGGCCGCAAATGCTTCTACACCACGCCCATCAAGGCGCTGTCCAACCAGAAGTACCAGGATCTGGCCAAGCGTTACGGCGCCGACAAGGTCGGCCTGCTGACCGGTGACAACAGCGTCAACTCCGAGGCGCCGGTGATCGTGATGACCACCGAAGTGCTGCGGAACATGCTGTATTCGGGCTCACAGTCGCTGGTCGGGCTCGGCCATGTGGTGATGGACGAGGTGCATTACCTCTCCGACCGCTTCCGTGGGGCTGTTTGGGAAGAGGTGATCATCCACCTTCCCGAATCGGTGACGCTGGTGTCACTGTCGGCCACGGTCTCCAACGCCGAGGAGTTCGGCGACTGGCTGGACACGGTCCGCGGTGACACCGCCGTGATCGTTGCCGAACACCGCCCCGTGCCGCTGTGGCAGCACGTGCTCGCGGGCCGTCGGATATACGACCTCTTCGAGGAGCGGGACGGGCAGAGCGGCGGCCGCCGTGAGGTCAACCCCGACCTGGAGCGGCTGGCCCGGATGGAGAACAGCCGGCCGACGTTCGGCCGGGACAAGCGCCGGGGCCGCACTATGCGCGAGGCGGACCGCGAGCGCGAGCGGCGGCAGCGGGCCCGGATCTGGACACCGAGCCGGCCCGAGGTCATCGACCGCCTCGACAACGAAGGCCTGCTGCCCGCGATCACCTTCATCTTCAGCCGCGCCGGCTGCGAGGCCGCCGTTCAGCAGTGCCTGGCTTCGGGCCTGCGGCTCAACGACCAGGAGGGCCGCGAACAGGTCCGCCGCATAGTCGAGGCGCGGACCGCCGGTATCCCGGACGACGACCTCCAGGTGCTGGGCTACTTCGAGTGGCTGGAGGGCCTGGAGCGGGGCATCGCGGCGCACCACGCCGGGATGCTGCCGACCTTCAAGGAGGTCGTCGAGGAGCTGTTCGTCAAGGGCCTGGTCAAGGCCGTCTTCGCCACCGAGACGCTGGCGCTGGGCATCAACATGCCCGCGCGGTCGGTGGTGTTGGAAAAGCTCGTCAAGTGGAACGGCGAACAGCACGCCGACATCACCCCGGGCGAGTACACCCAGCTCACCGGCCGGGCCGGGCGCCGCGGTATCGACATCGAGGGCCACGCCGTGGTGCTGTGGCAGCGGGGGATGAATCCGGGCGCGCTGGCCGGCCTCGCGGGGACCCGTACGTATCCGCTGCGGTCGTCCTTCAAGCCGTCGTACAACATGGCGGTCAACCTCGTCTCGCAGTTCGGCAGGCACCGTTCGCGGGAGCTGCTGGAGATGTCCTTCGCGCAGTTCCAGGCCGACAAGTCGGTGGTCGGGATCTCGCGTCAGGTGCAGAAGAACGAGGAGGGGCTGGAGGGCTACCGCGGCTCGATGACCTGCCATCTGGGGGACTTCGAGGAGTACTCCCGGCTGCGGCGGGAGTTGAAGGACCGGGAGACGGAGCTGGCCAAGCAGGGCGCGGCGCAGCGGCGGGTGGCGGCCGCGGCGGCGCTGGAGAAGCTGAAGCCCGGCGATGTCATCCATGTGCCGACCGGCAAGTACGCGGGCCTTGCGCTGGTCCTCGACCCGGGCATGCCCTCGGGGCGGACCAACGGCCATCGCGGCTTCGATGCCCAGGACGGCCCCCGGCCGCTGGTGCTGACCGCCGAGCGGCAGGTCAAGCGGCTGGCCTCGATCGACTTCCCGGTGCCGGTCGAGGCGCTGGACCGGATGCGGATCCCCAAGTCGTTCAACGCCCGCAGCCCGCAGTCGCGCCGCGATCTGGCCTCCGCGCTGCGGACGAAGGCCGGCCACATCGTGCCGTCGCGGCACCGCAAGCCCCGCGCGGAGGCGGCCGACGACCGCGAGATCGCCCGGCTGCGTACGGCGATCCGCGCGCATCCCTGCCATGGCTGTGCCGAGCGGGAGGACCACGCCCGCTGGGCGGAGCGCTATCACCGACTGGCCCGTGACACCCGGCAGTTGGAGCGCAGGATCGAGGGACGGACGAACACCATCGCCCGTACCTTCGACCGGATCTGCGCGCTGCTGACCGAGCTGGACTACCTTGAAGGCGACACGGTCACCGACGAGGGCCGCCGGCTGGCCCGGCTCTACGGCGAGCTGGATCTGCTGGCGAGCGAGTGCCTGCGCGACGGCGTCTGGGAGGGGCTCGGCCCGGCGGAGCTGGCGGCCTGTGCCTCGGCGCTGGTGTACGAGGCGCGGCAGGCGGACGACGCGGTGGCGCCCAAGCTGCCGGCCGGCAAGGCCCGGGACGCGCTGGGGGAGATGGTCCGTATCTGGGGGCGGCTGGATGCCCTGGAGGAGGACCACAAGATCAACCAGGCGGAGGGCGTCGGCCAGCGCGAGCCGGACCTCGGCTTCGCCTGGGCCGCGTACCGCTGGGCGTCCGGTTTCGGCCTCGACGAGGTGCTCCGCGAGGCGGAGATGCCCGCCGGTGACTTCGTCCGCTGGTGCAAGCAGCTGGTCGACATCCTCGGCCAGATCGCGGCGGCGGCCCCGCCCGGCGGCTCGGTGGCGCGTACGGCCCGCCGGGCCATGGACGGTGTGCTGCGCGGCGTGGTGGCGTATTCGTCGGTGGGCTGAGCGGTACGGGCCCGGCCCGGGCAGTGACGGCGGCGCCGCGCCCCCTTCGATCGGGGGCG
>NZ_QUAC01000091.1 GCF_003389455.1 Streptomyces inhibens | reverse complement strand
CGGAACAGGGTGCCGGAGCGCGCCGCGTCAAGGGCCGGCGCCGGGGGGTGCGCCGGCCGGGGCCCGGACGGTGATACGGCCCAAGGGATGGCCGTCGCTGTCCACCGGTCCAGGCCGGGTCGGGTGTGACGTCGGGTGTTACATGACGCCAGGTGTTACATGACGTCGGGTGTTACAGCGTTACAGCGCCAGTCCGGTGAGGACCAGCACCCGCTCGTAGGTGTAGTCGTCCATCGCGAAGCGCACACCCTCGCGGCCGACACCGGACTGCTTGACGCCGCCGTAGGGCATCTGGTCGGCGCGGTAGGACGGCACATCGCCGACGATCACGCCACCGACCTCCAGCGCGCGGTGGGCGCGGAAGGCGGTCTGCACATCGTGCGTGAACACGCCCGCCTGCAGACCGAACTTGGAGTCGTTGACGGCTGCGAACGCCTCGTCGACGCCATCGACCTTCTTGATGGTGAGCACCGGGCCGAAGACCTCTTCGCAGGCGAGCGTCGCGTCGGCGGGCACGTCCGCCAGCACGGTCGGCGCGTAGGAGGCACCGTCGCGCTTACCGCCCGCGAGCAGCTTCGCGCCACGCTCGACGGCCTCCTCCACCCAGGACTCGACGCGCTTGGCCGCGTCCTCGTTCACCAGCGGGCCGACCTCGGTCGCGTCGTCGGAGGGGTCACCGGTGATCTGCGCCTCGACGGCCGCGACGATCTTGGGCACCAGGCGGTCGTAGACGGACGCGTCCGCGATCACCCGCTGCACCGAGATGCAGGACTGGCCGCCCTGGTAGTTGGAGAAGGTGGCGATGCGCTGCGCCGCCCAGTCCAGGTCCGCCTCGGAGGACCAGTCGGGCAGGACGACGGCCGCACCGTTGCCGCCGAGCTCCAGGGTGCAGTGCTTGCGCGGCACCGAGTCCAGGATGGCGTAGCCGACCTTCTCGGAGCCGGTGAAGGAGACGACCGGCAGCCGCTCGTCCTGGACCAGCGCCGCCATGCGCTCGTTGGGCACCGGGAGGATCGACCAGGAACCGGCCGGCAGGTCGGTCTCGGCCAGCAGCTCGCCGATGATCAGGCCGGAGAGCGGGGTGGCAGGGGCCGGCTTGAGGATGATCGGGGCGCCGGCGGCGATGGCCGGGGCGACCTTGTGGGCGCAGAGGTTCAGCGGGAAGTTGAACGGCGCGATGCCGAGGACCGTGCCGCGCGGGAAGCGGCGGGTCAGCGCGAGCCGGCCGGCGCCGCCCGCGTCGGTGTCCAGGCGCTGCGCCTCGCCGCCGTTGAAGCGGCGGGCCTCCTCGGCCGCGAAACGGAACACGGACACGGCCCGGCCGACCTCGCCGCGCGCCCACTTCATGGGCTTGCCGTTCTCCGCGGAGATCAGCTGGGCGATCTCCTCCGTACGCTCCACCAGCCGGCGCTGCACATGGTCCAGGGCCGCGGCCCGCACATGCGCGGGGGTGGCGGCGAGCTCGTCCTGGACGGCGACGGAGGCGGCGATGGCCTCCTCGACCTGGGCCTCGGTGGGAACGCTCACCGTGCCGACGAGACGTCCGTCCCAGGGGGAGGTGACATCGAAGGTGGCCTCGCCGGTGGCCTCGCGGCCGGCGAGCCAAAAGGCGGTGGGGGCTGCATCAGTGGGGATCGGCACAGTGGAACCCGGCCCTTCAGAAGTGGTGGGTGGTGCGCATGGCTCAGGGAGCGGCTCTGCGGTTTCGACTCTGACCCACCGTAGGGGTGCGGCGCCACCATGGCGTTTGTCCGAAGCGGCGTAATCAGCGGGCGGGTCTCTCCGTGGTGGAGGGGGCGGGTGAGGGGATCCGGGGGCGTGAAGCGCGCCCCTGNGGGGGCGGGTGAGGGGATCCGGGGGCGTGAAGCGCGCCCCTGCTTGCGCTACTCGGCCTACTCGCGCCGCTCACCCCACTCGCCCTGGGACCTCGCGCCCCTCCCCTCACACCCCGCCCCTCACACTCCCCGCTCCTCCCTACTCCCCCGCTTCTCCCTACTCCCCCTGCGACGCCGACGTCGCCTTGAGGGCCAGCCACAGCTCCATCCGGACATCCGCATCGTCCAGCGAGCGCCCCAGGATCTCCTCCACCCTCCGCATCCGATAGCGCAGGGTGTGCCGGTGTACGCCCAGGTCGGCGGCGGCCGCGTCCCACTGGCCGTGCCGGGCGAGCCAGGCGCGCAGCGACGCCACCAGATCGCCGCGGCCGGTCGCATCGTGCTCCCGCAGCGCCCGCAGCAGGCCGTCGGCGAAGGCCCGGACCGCGTCGTCGGCGAGCAGCGGCAGCACCGACCCGGCCGCCACATCCTCGTGCTCGACCAGCGTCCGGCCGCGCCGGCGGGCCACCGACAGCGCCTGCTCGGCCTGGCGATAGGCGTTCGCGGCGGCCATCGGCCCGGTCGGCGCGGACAGCCCGACCGCCACGCCCGCGCCGCCGTGCCCCGTCTCGCTCC
>NZ_QUAC01000110.1 GCF_003389455.1 Streptomyces inhibens | reverse complement strand
GGGTGCCGCGGGCGCCGCCGCGGGCGAGCGTCCGGCGCGGCGTACCCGGACCGCGAGCGCGGGCTCGGCCAGCCAGCAGGCGGCGGGGGAGGGGACCGGAACTCCGGCTGCCCCAGCAGGCCCGGCAGCCCCAGCAGCTGCGGCGCCTGCCGAGCGACCGGAGCGTCCGGCACGTCGTACGCGCTCGGTGAGCGAGGGTTCGGCCAGCCAGCAGCAGGCGGCGGCGGAAGCGGCCGCGCCCGAGGAGACCCCGGCGGCGGCCCCGAAGGCGGCGGCCCCGCGCTCCGCCGACGCACCGTGGCACCACGCGCGCCCGGCCTTCGACGAACCGGAGCAGCAGGCGGAGCCGGAGCCACAGCCCGAACCGAAGCCGCAGCCCGAACAGGACGAGCCCCAAGACCCGGCAGGAGGCGACACCCCATGAGCGACGCTCTCGACATCGCGCTGCGCCTCATCGCCGTCTTCGTCGCCTTCCTGGTCTTCCCCCTGGTCATCGGGCAGACCGAGCACAAGGTCATGGCCCATATGCAGGGCCGGCTCGGCCCCATGTACGCGGGTGGGTTCCACGGCTGGGCACAGCTGGTCGCCGACGGTGTGAAGTTCGCGCAGAAGGAAGACATCGTTCCGGCGGGCGCCGACCGGCGGATCTTCCAGCTCGCGCCCGCCGTCGCCCTGCTGCCGTACCTCCTGGTCCTGGTCGCCATCCCGATAGGCCCGCACAACGCCGTGGGGCAGAACCTGGACGCGGGGATCTTCTTCGTCCTCGCCGTCATGGGCGTCGGTGTGCTCGGCTCGCTGATGGCCGGCTGGGCCTCGGCGAACAAGTTCTCGCTGCTCGGCGGTCTGCGGACGGCCGCGCAGCTGCTCGCGTACGAGCTGCCGATGCTGCTCGCCGCGGCCTCCGTCGCGATGGCGGCCGGCACGCTCTCGCTGCCCGGCATCGTCGAGGCCTTCCACTGGTGGTGGGTGCCGTGGCAGATCGTCGGCGGGGTGGTCTTCTTCACCGCGGGGCTCGCCGAGCTCCAGCGGCCGCCGTTCGACATGCCGGTCGCCGACTCGGAGATCATCTTCGGCGCATACACCGAGTACACCGGACTGCGCTTCGCCCTCTTCCTCCTGGCCGAGTACGCCGGCATCGTCGTGCTCTGCGCGCTGACCTCGGTGCTCTTCCTGGGCGGCTGGCACGGCCCGTTCGGCGCCGACGGCCTGGGCTGGCTGTGGACGCTGCTCAAGACGGCGATCCTCGCCTTCGGCGTCATCTGGCTGCGGGTGACCTACCCGCGGCTGCGCGAGGACCAGCTGCAAAAGCTCGCCTGGACGGTTCTCATCCCGCTCGCTCTCGCCCAGATCGCCCTCACCGGCGTCATCAAGGTGGTGATCTCGTAATGGCCCTGGAAAAGAAGACAGGCTGGCCCGGAAGCGGCCTCGCCAAGGGCCTGGCCGTCACCCTGCGGACGATGACGAAGCGGTCGGTCACCGCGCAGTACCCGGACGTCCAGCCCGACCTCGCGCCCCGTACCCGCGGTGTCATCGGGCTGTTCGAGGAGAACTGCACGGTCTGCATGCTGTGCGCCCGTGAGTGCCCGGACTGGTGCATCTATATCGACTCCCACAAGGAGACGGTGCCGCCGGCCGCGCCCGGAGGACGGGAGCGCAGCCGCAATGTGCTGGACCGCTTCGCGATCGACTTCGCGCTGTGCATGTACTGCGGTATCTGCATCGAGGTCTGCCCCTTCGACGCGCTCTTCTGGTCGCCGGAATTCGAGTACGCCGAGACGGACATCCGCGATCTGACCCATGAGCGCGACAAGCTGCGCGAGTGGATGTGGACGGTGCCCGAGCCGCCGGCGCTCGACCCGGCGGCCGAGGAGCCGAAGGAGATCGCCGCCGCCCGTAAGACCGCGGACAAGTTCGCGGCCCAGCAGCAGGCAGAAGCAGAACAGGCCGAGGCCCAGGAACAGGACCGGGGCCAGGTTCAGGCCCAGGACCGACCGGACACCTCAGAGGAGGGCACGTGACGCTCGCCGCCACCGCCGGCCACGGCTTCCTCTCACCCACCGGTGTCGAGATCGCCTTCGTTCTCGTCGGTATCGCCACCCTCGGCGCGGCCGTCATCACCGTCACCACCCGGCAGTTGGTGCACGCCGCCCTCTGGCTGGTCGTCACGCTCGGCGGGGTCGCCGTCGCCTACCTCCTCCTCACGGCCGAGTTCATCGCCTGGGTGCAGGTGCTGATCTACGTCGGTTCCGTCGTCGTCCTTCTGCTCTTCGGGCTGATGCTCACCAAGGCGCCCATCGGCCGCTCCCCGGACGCCGATTCGGGCAACCGCTGGGCCGCGCTCGCGGTGGCCCTGGCCTCGGCCGCGTCCCTGGTCTGGGTCGTCGTGGACGCCTTCCGCGCCACCTGGATCAACCTCGACGGCCCCGCCCAGGGCTCCACCGAGGTCTCCGGGCGCAGCCTCTTCCAGTACTGGGTGCTGCCCTTCGAAGCGCTCTCCGTACTGCTGCTCGCCGCGCTCGTCGGGGCGATCGTGCTGTCCCGCAAGGCCGACGGGGGCAAGGCCTCGGTGGCGGCCCTCGACAACAGCGCCTCCCGTGCCCCCGCCCCGCGAGAGGAGCAGCGCTGATGCATCTCGCTTATCCGGCCGTCCTCGCCGTCCTCCTCTTCTGCACCGGTCTGTACGGCGTGCTGGCCCGCCGCAACGCGATCCTGGTGCTGATGTCCGTCGAGCTGATGCTCAACGCCGTCAACCTCAACCTCGTCGCCTTCGACGTCTGGCTGCGCGACACCCTGCACGCCGGCCAGGCGCTCACCCTCTTCACCATCGCCATCGCCGCCGCCGAGATCGGCATCGGTCTGGCGATCGTGCTGCTCGTCTACCGCAACCGCGGCAGCTCCGACATCGACCGGCTCCGCGACCTCGCCGAGAAGACGGGTGAGGCGGACGCGGCGGACGGCACCCCGCAGCCGGACACCAAGGCGGAGGCCACCGCGTGACGCTCACGACCACCGCCGTTCTCGTTCCTCTCCTGCCTTTCCTAGGGGCCGTCGCCGGCCTCCTCCTGGGGCGCCGTATGCCCGGGTTCGTACGGCCGCTGGCCGTGCTGCCCACGCTCGCCGCGGCCGCGCTCACCGTGACCGTCGCCGTCGGACAGGGCGGCGGCCCGGCCACCGACGTCGCCACCCGGCTCACCCCGACCGGCTCGATCCCCATCGACCTGGCCCTGCACATCGACGGCTTCGCCGCGCTGATCGCCGTGCTGGTCGGTGTCGTGGCGAGCTGTGTGCAGATCTACTCCACCGGCTATCTGCGCGACGACCCGCGCTACCCCTCCTACGCCGCGCTGGTCTCCCTCTTCACCGCCGCGATGCTGCTGGTCGTCTACACCGGCGATCTGATGGTGCTGCTGGTCGGCTGGGAAGTCATGGGCATCTGCTCCTACTTCCTCGTCGGCCACTACTGGGAGACCGAGACCGCCCGCGCCGCCTCCCTCAAGGCATTCCTCGTCACCAAGCTCGGCGATGTCCCCTTCCTCTTCGGCATCTTCGCGCTGGCCGCCGACACCGGCACCTTCCGCATCACCGGCATCCTCGGCTCCGTCGCCAATGGCGGCCTGGACCACCCGACGCTGATCGCGCTGCTGCTGCTCGCCGGTGTCGCGGGCAAGTCGGCGCAGTTCCCGCTGCACACCTGGCTCCCGGACGCGATGGCCGGCCCGACGCCCGTGTCGGCGCTGATCCACGCCGCGACGATGGTGGCGGCCGGTATCTATGTCGTGGCCCGTCTCCTCCCGGTCTTCGCCGCCTCAGCGGCCGCGCTGATCGTGATGGCCGTCATGGCCGCGATCACCATGGTCGGCTCCGGTCTGGCGGCGCTCGCCCAGGACGACATCAAGCGCGTCCTGGCCTATTCGACGGTCGGTCAGCTCGGCTACATGCTGGGCGCGCTGGCCGTCGGCGACCGCGGTGCCGCCGTCTTCCACCTCATCTCCCACGGTGCGTTCAAGGCCCTCCTCTTCCTCGGCGCGGGCGTGATCATCCACGCCGCCGGCACCAACTCGCTGGCCGCCATGTCCCGGATGAGCGGCCTGGCCCGGCGCATCCCGGACGCCTACTGGACCGTCACCGTCGCGCTGCTCGCGCTCGCCGCGATCCCGCCGTTCGCCGGCTTCTTCTCCAAGGAAGCCGTCCTGGGCGCCGCCGAGCACGCCGCCGGCGGTGCGGCGCACGGCATCCCCGGCGCCGCCGGCTGGACCGTACTGATCTCCGGACTGCTCACCGCCCTCCTCACCGCGGCCTACGCCGCCCGCCTGTGGCTGCTGGCCTTCAAGGGCAAGGGCATCGAAGCCCCCGACCTTCCCCAAGCTCTCAACTCCGTTCGAGCAGGGGAGACCCCAATCCCGCAGCCGGTCGTCATGAACGCCGTCCTGTGGGTGCTCTTCCTGCCGACCGTCGCGCTCGGCCTCGCCGCCCCCCTCCTGCCCGGGTGGTTCGACGGACGCTCGCTCGCGCCGACCCTGACCACCTCCGTCCTGGGCACCGGTATCGCCCTCGTCGGCGGCCTGGTCACCTACGCCACCTGGCGCCACACCACCGCGCTCGCCGCCCGCACCCCGATCGGTGCGGTCGTCGTCGACCCGGACGCCAGCCCCGCGGTCGCCGAGGAGACAGCCATGGCCACCCACGCCCCGGTCTACGGGGACGTCGCCGGCGCCGCCGATCCCGCCGACCCCGGCCGCCTTCTCCTCGGCCCGCTGCACCGCCACGCGGCCGTCGGCTTCCACGTCGACGCCGTCTACTCCGCGCTGTTCGTCCGGCCCGTCCGCGCCGCCGCCACGCTCGTCCGCTTCCTGGACCGCGAGGTCGTCGACACCTACGTCCGCGGCGCCGGCGCCGCCCCCCGCTGGCTGGGCGCCGCCGTCCGCCGCGCCCAGACCGGAAACGTGCAGACCTACCTCGGCGCGCTGCTCGCGGGCTCGCTCGTCCTGGCCATCGCCGCCGTCCTCGTCGCTACGGGCACGGGAGCCTGACCGATGCCGCAAACCCCCGGTGCACGCACCCCGCACCCCCAGCCGACGCCCCTCGCGGCCGGGCTCGCCGGAGCCGAAACCCAAAGGAGGGCCTGACCCGTGAACCCCACCGCTTTGCAGTACCTCCTCGCGGCGGTCGTCGTCCTCCCCCTTCTGGGCGCGGTCGGCGCCCTGCTGCCGGCCCCGCCCGGTCTACGGGGCCGCAACCCCGACCAGGCCGTACTGCGCCATGGCGTGACCGTCACCGGCGTCGTGCTCGCCGCAGCCCTCGCGCTGGCCGTCGGCTTCGACCACGACCACCCGGCCCGTATGCAGGCCACCACCGACATCAGCTGGATCCCGGCGCTCGACATCCGCATCCACCTGGGCGTCGACGGCATCTCGCTCCCCCTTGTCGTCCTGACCGCGCTGCTGACCTTCCTCTGCGCGCTCTACAGCTACTTCCACATGCCGACGGGCCCGTCTCCCAAGGCATTTGTGGCCCTGCTGCTCGTCCTGGAGGCCGGCACCCTCGCCACCTTCGCCGTCCTGGACCTGATGCTCTTCTTCCTCGCCTTCGAGATGGTCCTCATCCCGATGTACTTCCTCATCGCCCGCTGGGGCGGTGCGGAAAAGCAGGCGGCGGCTTGGAAGTTCATCCTCTTCACGCTGCTCGGTTCGGTCGTGATGCTGCTGGGCCTCCTCCTCATCGGCCTGAAATCCGGCACGTTCGACATGGTGGCACTCGCCACTGACAACGGCCCGAAAGCCCAGCTCAGCCACGTTGTTCAGGTGCTCGCGGTGCTCGCCGTCGGCATCGGACTGGCCGTCAAATCCCCCATGTGGCCGCTGCACAGCTGGCTGCCGGACGCCCACACCGCCGCGCCCACCGTCGGCTCGGTGCTGCTGGCCGGTGTGCTGCTGAAGATGGGCACGTACGGCTTCGTCCGGATCGCGCTGCCCATCACGCCCGAGGGCATGCACACCTTCGCGCCGTACCTCGCCGCGCTGGCCGCCATCGGCATCATCTACGGATCGCTCGCCTGCCTCGCCCTGGTACGCCAGGGCGCCAAGGGCGACCTCAAGCGCCTGATCGCCTACAGCTCCGTCGGCCACATGGGCTTCGTCCTGCTCGGCATCGCCAGCATGACCCCCACCGGCGTCAACGGCGCACTGTTCGCCAACATCGCGCACGGCCTGATCACCGGCCTGCTCTTCTTCCTCGTCGGCGCCCTCAAGGACCGCTACGGCACCAGCGACCTCGACGCCCTGGCCGGCAGCACCGGCGCCGCCCTGTACGGCAAGGCCCCCCGCTTCGGCGGCCTGCTCGCCTTCGGGGCCGTCGCCTCGCTGGGCATCCCCGGGCTGGCCGGTTTCTGGGGCGAGATGCTCGCGATGTTCGGCGCCTTCCGGCCGGCCGCGGGCCTCAGCCGCCCCGCCTTCCTGACGTTCATGGTGCTGGCCGGCCTCGGCACCCTGCTGACCGCCGCCTATCTGCTGCTCGTCGTCCGCCGTGTCTGCATGGGCGGCACCCCGCACCTCGCAGCGATCGCCCCGCTCGGCGCGGCCGACCCGGCCGACCCGGACCCCGGGCCCGCGGCCGAAACGCCCGCACCGGCCCCCGCCATCCCCGACATCGCGCACTACGAGTACGCGGCCTGGACCCCCCTGGCCGTCCTCACCGTCCTCGCCGGACTGTGGCCGGCGGCCCTCCTCGGCCTCACCGACCCGGCCGTCCAGCAGCTCCTCGGAGGCGGTAAGTGATGAGCTCGATCACCTCTTTGGTCCAGTCCGTCGACTGGCTCGCCATCGCACCGCCCACCATCGCCGCGGCCGTCGCCCTGGCGGTGCTCGTCGCCGACCTCTTCCTCCCGGCGGCCCGCAAGCCGCTGCTGGGCTGGGTCTCCACGGCGGGACTCGCGCTCGCCGCGCTCTTTCTGCTGCCCCTCCTGGACGGCGACCGCCGCACCTTCTGCCTCCCGGGCCACCCCGATGCGTGCAGCTACGTGGCCGACCCGTTCACGCTGGTCATCCAGTTCCTGGTGCTCGGCGGGGCGCTGCTGACCGCCCTGCTGTCCATCGACACCATCAAGGACCACGACCTGCCCACCGGCGAGTACTGGTTCCTGCTGCTCTCCTCGGCGTCCGGCGCCGCCCTGCTGCCCGCCTCCAGGGACCTCGCCACCCTCGTCATCGCCCTCGAAGTGGCCTCGCTGCCCGCCTTCGCACTCGTCGGACTGCGGCGCGGCGACCGGCTCTCCTCCGAGGCCGCCCTCAAGTTCTTCCTGTCCTCGGTGGCCGCCACCGCCGTGATGCTGCTCGGCGTGAGCTTCCTGTACGCGGCCACCGGCAATCTGCACCTCTCCCGGGTGGCGCACGCCCTCACCGCCCTCCCCGACCCCCGGCTGGCCACCCTGGCGAGCGCCGGCGTCGCGCTCACCCTGGTCGGCTTCGCCTTCAAGACCGCGGCCGCCCCGTTCCACTTCTGGGTGCCGGACACCTACGTCGGCGCGCCGCTCCCGATCGCCGGATACCTCTCCGTCGTCGGCAAGGCCGTCGGCTTCTCCGGCCTGATCCTCGTCACGGTCCAGGGCTTTCCCTCGTACGCCGACGTCTGGGGTCCGGCGCTGGCCGTCCTGGCCGCGCTCACCATGACCGTCGGCAATGCCGCGGCCCTCCGCCAGGACCCGCGCCGCGCGCACAGCGCCGTCCGCCTGCTCGCCTGGTCGTCGGTCGGCCAGGCCGGCTACCTCCTGGTCCCCATCGCGGCGGCCGGCTACGCCCACAACCCGGCGCACGCCATCGGCTCCACCGTCGCCTACGCCCTGATGTACGCGGCCGTGAACCTGGGCGCGTTCGCCGTCGCCGCCCTGGTGGCCCGTACGAGCCCGGCCAACCGCCTCACCGACTACCGGGGCCTGTACGCCCGGCGCCCCCTGGTAGCGCTCGCCCTCGGCTTCTTCCTCCTCTGCCTCGCCGGTCTGCCGCCGGGCATCATCGGTCTGTTCGCCAAGGTCACGGTCTTCTCCGTGGCCGTCGACGCGGGCCTGGCCTGGCTCGCCGTCGTCATGGCCGTCAATGTCGTGATCGCGCTCTACTACTACCTGCAGTGGACCGCGGTGCTCTTCCGGGGAGCCGAGGAAGCCGAGGAAGCCGGGGAGACCAGGGAAGCCGGCGCTCCCCAGGCCGCGCCCACGGGAGCGCGGCCGCCCCACGCCCCGATCCCGGCCCCCCTCGCCACCGCCATCGCGCTCGCCACCGTCCTCGGCATCGCCCTCTCCGGCGCCCCGCAGCTCGTCCTGCGCTTCGCCTCCGGGGCGCTGCTCTAACAGGTCACCGAGGGGCCCGACGGGCGGCCGCGGGGCCCGACGGACCGCCGGGCCCCGTAGGGGACTTGAACACCCAACCGGCCCCATACGGGCCCCAACGGGCAGCGTCCCACCCGTATGGCGGCACACCCCTCCGGCCGCGCCCCGAAGCCCCACCCGGCGCCGCCGCTCGTGCACAAGGGAACCAGCCCCCCTCATCTGGCGTTGACCAGTGCGTAAGGGTCCACTGGAGAGTGGAGAACGAAGTACAGGGTTCCCCTGCCGCACCACCTGGAGGGCGTACCGTGCACCGCCGGCACAACGGGCTCAGGACCGCCGTACTCCTCGGGGGACTGTCCGCACTCATCATCGTCATCGGCAGCCTGTTCGGCCGTACGGGCCTGATCATCGCCGTCGTCGTCGCCCTGGGCACCAACGCCTACGCCTACTGGAACAGCGACAAGCTGGCGCTGCGGGCCATGCGGGCGCGCCCCGTCAGCGAGTTCGAGGCGCCACAGCTCTACCGGATGGTCCGCGAGCTCTCCACGGCGGCCCGCCAGCCCATGCCGCGCCTGTACATCTCCCCGACCCAGGCGCCCAACGCCTTCGCCACCGGCCGCAACCCCCGCAACGCCGCGGTCTGCTGCACCGACGGCATCCTCCAGCTCCTCGACGAACGCGAACTGCGCGGCGTCATCGGCCATGAACTCAGCCACGTCTACAACCGCGACATCCTCATCTCCTCCGTCGCGGGCGCGCTGGCCTCCGTCGTGATGTTCCTCGTCAACTTCGCCTGGCTGATTCCCATAGGCCGCTCGGACGACGACGAGGGCCCCGGCATCCTCGGCATGCTCCTGATCATGATCCTCGGCCCCATCGCCGCGTCACTGATCCAGCTGGCCGTCAGCCGCTCCCGCGAGTACCAGGCCGACGCCTCGGGCGCCCAGCTCACCGGCGACCCACTGGCCCTGGCCTCCGCCCTGCGCAAGCTCGAAGCCGGCACCCAACAGCTCCCGCTCCCGCCCGAGCCGCGCCTGGAAACCGCCAGCCACATGATGATCGCCAACCCCTTCCGGGCCGGCGAGGGCATGTCCCGGATGTTCTCCACCCACCCCCCGATGCGCGAACGCATCACCCGCCTCGAACAGATGGCGGGCCACCACCGCCCCTGAAGCCGCCAGGCCCGCCGGCAACGGTGGCCGCCGGGCCGGGCCCGTCGCATCATGAGTGCAACGATTCACCGGGCCCAGTGCGTCTAGCACAGCAGATACGTTCTTGGCCGTGCCCGTGGAAGGCTGCTGATCATGAAGTTCATCCTCAACGTCCTCTGGCTGGTCCTCAGCGGCCTCTGGCTGGCGATCGGCTATGTCATAGCGGGCATCATCTGCTGCATCCTGATCATCACCATCCCGTTCGGCATCGCGTCCTTCCGGATCGCCGGCTACGCCCTGTGGCCCTTCGGCCGTACGACCGTCCAGCGCCATGACGCCGGCGTCGGCTCGGCGATCGGCAATGTCATCTGGATCATCTTCGCGGGCTGGTGGCTGACCCTGGGCCACATCATCACCGGCATCGCCCTGTGCGTGACGATCATCGGCATCCCCTTCGGCATCGCCAACTTCAAGATGATCCCGATCTCCCTGATGCCCCTCGGCCGCGACATCGTCCCCACGGACCAGCCCTTCGCGACGCGCTGACCGCGCGACCTGCCGGCACACTCGTCGACGCTCCCGGCCCCTCAGGCCCGTACGCACCGCCAACTCAGGCCCGTACGAGCCCCCGAGGGGCCACATAGCGCCGGAACCCCAGCGGTTCGACCCCCGGCAGGCTCTCGATGAAGGCCATCACCTGCCCACCGCGCTGCAGTTTGGCGCCGACCTCCCGCTCGTGCGACTCCGGATCCGTCCACTCGCTGTAGTTGACGACCTGGGTGCCGTCCTCGCTGAGGTGGAAGTGCGAGGCGATCCCGCCCTGGCCCCCCTGCCGCTCGCCGAGCATGTCCAGCAGGCCGTCGACGAGCTCCCGGGCCGCTTCGTGCCCCGTCGTCCGGAAGGCGACGCGTACGACGCAGCCCGGCGTCCTCGGCTCCCCCTGGGGCAGCATGCTGCGGTACAGCCGGAACCGGGTGGGACCGGAATTGCCGACGTCCCCGACGCCCGCCGGCGCCGCCGCGATCCGCTCGCGCAGCCCGGTGTCCTCGGTCCGTACGAACTCCCGGTGCGCCGCATCGCTCGTCCACTGCGCGTAATGGAGCACACTGCGCCCGTCCGTTCCGGCGAACAGCACCCGCGACAGAAGGCCCGCCGGCAGCGGCGTCCGCTCCCAGGCGCGGGCGACACCGTCCAGGACGGCCCGCTGCCCCTCGGGGCTGCCCGCGTCCCACTCGCTGATCAGTACGGCGCCGGCGTCCGGCCGCCGGATCTCGGGAAACACATCAACAAGAAACCCGGCGCCGGCGTCGGCACCACGGCTGCTCTGCGCGGCGTCATCGGATGAAGTCATGCCGCAACCCTGTGATCTCAACCGCAGTTGAGGTCAAGCGTCCCCGTACAACGCCGGTGGGGCGGCACGCCGAAGCGCACCGCCCCATCCCGTGGCACCCGAAAGCCGGGCTCCTACCGGTAGTTCACGAACTGGATGGCGAAGTCCAGGTCCTTGCCCTTCAGCAGCTGCTGGACCGCCTGCAGATCGTCCCGGCTCTTCGAGCTGACCCGCAGCTCGTCACCCTGCACCTGCGCCTTGACGCCCTTCGGGCCCTCGTCGCGGATGATCTTGGCGACCTTCTTCGCGTTGTCCTGCGAGATCCCCTCCTCGATCGAGGCGATGATCTTGTAGTCCTTGCCCGACGCCTGCGGCTCGCCGGCGTCCAGCGCCTTCAGCGAGATCCCGCGCTTGACCAGCTTGGACTGGAAGATGTCGAGCACGGCCTTGGCCCGCTCTTCGGCGTTGGCCCGCATCTCGATCTTCTCGCCCGACCACTCGATCGACGCGCCCACGCCCTTGAAGTCGTAGCGCTGCGAGATCTCCTTGGCGGCCTGGTTGAGGGCGTTGTCGACCTCCTGCCGCTCTACCTTCGAGACGATGTCGAAACTGGAGTCGGCCATGTTGAGTTGGCTCCTCGTACGTAGATCCGTCAGGGGCGCGGCCCATCCCGGACCGCCAGCCAAGCCTAGCCACCCGGCCAAGATCCAGCGCTCCCGAATCGAGTGGCGAACCACCCCCAGCCATCGGGTATGGTTTACGTCGTTGCCACGGAGCACCGCCCCCAAGCGGGTCTCCCGACAACAAACCCTGGCGGTGTGCCCGAGCGGCCAAAGGGAGCAGACTGTAAATCTGCCGGCTTCGCCTTCCCAGGTTCGAATCCTGGCGCCGCCACAGGTGTGAAGAGGCCCCTGAACTGTAGAAATACGGTTCAGGGGCCTCTTTCGTGTTCCCTGCCCCTCAGTGCGCCGCCACCGCCCGCACCGCATCCCCCACCGGCACATCCCCGCTGATCAGTTCCAGCGTCCGGCCGATGGTGCCCGGTTCGTCGAGCAGCTCCAGCAGGACGGCCGCCACATCGTCGCGGGGTACCGAGCCGCGGCCGGTCGCATCGGCCAGGGTCGCCAGGCCCGTTCCGGGGTCGTCCGTCAGCCGGCCCGGGCGCAGGATCGTCCAGTCCAGGCCGGCGCGGGCCCGTACGTCGTCGTCCGCGGCGCCCTTCGCCCGCAGGTACGCCGCGAAGACCGGGTCGGTGCCCTCGGGGGGCTCGCGGTCCGCGCCCATGGAGGAGACGACGAGGAAGCGCCGTACGCCCGCAGCCTCGGCCGCGTCCGCGAAGAGCGCCGCCGCGCCGCGGTCCACCGTGTCCTTGCGTTCGATGCCGCTGCCCGGTCCCGCGCCCGCCGCGAAGACGGCTGCGTCGGCGCCCTCCATGTGCCGGGCGACGTCCTCCACCGACGCCGACTCCAGGTCGCAGACCACCGGCTCGGCGCCCGCGGCCAGCAGATCGCCGGCCTGTTCCGGCCGGCGGATGATGCCCGCGACCTCGTCCCCGCGCTTGGCGAGCAACCGCTCCAGCCGCAGCGCGATCTGACCATGTCCACCTGCGATGACAATGCGCATGATCCCGACCGTACGCCGAAGGGACCCGGCGGGTCGCGGGACCGGCCGGGCGAGGGTCGCCTTGTCGCCGCCGCGGCCCAGGACGCGCCCAGGGCGGGTCCGGCCTAGCGCTGCGACTGCCGCGGCAGTTCCAGCGCGACCTCCGCCGCCGAGTCGCAGTACTCGCGCACCGCGCTGGTGCGGGCGACCACCCGCCCCCGGTGGATCACGATCCGGCTGTAGGCGAGTGAGAGCACCCCGGCGATCCGCTCGCCGCGCACGGCCAGCAGCTCCGCGGGGAAGCCCGCCTCGACGCGTACCTCCGGCAGGCCCAGCGTCGCCCGGGCCGCCGAGCTCACCGTCTCGTACGCCGCCTCCGGTGTGGCCTCGCCCAGGGACGCCAGGAGGTACGCGGCCTCCAACGGGTCGCCGCGCCCCACCGGGTTGGCCACGTCCCGCAGCGCCCCGCTGCCGGCCGCCACCCGCACCCCGGCCGCCCGCAGCAGCCGTACGGGAGCCGGCCGCGACACCCGAGAGCCGTACCGCTCCAGGCCCGTGCAGTCGCCCTGCGGCAGACAGACGACGGCGACATCGGCGGCCGCCAGCTGCTCGGCGACCCGTGCCGCCACGCTGCGGGGCATCCGCGCCATCCCGGCGCACGGCCCGAGGGCGACGCCCGGCCGCAGTCCGCCGGACATCGCCGCGAACCGCGCCAGCCGCGCCGGATCGTCACCGTCGGTGTGCAGATCCACCGGGCAGCCGTGCTCGCCGGCCAGCTCCAGCACCGTCTCGACATACCCGGCCGGATCGGGGTCCAGGTCAGGGCAGCCGCCGATGACCGAGGCGCCCATCTTCATCGCGTCCCGCAGCATCGCCAGCCCGTCCGCACCGGCCACCCCGGTCAGCACCCGCGGCACCGCGACCGCCGCCAGGTCGGCCAGCCCGCGCAGCGACCTGCGGGCCTGCAACACCGCCTCCAGCGAGCGCAGCCCCTGTACGTCGCCGATCCTGACGTGGCTGCGGGAGGCGGTGGCGCCGTGCCCCAGTTGCAGCAGCGCGGCCTCGGTCGTCCGCCGCTGGACGTCCTCGGGGGAGCCGGAGGCGGGGCCGTCGGAGTCCGCCGTCAGGGCGGTGTCGCAGTGCGCATGCGGCTCGGCGGGGGCGGGGAGCAGGAGATAGCCGGCGAGGTCGACGCGGGCGCCCTGCGGGGCGAGGCTGCCGGCCGTCCCCACGGCCTCGATGCGTCCGCCGCCGAGCCGTACGTCCACGGTGCGGCCGTCGGCCAGCCGGGCGCCGCACAGGACCAGCGCGCCGCTGTCCGACCGGGTGTACCGGCCGGTGCCGCCGGGCTTATTCGGCTGCGGCTGCGGCTGCGGCGAACTGCTGTCGGACATCGCGCTCCTCGAAGGCACGGCGTGCAAGATCACGCAGCGGTGGTCCGAGCGTAGGGGGCTGCCGGGAGAGCTTCGCGCAGGCGCGAAATAGTCGTACCGGTGTGGTGCGCGGGGCCGTTGGGGCGCGACCCGGATACGGATTTCACGTTTGGCGGCGGGCCGTGTAATGTCTTCATCGCTCGCCCCAATAGCTCAGTCGGCAGAGCGTCTCCATGGTAAGGAGAAGGTCTACGGTTCGATTCCGTATTGGGGCTCTGATGTGTGAGGTTCCCGCCTTCGGGCGGGGTCCCCTCGCATCACAGCGGTGTAGCTCAGTCGGTAGAGCAAGCGGCTCATAATCGCTGTGTCACCGGTTCAAGTCCGGTCACCGCTACTGACAGTAGCCGATTGTGGGGTCGGTCCTTCGATCGGCTACTCTTTTATGCGTTCATCCGTCCATTAGTCCGTCCAAGGAGCACTCACGTGGCTGCCACCGACGTCCGCCCGAAGATCACGCTGGCCTGCGTGGAGTGCAAGGAGCGGAACTACATCACCAAGAAGAACCGGCGTAACGACCCGGACCGTCTTGAGATGAAGAAGCACTGCCCTCGTTGCAACTCGCACACCGCGCACCGCGAAACGCGATAACACAGGCTCGTCCGTGAGGCCGTCCCCTTTTCTGGGGGCGGCCTCGCGGCGTTATCACCATCAGTACACGGAGGTTGCGAGCCCATGGCGCTCGACCAGTCTTTTGTCGGACGCACGTACCCGCCCACCGACCCGTACGAGGTCGGCCGGGAAAAGATCCGCGAATTCGCCGAGGCCATCGGTGACACCAACCCGGCCTACACGGACGCCGAAGCGGCCAAGGCGCTCGGTCACTCCGATGTGATCGCGCCGCCGACCTTTGTGTTCGCGATCACTTTCAAGGCCGCCGGGCAGGTCATCGAGGACCCGCAACTGGGCCTGGATTACAGCCGGGTGGTGCACGGCGACCAGAAGTTCGCCTACACCCGGCCGGTGCGCGCCGGCGACCGGCTGAGCGTCACCTCCACCATCGAGGCGGTCAAGACCATGGCCGGCAACGACATCATCGATATCCGCGGCGAGGTGCACGACGAGGCGGGCGAACACGTCGTGACCGCCTTCACCAAGCTGGTGTCCCGTCGCGCCGAGGAGGCCTGAGATGACCGCGAAGATCTCTTACGACGAGGTCGAGGTCGGCACCGAACTCCCGGCGCAGACCTTCCCCGTGAGCCGCGCCACGCTCGTCCAGTACGCGGGCGCCTCCGGCGACTTCAACCCCATCCACTGGAACGAGAAGTTCGCCAAGGAGGTCGGACTGCCGGACGTCATCGCCCACGGCATGTTCACCATGGCCTCGGCGATCCGTGTGGTCACCGACTGGGCCGGCGACCCGGGCGCGGTCGCCGAGTACGGCGTGCGCTTCACCAAGCCCGTCGTCGTCCCCAATGACGAGACCGGCGCGCTGATCGAGGTCAGCGCCAAGGTCGCGGCCAAGCTGGACGACGACGACCGTACGGTCCGGGTCGACCTCGTCGCGATGAGCGCAGGCCAGAAGGTGCTGGGCATGTCCCGCGCCGTGGTCCGCCTGGCCTGAACCGGTACGGCAGGGGCGGCCGGCCGAGGGCTGTCGGACCGCCCCCGTACCCTTGGGCGCGTGCAGGAACTCCATGACGCCCCCCTCGCCCCGCTGACCACCTTCCGCCTCGGCGGCCCGGCGACCCGCCTCGTCACGGCCACCACGGACGACGAGGTGATCGCCGCCGTCCGCGCCGCCGACGAGGCCGGGACCCCGCTGCTGATCATCGGCGGCGGCAGCAATCTCGTCATCGGCGACAAGGGCTTCGAGGGCACGGCCCTGCGCCTCGCCATCCGCGGTTTCGCGCTTGAGGGCACGACCCTCACGCTCGCCGCGGGCGAGAACTGGTCCGACGCGGTCGCCCGCACGGTCGAGGCGGGACTGGCCGGCATCGAGTGCCTGGCCGGTATCCCCGGCTCGGCGGGCGCCACCCCGATCCAGAACGTGGGCGCGTACGGCCAGGAGGTCTCCACCACGATCACCGAGGTCGTCGCCTACGACCGCCGGGCCGGCGAGACCGTCACGATCCCGGGCGAGGAGTGCGGCTTCTCCTACCGCCACAGCCGTTTCAAGCAGCACCCCGACCGGTTCGTGGTGCTGCGGGTGCGCTTCGCCCTGGAGGACGCCGGTGGCCTCTCCGCGCCCCTGAAGTACCCCGAGACGGCCCGCGCCCTCGGCGTCGAGGCCGGTGACCGGGTCCCGGCCGCCATCGCCAGGGAGACCGTCCTGGCCCTGCGCGCCGGCAAGGGCATGGTGCTGGACGACGCGGACCACGACACCTGGTCGGCCGGCTCCTTCTTCACCAACCCGATCCTCACCGAGGCCGAGCACGCCGCGTTCCTGAGCCGCGTCCAGGACCGCCTCGGCCCCGACGTCGCACCACCCGCCTTCCCGGCCGGCGACGGCCTGGTGAAGACCTCCGCGGCCTGGCTCATCGACCGGGCCGGCTTCACGAAGGGCTACGGCGCGGGCCCGGCCCGTATCTCCACCAAGCACACGCTCGCCCTCACCAACCGCGGCGCGGCCACCACCGAGGACCTGCTCGCACTCGCCCGCGAGGTCCGCGACGGCGTACGGGAAGCCTTCGGCGTCACGCTCGTCAACGAACCCGTGACGGTCGGCGTCAGCCTCTAGGGACACGCCCTGGAGGGCTCCTGGCAGGCGCTACGTCGCCAGCCAGGCGTCGATCTCCGTCAGCAGCCGCTGCTGCTCGTCCTGCGGGGCGCGGGAGCCGCGGACCGACTGCCGGGCCAGTTCGGCCAGTTCGGTGTCGGTGAAGCCGTGCGCGGTGCGGGCGATCTCGTACTGCGCGGCCAGCCGCGCACCGAACAGCAGCGGGTCGTCCGCGCCCAGCGCCATCGGCACGCCCGCCTCGAAGAGCGTCCGCAGCGGCACATCCTCCGGCTTCTCGTAGACGCCCAGCGCCACGTTCGACGTCGGGCACACCTCGCAGGTCACCCCGCGCGAGGCCAGCCGGCGCAGCAGCGCGGGATCCTCCGCCGCCCGTACGCCGTGCCCCACGCGGCCGGCATGCAGATCGTCCAGGCAGTCCCGCACGCTGGCCGGCCCCGACAGCTCACCGCCGTGCGGCGCCGCCAGCAGACCGCCCTCCCGTGCGATGGCGAAGGCACGGTCGAAGTCCCGGGCGAAACCCCGGCGTTCGTCGTTGGACAGCCCGAAGCCGACCACGCCCCGGTCGGCGTAGCGCACCGCCAGCCGTGCCAGCGTCCGGGCGTCCAGCGGGTGCTTCATGCGGTTCGCGGCGACCAGGACGCGGATACCCAGGCCGGTGTCGCGGGAGGCGCGGTCGACCGCGTCCAGAATGATCTCCAGAGCCGGGATCAGACCGCCCAGCCGCGGTGCGTACGAGGTCGGGTCGACCTGGATCTCCAGCCAGCGCGACCCGTCGCGGACGTCCTCCTCGGCGGCCTCGCGCACCAGCCGCTGGATGTCCTCGGGACTGCGCAGACACGACCGTGCGATGTCGTACAGCCGCTGGAAGCGGAACCAGCCGCGCTCGTCGGTGGCTCTCAGCTGGGGCGGCTCACCGCTCCGGAGCACCTCCGGCAGATGGACGCCGTGCTTGTCGGCAAGATCCAGCAGCGTCGTGGCCCGCATCGAACCGGTGAAATGCAGGTGAAGGTGGGCCTTCGGCAATCGGCGCAGGTCTCGGATGGCGGCTCCGCCGCGGGCACGAGTGCTCTCCATCCCAAGATCTTGCCGCATCCACCGGCGCGCCGGTAGGGCCTTTCCCGAAGGGGTGTCCGGGAGAACGTGCGAACGGGCCCCGGAACATCAGGGCCCGTTCGCAATCGGTCCGTGGCTGGAGTCCTACTTGGCCTCGGCCAGCAGCTTCTGGAGCCGGGACACGCCCTCGACCAGGTCCTCGTCGCCCAGCGCGTACGAAAGCCGCAGGTAGCCGGGGGTGCCGAAGGCCTCGCCCGGGACGACGGCGACCTCCGCCTCCTCCAGGATCAGCTCGGCCAGCTCGACGCTGGTCTGCGGGCGCTTGCCGCGGATCTCCTTGCCCAGGAGCTCCTTCACCGACGGGTACGCGTAGAACGCGCCCTCCGGCTCCGGGCACAGCACACCGTCGATCTCGTTGAGCATCCGCACGATGGTCTTACGGCGCCGGTCGAAGGAGACCTTCATCTCCTCGACGGCCGTGAGGTCGCCGGAGACCGCCGCGATGGCCGCGGCCTGCGCGACGTTGGAGACGTTGGACGTGGCGTGCGACTGGAGGTTCGCGGCCGCCTTGATGACGTCCTTGGGGCCGATCGCCCAGCCCACCCGCCAGCCGGTCATCGCGTACGTCTTCGCCACGCCGTTGACGACGATGCACTTGTCACGCAGCTCGGGCACGACCACCGGCAGTGACGAGAACTCGGCGTCGCCGTAGACCAGATGCTCGTAGATCTCGTCGGTCAGCACCCACAGACCGTGCTCGGCGGCCCAGCGGCCGACCGCCTCGACCTGCTCGCGGGTGTAGACCGCGCCGGTCGGGTTCGACGGCGAGACGAACAGCAGCACCTTGGTGCGGTCCGTACGGGCCGCCTCCAGCTGCTCGACGCTCACGCGGTAGCCGGTGGTCTCGTCCGCGATCACATCGACCGGCACGCCGCCCGCGAGCCGGATCGACTCGGGGTAGGTGGTCCAGTACGGCGCCGGGACGATGACCTCGTCACCCGGGTCGAGGATGGCTGCGAACGCCTCGTAAATGGCCTGCTTGCCGCCGTTCGTCACCAGCACGTTCGCGGCCTCGATCTCGTAGCCGGAGTCGCGCAGCGTCTTCGCGACGATCGCGGTCTTCAGCTCGGGGAGGCCGCCGGCAGGGGTGTAGCGGTGGTACTTCGGGTTGCGGCAGGCCTCGATCGCCGCCTCGACGATGTAGTCGGGCGTGGGGAAGTCGGGCTCACCGGCGCCGAAGCCGATCACCGGGCGTCCGGCGGCCTTGAGGGCCTTCGCCTTGGCGTCGACGGCGAGGGTCGCGGACTCGGAGATCGAACCGACGCGGGCCGAGACCCGGCGGTCGGTGGGGGACGTTGCGGAAGGGGTAGCAGCGCTCATACATGCATCGTTGCAGACCCCTCACGAGCCCGGCACAGGGGTTTGCGGGCACCACTCGGAAGGATCCTGTTCGACGCCCGGCTCTGAACCACGTACACTCGCTGACCGTTGGCTCCTAACAGGTCGCCGCGCCGCACGCACTTAGTGCAGTCGGCCGCATGCGGTAGGTTGGGGGAACCACAAAGGGTCGTAGCTCAATTGGTAGAGCACTGGTCTCCAAAACCAGCGGTTGGGGGTTCAAGTCCCTCCGGCCCTGCTACACGCACTCTCCACCACAGTGCGTGCACGCGTACGTATGAAATGCACCGCCGTGCGGCTCAACCGGGCGCGGCACGGCCACGACCCGGATTCAGGTGAGGACGAGTGACGGACGCCCTGGGCTCCATCGACATGCCTGAGCGCGGTCGTTCCGAGGACGAAACCGCGGAGTCCCAGAAGAAGCCCCGTCGCGGCGGCAAGCGCGGCAAGAAGGGCCCCTTCGCGCGTCTCGCGCTTTTCTACCGCCAGGTCGTGGCGGAGCTCCGCAAGGTCGTCTGGCCATCGCGTAGCCAGCTGTCGACGTACACCAGTGTGGTGATCGTCTTCGTTGTCATCATCATCGGTCTCGTAACCGTGATTGACTTGGGAATCAACCGAGTCGTCGGGTACGTCTTCGGCTGATCCCGCGGAGGGCGCCTCAGCGGGCGCCCATTTCGCATGTTCAACCCCTTGAAGCCAGGAAGAAGCAGCCACCGTGTCTGACCCGAACCTGAACGACGCCGCCGACTCCGCCGAGACGGCAGCGGCCGACGTTGACGCGGCTGCCTCGGCCGAGGTCGAGGGCGACGCTGCATCCATTGACGAAGAGGGCGTGCGCGACGTCGTCGAGGACGCCGACGATGTCGATGAGCTCGACGCCGACGAGCTCGACGCCGAGGACGCCGCCGCCGGTGAACCCGCCGAAGAGGCCGAGGAGCACGCCGAAGAGGAGGCCGAGGCCACTGCCGAGGCCGACGAGGACGAGGAGCAGGAGCCGGTCGACCCGGTGACCGCCCTCCGCGACGAGCTGCGTGGTCTCCCCGGCGAGTGGTACGTCATCCACACCTACGCGGGTTACGAGAACCGCGTGAAGACCAACCTTGAGCAGCGCGCCGTTTCGCTGAACGTCGAGGACTTCATCTTCCAGGCCGAGGTGCCGCAGGAAGAGGTCGCCCAGATCAAGAACGGCGAGCGCAAGACCATCCGCCAGAACAAGCTCCCGGGCTATGTGCTGGTGCGTATGGACCTGACGAACGAGTCCTGGGGTGTCGTCCGTAACACTCCGGGTGTCACCGGCTTCGTCGGCAACGCCTACGACCCCTACCCGCTGACGCTGGACGAGATCGTCAAGATGCTCGCCCCGGAGGCCGAGGAGAAGGCCGCCAAGGAGGCCGCCGCGGCCGAGGGCAGGCCGGCGCCGTCCCGCAAGGTCGAGGTCCAGGTGCTGGACTTCGAGGTGGGCGACTCCGTCACCGTCACCGACGGTCCGTTCGCGACGCTGCAGGCCACGATCAACGAGATCAACGCCGACTCGAAGAAGGTCAAGGGCCTCGTCGAGATCTTCGGCCGCGAGACCCCGGTCGAGCTCAGCTTCGACCAGATCCAGAAGAACTAGGTTCTTCCGGACCACCAGCCACCGACCAGGTCAGACGGGCTCCCAGAGCCAGTCTGACCTGCTCGGTTTTTGGCCGCGCGACTATACCCGTTATCGTTGTGCGGTATGCCTCCATCCGGATGACCGGATTGCGGGGCGAAACACCTCTCACTAGGACCCGGAGAGAGCATGCCTCCCAAGAAGAAGAAGGTCACGGGGCTTATCAAGCTCCAGATCAGCGCCGGCGCCGCAAACCCGGCTCCGCCGGTCGGCCCCGCGCTGGGCCAGCACGGCGTCAACATCATGGAGTTCTGCAAGGCCTACAACGCCGCGACCGAGTCGCAGCGTGGCATGGTCGTGCCGGTGGAGATCACGGTCTACGAAGACCGTTCCTTCACCTTCGTCACCAAGACTCCGCCGGCCGCGAAGCTCATCCTGAAGGCCGCGGGCGTGGAGAAGGGCTCCGGCGAGCCGCACAAGACCAAGGTCGCCAAGATCACCGAGGCGCAGGTCCGCGAGATCGCCACCACCAAGATGCCCGACCTGAACGCCAACGACCTGGACGCCGCGTCGAAGATCATCGCCGGCACCGCCCGTTCCATGGGCATCACGGTCGAGGGCTGATCTCAGCCCCTCAGGCACCACGTGGCAGGACCAGGCGCTGGTCCGCACCACGACTCCATCCCACTGCATCAGGAGCAGAAGTGAAGCGCAGCAAGACTCTTCGCAACGCGGACGCGAAGATCGACCGGGAGCGTCAGTACGCCCCGCTCGAGGCCGTCCGTCTCGCCAAGGACACCTCCCCGACCAAGTTCGACGCGACCGTCGAGGTTGCCATGCGTCTGGGTGTCGACCCGCGCAAGGCCGACCAGATGGTCCGTGGCACCGTGAACCTCCCGCACGGCACCGGTAAGACCGCCCGGGTCCTGGTCTTCGCGACCGGTGACCGTGCTGCGGCCGCGGAAGCCGCCGGCGCCGACATCGTCGGCTCGGACGAACTGATCGACGAGGTCTCCAAGGGCCGTCTGGACTTCGACGCCGTCGTCGCCACCCCGGACCTCATGGGCAAGGTCGGCCGCCTCGGCCGCGTGCTCGGTCCCCGTGGTCTGATGCCGAACCCGAAGACCGGCACCGTCACCCCCGATGTCGCCAAGGCTGTCACCGAGATCAAGGGTGGCAAGATCGAGTTCCGCGTGGACAAGCACGCGAACCTCCACTTCATCATCGGCAAGGTCTCCTTCGACGAGACCAAGCTGGTGGAGAACTACGCCGCGGCGCTCGAGGAGATCAACCGCCTCAAGCCGTCCGCCGCCAAGGGCCGCTACATCAAGAAGGCCACCATCAGCACCACGATGGGCCCTGGCATCCCGCTGGACGCCAACCGCACCCGCAACCTCCTCGTCGAGGACGAGGCCGTCTGATCTCCCTGATCGACGCCTCGTAGCGCGTAGCTGCCGTCAGGCCCCGTTCTCCCGCGAGGAGAACGGGGCCTGACGCGTTCCGTGTCGGCGTCCTGCACTACAGTCACCCCCGAGGTCCATAAGGGAGAACTAAAGGGGGAGCCTCAAGTGCGTAGCACGCGTATAGCCGCCGTCGTGGCGGGAGTTGTCATGATGGCCGGTCTCACCGCCTGTAACGGCGCCAAGAGCGACAACGGTGCCGGCAGCAGCGGCGGCGGCTCGGGGGAGAAGCAGTCTCCTCTGCAGGCGGCGCTGGCCTCGCTGAAGACCGCCGCGGAGCAGACGGACGGCAAGAAGTCCGCGAAGGTCGACGGCACGGTCAAGAACGGCCCCGCCACCCAGACGCTCAAGGGCGCGATGGACTGGTCGCAGGGCATGCAGATGAACGTCGACATCACCCAGTCCGGCGGGCAGTCCCCGGTGGCCGGCAAGCCCATGAAGGCGCTGTACACGCCCACCGCGATGTTCTTGAACATGGGCGCGGCCGGTCTGCCCATGGGCGGCAAGAACTGGGTGAAGTACGACTACGACGCCCTGGCGAAGAAGATGGGTCCGGCGGGCGCGCTGCTCAAGGACCAGATGCAGAACAACAACCCGAACCGCGCGATGCAGCTGCTGATCGCCTCGGGCAAGGTCAAGGAAGCCGGCAAGGAGGACGTCCGCGGCGTCCAGGCGACCCACTACACCGGCACCCTCTCGGTGTCCGAGCTGACCCGTATGCAGTCCAAGAGCCTCAGCGAGGCGGACCTGAACGCCCTCCAGAAGCAGATGGAGGTGGCCGGCACGAAGACCGAGACCATCGATCTGTGGATCGGCTCGGACAACCTGCTGGTCAAGAAGCGCGAGCGGACCGACAGCGCGAGCGCCCCGTACGACTCCACGGTGTACTACTCGGACTACGGCACCAAGGTCTCGGTCGAGGTGCCGCCGGCCGGCGAGACCGTGGACTTCGACAAGATCGGCCAGTAGCGACACGCTCCGGCAGCAGCAGACTCTTGCAGTGAACGGCGGGCAGGGGGCGCAACCGGCGCCCTCTGTCGGCCGATTTGCCTGACGCAGGCCTCTCCCGTACCTTATCCGAGAAGCCAAAGACCGCTGGTTGTCTCTGCGCGTCCGTCTCTCGGGCGTGTGGTGGCCGAAGGATCCGCTAGCTGCGGACGGCCTGCGCAGGTGAATGAGGTTGAGCTCCCGGATTCCATCCGGTTGAGTCACGCCCCGTGCGCCTGCGCCGGGGCGTTTGTTTTGCCCAGCCCCTTCTGCGCGGTCCTCATCACCCGGAAGGAGGCCGAGGCTCATGGCGACGTCTGAAAAGAACGCAGCAGTTGCTGAGATCGCGGGGAAGCTCCGCGACTCCAACGCAGCTGTTGTGACGTCTTACACCGGACTGACTGTGGCGCAGCTCAAGGAGCTGCGTCGTTCTCTCGGCGAGAACGCTCAGTACCGTGTGGTGAAGAACACGCTGACCAAGATCGCGGCCCAGGAGGCCGGGATCTCCGTGCTGGACGAGCACCTCAGTGGCTCGACGGCCGTCGCCTTCGTTACCGGTGACCCGGTCGAGGCGGCGAAGGGTCTTCGTGACTTCGCCAAGGAGAACCCCGCTCTCGTCATCAAGGGCGGTGTCCTTGACGGTAAGGGCCTGTCCGCCGACGAGATCAAGAAGCTTGCGGACCTCGAGTCCCGCGAGGTTCTGCTCGCCAAGCTGGCGGGCGCCATGAAGGGCAAGCAGTCCCAGGCTGCCGCGCTCTTCCAGGCGCTTCCCTCGAAGTTCGTCCGCACCGCGGAGGCGCTTCGTGCCAAGCAGGCCGAGCAGGGCGGTGCCGAGTAATTCGGCTCGCACATTGACCTCCGCCTGAGGCGACGGTCACGCGGGCCAAACGTACGCCCGCCGACATGTACATCCCGGCACCAGCCGATTTAGTGGAAGGATCGCCCATCATGGCGAAGCTCAGCCAGGAAGACCTGCTCGCGCAGTTCGAGGAGATGACCCTCATCGAGCTCTCCGAGTTCGTGAAGGCGTTCGAGGACAAGTTCGACGTCACCGCCGCCGCCCCGGCCGCCGTTGCCGTTGCCGGTGCCCCGGGTGCCCCGGCCGCCGAGGTTGAGGAGCAGGACGAGTTCGACGTCATCCTCACCGGTGCCGGCGACAAGAAGATCCAGGTCATCAAGGTCGTGCGTGAGCTGACCTCCCTGGGCCTGAAGGAGGCCAAGGACCTCGTCGACGGCACCCCGAAGGCTGTCGTCGAGAAGGTCGACAAGGCCGCCGCGGAGAAGGCTGCCGAGGCCCTCAAGGGCGCCGGCGCCTCCGTCGAGGTCAAGTGACCCCACTGAGTCTCTGACTCACGTCCTGAGCGCCTGAGGCGTAACGGACGACAGCCAAGGGCGATCACCCATGCGGGTGGTCGCCCTTCGGCGTGCTCGCCACGGCTGCATTGCCTCGGGCCGGAGTGCGAGTATGGTGATCTTCGTTGCCCGGACCTGCCCCCATGTGACGATCTCCCTGAGGTGGGGGGCCTTGACGAACCGGACGCGGCGCGCAATTCTCGGGACGCGACGCAGAAGCGATCCAGGGTTCGAGGCATGGATCGCCGACGAAGAGGGAAGCATCGGTGTGCGCCACTGGCGCAGGGCTTTCGGCAGGCGCAGGGCATTGAGAAGAACAACGAGGGCTTCCTCCGGCACGGGGGGCGCGACCTCCCGGAGGGAGAAGATCGGTATCACGGTGCTGAACCGGTCTCCGGAAACTCGCTCTGGACATCAGTGTGCCAAGTGGCTACACTGACCCTTTGCGCTGCCTGTTAGCTGCTCCCTGCCCGTCACCAGGGGCATATCCGAGCCCGAGCATAGCTGGATGATCCGCCCTGACCTGGGCTTTTCCTCAGTCTGCTCGATTCGGGACCGGTACGCGCGTAGTGAGTCCGAGCCCTCGGAAGGACCCCCTCTTGGCCGCCTCGCGCAACGCCTCGACTGCCAATACGAACAACGGCGACAGCACCGCCCCGCTGCGCATCTCTTTTGCGAAGATCAAGGAGCCCCTCGGGGTTCCGAACCTCCTTGCGCTGCAGACCGAAAGCTTCGACTGGCTGCTCGGCAATGCCGCATGGAAGGGTCGCGTCGAGGCTGCGCTGGAGAGTGGGCAGGAAGTCCCCACCAAGTCCGGTCTCGAAGAGATCTTCGAAGAGATCTCCCCGATCGAAGACTTCTCCGGGTCGATGTCGCTGACGTTCCGCGACCACCGCTTCGAGCCCCCGAAGAACTCCATCGACGAGTGCAAGGAGCGCGACTTCACGTACGCGGCTCCGCTCTTCGTCACCGCCGAGTTCACCAACAACGAGACCGGCGAGATCAAGTCCCAGACGGTCTTCATGGGCGACTTCCCGCTCATGACCAACAAGGGCACCTTCTGCATCAACGGCACCGAGCGTGTCGTCGTCTCGCAGCTGGTCCGCTCGCCGGGCGTCTACTTCGACAGCTCCATCGACAAGACGTCCGACAAGGACATCTTCTCCGCCAAGATCATCCCCTCCCGGGGTGCCTGGCTGGAGATGGAGATCGACAAGCGCGACATGGTCGGTGTGCGCATCGACCGCAAGCGCAAGCAGTCCGTGACCGTCCTGCTCAAGGCTCTCGGTTGGACCACCGAGCAGATCCTCGAGGAGTTCGGCGAGTACGAGTCGATGCGCGCCACCCTGGAGAAGGACCACACCCAGGGCCAGGACGACGCACTGCTCGACATCTACCGCAAGCTGCGTCCGGGCGAGCCGCCGACCCGTGAGGCCGCGCAGACGCTGCTGGAGAACCTCTACTTCAACCCCAAGCGCTACGACCTCGCGAAGGTCGGCCGCTACAAGGTCAACAAGAAGCTCGGTGGCGACGAGCCGCTCGACGCCGGTGTGCTGACCACCGACGACGTCATCGCGACGATCAAGTACCTGGTCAAGCTGCACGCGGGCGAGACCGAGACGATCGGCGAGTCCGGCCGGTCGATCGTCGTCGAGACCGACGACATCGACCACTTCGGCAACCGTCGTCTGCGCAACGTCGGCGAGCTCATCCAGAACCAGGTCCGTACGGGTCTGGCTCGTATGGAGCGCGTCGTGCGTGAGCGCATGACCACCCAGGACGTCGAGGCGATCACGCCGCAGACCCTGATCAACATCCGGCCGGTCGTCGCCTCCATCAAGGAGTTCTTCGGCACCAGCCAGCTGTCCCAGTTCATGGACCAGACCAACCCGCTGTCGGGTCTGACCCACAAGCGTCGTCTGTCGGCGCTTGGCCCGGGTGGTCTCTCCCGTGAGCGGGCCGGCCTGGACGTCCGTGACGTGCACCCCTCGCACTACGGCCGTATGTGCCCGATTGAGACCCCTGAAGGTCCCAACATCGGTCTGATCGGTTCGCTGGCCTCCTACGGTCGCGTCAACGTCTTCGGCTTCATCGAGACGCCGTACCGCAAGGTCGTCGACGGCCAGGTCACCGAGGAGGTGGACTACCTCACCGCTGATGAGGAGGACCGCTTCCTGATCGCCCAGGCCAACGCGAAGCTCTCCGACGACATGCGGTTCTCCGAGCAGCGTGTGCTGGTCCGCCGCCGTGGCGGCGAGGTCGACCTGGTCCCCGCCGACGAGGTCGACTTCATGGACGTCTCGCCGCGCCAGATGGTGTCGGCCGCGACCGCCATGATCCCGTTCCTCGAGCACGACGACGCCAACCGCGCGCTCATGGGATCGAACATGATGCGCCAGGCCGTTCCGCTGATCAAGGCGGAGTCCCCGCTGGTCGGCACCGGCATGGAGTACCGCTGTGCGGTCGACGCCGGTGACGTCATCAAGGCGGAGAAGGACGGTGTGGTCCAGGAGGTCTCCGCGGACTACATCACCGTCGCCAACGACGACGGCACGTACACCACGTACCGCGTCGCCAAGTTCACCCGCTCCAACCAGGGCACCTCCTTCAACCAGAAGGTCGTCGTGGACGAGGGCGCGCGCGTCATCGAGGGCCAGGTCCTCGCCGACGGTCCGTCCACCGAAGAGGGCGAGATGGCCCTCGGCAAGAACCTGCTCGTGGCGTTCATGCCGTGGGAGGGTCACAACTACGAGGACGCGATCATCCTGTCGCAGCGCCTCGTGCAGGACGACGTCCTCTCCTCGATCCACATCGAGGAGCACGAGGTCGACGCCCGTGACACCAAGCTCGGCCCCGAGGAGATCACCCGGGACATCCCGAACGTCTCCGAGGAGGTCCTGTCCGACCTCGACGAGCGCGGCATCATCCGTATCGGTGCCGAGGTCGTCGCCGGCGACATCCTCGTCGGCAAGGTCACGCCCAAGGGTGAGACCGAGCTGACCCCCGAGGAGCGCCTGCTCCGCGCGATCTTCGGTGAGAAGGCGCGCGAGGTGCGCGACACCTCGCTGAAGGTGCCGCACGGTGAGATCGGCAAGGTCATCGGCGTCCGCGTCTTCGACCGTGAAGAGGGCGACGAGCTGCCCCCGGGCGTGAACCAGCTGGTCCGCGTCTACGTCGCCCAGAAGCGCAAGATCACCGACGGTGACAAGCTCGCCGGCCGTCACGGCAACAAGGGCGTCATCTCGAAGATCCTGCCGGTCGAGGACATGCCGTTCCTTGAGGACGGCACCCCGGTCGACATCATCCTCAACCCGCTGGGTGTCCCGTCCCGAATGAACCCGGGACAGGTCCTGGAGATCCACCTCGGCTGGCTCGCCAGCCAGGGCTGGAAGGTCGAGGGTGTCGAGGAGGAGTGGAAGAAGCGTCTCCACGCCATCGGCGCCGACGAGGTCGCCGCCGGTTCCAACGTCGCCACCCCGGTGTTCGACGGTGCGCGCGAGGACGAGATCTCCGGTCTCTTCGAGTCGACGATCCCGAACCGCGACGGCGAGCGCATGGTCAAGGGCTCCGGCAAGGCGCGGCTGTTCGACGGCCGCTCCGGTGAGCCGTTCCCGGACCCGATCTCGATCGGGTACATGTACATCCTCAAGCTGCACCACCTGGTCGACGACAAGCTGCACGCGCGTTCGACCGGTCCGTACTCGATGATCACCCAGCAGCCGCTGGGTGGTAAGGCTCAGTTCGGTGGCCAGCGATTCGGCGAGATGGAGGTGTGGGCGCTGGAGGCTTACGGCGCCGCATACGCCCTCCAGGAGCTGCTGACCATCAAGTCCGACGACGTGACCGGCCGCGTGAAGGTCTACGAGGCCATCGTCAAGGGCGAGAACATCCCCGAGCCCGGCATTCCCGAGTCCTTCAAGGTGCTCATCAAGGAAATGCAGTCCCTGTGCCTCAACGTGGAGGTGCTGTCCTCGGACGGCATGTCCATCGAGATGCGCGACACCGACGAGGACGTCTTCCGCGCTGCGGAGGAGCTCGGCATCGACCTGTCCCGGCGCGAGCCGAGCAGCGTCGAAGAGGTCTGACGGGAGTCCGGTCCGGGGACTCAGCGATGAGTTGAGTCCCCCGGCCGGCCCCAGGACCCCCGTTTCAGACCCCAAGACTTACAACCCTGAGAGGGATTGACGCATAGTGCTCGACGTCAACTTCTTCGATGAGCTCCGGATCGGTCTGGCTACCGCTGACGACATCCGTCAGTGGAGCCACGGCGAGGTCAAGAAGCCTGAGACCATCAACTACCGCACCCTCAAGCCTGAAAAGGACGGACTCTTCTGCGAGAAGATCTTCGGTCCGACCCGGGACTGGGAGTGCTACTGCGGTAAGTACAAGCGCGTCCGCTTCAAGGGCATCATCTGCGAGCGCTGCGGCGTCGAGGTCACTCGCGCCAAGGTGCGACGTGAGCGGATGGGCCACATCGAGCTGGCCGCTCCCGTTACCCACATCTGGTACTTCAAGGGTGTGCCGAGCCGGCTGGGCTACCTGCTGGACCTCGCGCCCAAGGACCTCGAGAAGGTCATCTACTTCGCCGCCTACATGATCACGTGGGTGGACGAGGAGCGCCGTACGCGCGACCTGCCCTCGCTGGAGGCCCATGTCTCCGTCGAGCGTCAGCAGATCGAGCAGCGCCGCGACTCCGACCTGGAGGCCCGTGCCAAGAAGCTCGAGACCGACCTGGCCGAGCTGGAGGCCGAGGGCGCCAAGGCCGATGTGCGCCGCAAGGTGCGCGAGGGTGCCGAGCGTGAGATGAAGCAGCTGCGCGACCGTGCGCAGCGCGAGATCGACCGTCTCGACGAGGTCTGGAACCGCTTCAAGAACCTCAAGGTCCAGGACCTGGAGGGCGACGAGCTGCTCTACCGCGAGCTGCGTGACCGCTTCGGCACGTACTTCGACGGCTCCATGGGTGCCGCTGCCCTGCAGAAGCGCCTGGAGACCTTCGACCTCGAGGAGGAGGCCGAGCGCCTCCGCGAGATCATCCGTACCGGCAAGGGCCAGAAGAAGACCCGTGCGCTCAAGCGCCTCAAGGTCGTCTCCGCCTTCCTGCAGACCCGCAACAGCCCCAAGGGCATGGTGCTGGACTGCATCCCGGTGATCCCGCCGGACCTGCGTCCGATGGTGCAGCTGGACGGTGGCCGCTTCGCGACCTCCGACCTGAACGACCTGTACCGCCGTGTGATCAACCGCAACAACCGCCTCAAGCGTCTCCTTGACCTCGGTGCCCCCGAGATCATCGTGAACAACGAGAAGCGGATGCTGCAGGAGGCCGTCGACGCGCTGTTCGACAACGGCCGCCGCGGTCGCCCGGTCACCGGTCCCGGTAACCGCCCGCTGAAGTCCCTGAGCGACATGCTCAAGGGCAAGCAGGGTCGTTTCCGTCAGAACCTGCTCGGTAAGCGAGTCGACTACTCGGCGCGTTCCGTCATCGTCGTCGGCCCGCAGCTCAAGCTGCACCAGTGCGGTCTGCCCAAGGCCATGGCGCTGGAGCTCTTCAAGCCGTTCGTGATGAAGCGCCTGGTGGACCTGAACCACGCGCAGAACATCAAGTCGGCCAAGCGCATGGTCGAGCGCGGCCGCACGGTCGTCTACGACGTGCTCGAAGAGGTCATCGCCGAGCACCCGGTGCTGCTGAACCGTGCGCCCACGCTGCACCGTCTGGGCATCCAGGCCTTCGAGCCGCAGCTGGTCGAGGGCAAGGCCATTCAGATTCACCCGCTCGTCTGCACCGCGTTCAACGCGGACTTCGACGGTGACCAGATGGCCGTCCACCTCCCGCTGTCCGCGGAGGCCCAGGCCGAGGCCCGCATCCTGATGCTGTCCTCGAACAACATCCTCAAGCCGGCCGACGGCCGTCCGGTCACCATGCCGACCCAGGACATGGTGCTCGGCCTCTTCTTCCTCACCACGGATGAAGAGGAGCGCAAGGTCATCGGCGAGGGCCGGGCGTTCGGCTCGACCGCCGAGGCGATCATGGCGTTCGACGCCAAGGAGCTCTCGCTCCAGGCGAAGGTCGACATCCGCTTCCCGATCGGCACCGTCCCGCCGCGTGGCTGGACCCCGCCGGTTCCGGAGGAGGGCGAGCCCGAGTGGCAGCAGGGTGACAGCTTCCGGCTGCGTACGACCCTGGGCCGCGCGCTCTTCAACGAGCTGCTGCCCGAGGACTACCCGTTCGTCGACTACTCGGTGGGCAAGAAGCAGCTCTCCGCGATCGTCAACGACCTGGCCGAGCGCTACCCGAAGGTCATCGTGGCGGCGACGCTCGACAACCTGAAGGCGGCCGGCTTCCACTGGGCGACCCGTTCCGGCGTCACCGTCGCCGTCTCGGACATCGTCGTGCCGGAGGCCAAGAAGGCCATCGTCGCGGGCTACGAGGCCCAGGACGAGAAGGTCCAGAAGCAGTACGAGCGCGGTCTGATCACCAAGGACGAGCGCACTCAGGAACTGATCAACATCTGGACCAAGGCGACCAACGAGGTTGCCGAGGCGATGAACGCGAACTTCCCCAAGACGAACCCCATCTTCATGATGGTTGACTCGGGTGCCCGAGGAAACATGATGCAGATGCGGCAGATCGCCGGTATGCGTGGTCTGGTGTCGAACGCGAAGAACGAGACCATCCCGCGTCCGATTAAGGCGTCGTTCCGCGAGGGTCTGTCCGTGCTGGAGTACTTCATCTCCACGCACGGTGCCCGTAAGGGTCTGGCGGACACCGCCCTTCGTACCGCCGACTCCGGTTACCTCACCCGTCGTCTGGTCGACGTCTCCCAGGACGTCATCATTCGCGAGGAGGACTGCGGCACGGAGCGTGGCCTCAAGCTGCGGATCGCCTCGAAGGGTGCGGACGGCGTCCTGCGCAAGGCGGACGACGTCGAGTCCAGCGTCTACGCACGCATGCTGGCCGAGGACGTCGTCGTGGACGGCAAGGTTGTCGCGCCGGCCAACGTCGACCTCGGTGACGTGCTCATCGATGCGCTGGTCAACGCGGGCGTCGAGGAGGTCAAGACCCGCTCGGTCCTGACCTGTGAGTCCGCGGTCGGCACCTGTGCCTTCTGCTACGGCCGTTCGCTGGCCACCGGCAAGCTGGTCGACATCGGTGAGGCGGTCGGCATCATCGCCGCCCAGTCCATCGGTGAGCCCGGCACCCAGCTGACGATGCGTACCTTCCACACCGGTGGTGTGGCCGGTGACGACATCACCCTGGGTCTGCCGCGTGTCGTCGAGCTCTTCGAGGCCCGTACGCCCAAGGGTGTCGCCCCGATCTCGGAGGCGGCCGGCCGCGTCCGGATCGAGGAGACCGAGAAGACCAAGAAGCTCGTCGTCACCCCGGACGACGGCAGCGACGAGACCGCTTACGGCGTCTCCAAGCGTGCCCGTCTCCTGGTGGGCGAGGGCGACCACGTCACGGTCGGCCAGCCGCTGACCGTGGGTGCCGTCAACCCGCACGACGTGCTGCGGATCCTCGGCCAGCGTGCCGTCCAGGTCCACCTGGTCGGCGAGGTCCAGAAGGTCTACAACAGCCAGGGCGTGGCGATCCACGACAAGCACATCGAGATCATCATCCGGCAGATGCTGCGCCGTGTGACGATCATCGAGTCCGGCGACGCGGAGCTGCTGCCGGGCGAGCTGGTGGAGCGCACGAAGTTCGAGGGTGAGAACCGTCGGGTCGTGGCGGAGGGTGGCCACCCGGCCTCCGGCCGTCCGCAGCTGATGGGTATCACCAAGGCTTCGCTGGCCACCGAGTCCTGGCTGTCGGCGGCGTCCTTCCAGGAGACGACCCGGGTTCTGACCGACGCGGCGATCAACGCCAAGTCGGACTCCCTGATCGGCCTCAAGGAGAACGTCATCATCGGTAAGCTCATCCCGGCCGGTACGGGCCTGTCCCGCTACCGCAACATCCGGGTCGAGCCCACCGAGGAAGCCAAGGCCGCGATGTACTCGGCCGTCGGTTACGACGACATCGACTACTCGCCCTTCGGCACCGGCTCCGGCCAGGCGGTCCCGCTGGAGGACTACGACTACGGTCCGTACAACCAGTAATCCTGGACGTACGACAGCGAGACGTACGACAGCAACAGGGCGGTCATCCCCCACGGGATGGCCGCCCTGCGGCGTTGTGGCACACACTGCGGCCCCGTTCAGCTGTGTTGGGGGGCCGTGCGGGGGAACTTGTCTCCCCATTGCTGCGTCTGTGATGAGAAGATGGGGAGAACTGTCGAGCGGGGGGAGGTTCGCGAAGTGGCATTCCAGCCGTGGCAGGGTGGGCAGCCTGCTCAGCCGCAGAATCAGGTGCCTGCCATGCGTGCCTCGCACGCCGATCGTGAGCGGGCGGTCGATGTGCTCAAGGCGGGTTTCGCCGAGGGACGGCTGCAGCAGCCGGAGTACGAGCAGCGGATCGGGCGTGCCTACAAGGCGCAGACCCATGCCGAGCTGCAGATGCTGGTCGCGGATCTTCCGCAGGGGCCGGTGCCGCAGGCGCAGTTCATTCCGCAGCGGCCGATGCCGGCGACGTTCATGCCGATGCCCATGCAGATGCCGATGCCGGTGCATACGAACAGCTCGGCGACGGGTTCGCTGGTCTGCGGGATCATGACCCCGGTGACCTGGGGGCTGACGGCGATTCCGGCCGTGATTCTCGGCCACAAGGCGCGCGCCGAGATCCGCAGGACCGGGGAGCGTGGGGACGGCCAGGCGATCACGGGGCTGGTGCTGGGCTGGCTGGCGATCGGCGGCTGGGCGCTGTTCCTCCTGGTGTTCATCCTCTCGGCCGCGGTCAATCTCTGAGCGCGGCTCCGGCCGGCCCAGGGGATTGCGCGCCGCGCCGGCGGTTGCCGTGCCGGTGGCCGAGGTGTGTTGCACGGGCGTTGCGCCTTCTTCCGTACGGCCGTAGATCGCACTACGGTGGCCGCAACGCCGTGAGGAGTCCGGCGTGTCCTTCGCGTGTGCATTTGTTTTGACCGCAGCCAATGCGGTAGGTACGCTCTGACCTTGTGCCTGGGGTGTCCCTGGGCTGCCGTGCGCGCAATCCGCCCCAGCTACGGCCGGGGAGGCCATCAGCACGGAAGCCAGGTTTTGACACCGCAATCTGCCGCCTCACTCGTTCCAGCGAGGGATCGGACTGCAGTATTCGACACACCCGACCGCGTGGGTCGGGGATGTTCCAGGTTAGCTTTACCGAGACTGGCACACAGAAACCGGAGAAACGGTGCCTACGATCCAGCAGCTGGTCCGCAAGGGCCGGCAGGACAAGGTCGAGAAGAACAAGACGCCCGCGCTTGAGGGTTCCCCCCAGCGCCGTGGCGTCTGCACGCGTGTTTTCACGACCACCCCGAAGAAGCCGAACTCGGCCCTGCGTAAGGTCGCGCGTGTGCGTCTGACCAGCGGGATCGAGGTCACCGCTTACATTCCGGGTGAGGGCCACAACCTGCAGGAGCACTCGATCGTGCTCGTGCGTGGCGGCCGTGTGAAGGACCTGCCGGGTGTTCGGTACAAGATCATCCGCGGCTCCCTCGACACGCAGGGCGTCAAGAACCGCAAGCAGGCTCGCAGCCGCTACGGCGCCAAGAAGGAGAAGTAAGAATGCCTCGTAAGGGCCCCGCCCCGAAGCGCCCGGTCATCATCGACCCGGTCTACGGTTCTCCTCTGGTGACCTCCCTCATCAACAAGGTTCTGCTGAACGGCAAGCGCTCCACCGCCGAGCGCATCGTTTACGGCGCCATGGAGGGTCTGCGCGAGAAGACCGGTAACGACCCGGTCATCACGCTCAAGCGCGCGCTCGAGAACATCAAGCCGACCCTTGAGGTCAAGTCCCGCCGTGTCGGTGGCGCGACCTACCAGGTCCCGATCGAGGTCAAGCCCGGCCGCGCCGCGACCCTCTCGCTCCGCTGGCTCGTGGGCTACTCCCGCGCCCGCCGCGAGAAGACCATGACCGAGCGCCTCATGAACGAACTGCTCGACGCCTCCAACGGCCTCGGCGCTTCGGTCAAGAAGCGTGAGGACACGCACAAGATGGCCGAGTCCAACAAGGCCTTCGCGCACTACCGCTGGTAGTCGCAACCCACATCGAGACCGAGAGAAGATTGAGCCACTATGGCCACCACTTCGCTTGACCTGGCCAAGGTCCGCAACATCGGGATCATGGCCCACATCGACGCGGGCAAGACGACCACCACCGAGCGGATCCTGTTCTACACCGGTGTTTCGTACAAGATCGGTGAAGTCCACGACGGCGCTGCCACGATGGACTGGATGGAGCAGGAGCAGGAGCGCGGCATCACGATCACGTCTGCCGCGACGACCTGCCACTGGCCGCTGGAAGACGTCGACCACACCATCAACATCATCGACACCCCGGGCCACGTCGACTTCACGGTCGAGGTGGAGCGCTCGCTGCGCGTCCTGGACGGTGCGGTGACGGTGTTCGACGGCGTTGCCGGTGTCGAGCCCCAGTCCGAGACCGTTTGGCGTCAGGCGGACCGCTACGGCGTGCCGCGTATCTGCTTCGTCAACAAGCTCGACCGTACGGGTGCCGAGTTCCACCGCTGTGTCGACATGATCTCGGATCGCCTGGGCGCGACCCCGATCGTCATGCAGCTGCCGATCGGTACCGAGATGGACTTCAAGGGCGTCGTCGACCTCGTGAAGATGAAGGCCCTGGTCTGGTCGGCCGAGGCCGCCAAGGGCGAGATGTACGACGTCGTCGACATCCCCGACACGCACATCGAGGCCGCCGACGAATGGCGCGGCAAGCTCCTCGAGGTCGTTGCCGAGAACGACGAAGAGATCATGGAGCTGTACCTGGAGGGCCAGGAGCCCACCGAGGAGCAGCTCTACGCGGCGATCCGCCGGATCACCATTGCCTCCGGCAAGGCTGACACCACCACTGTCACGCCGGTGTTCTGCGGTACCGCGTTCAAGAACAAGGGTGTCCAGCCGCTGCTCGACGCGGTCGTGCGCTACCTCCCCTCCCCGTTGGACGTCGAGGCCATTGAGGGCCACGCGGTCAACGACCCGGAGCAGGTCGTCAAGCGCAAGCCGTCCGTGGACGAGCCGCTGTCCGCCCTGGCGTTCAAGATTGCGAGCGACCCCCACCTGGGCAAGCTCACCTTCATCCGGGTGTACTCGGGTCGCCTTGAGGCCGGCTCGCAGGTGCAGAACTCGGTGAAGGGCAAGAAGGAGCGCATCGGCAAGATCTACCGGATGCACGCGAACAAGCGTGAGGAGATCGAGTCGGTGGGTGCCGGTGACATCGTCGCCGTCATGGGTCTGAAGCAGACCACCACCGGTGAGACCCTCTGTGACTCCGCCAACCAGGTCATCCTGGAGTCGATGGAGTTCCCGGCCCCGGTCATCCAGGTCGCCATTGAGCCCAAGTCCAAGGGCGACCAGGAGAAGCTGGGTGTCGCCATCCAGCGTCTCGCCGAAGAGGACCCCTCGTTCCAGGTTCACACCGACGAGGAGACCGGCCAGACCATCATCGCGGGTATGGGCGAGCTGCACCTCGACGTGCTGGTCGACCGTATGAAGCGTGAGTTCCGGGTCGAGGCCAACGTCGGCAAGCCGCAGGTCGCGTACCGCGAGACCCTGCGCAAGGCTGTCGACCGTCTCGACTACACGCACAAGAAGCAGACTGGTGGTTCCGGCCAGTTCGCGAAGGTGCAGATCGCGATCGCGCCTCTCGAGGGCGACGGGTACGAGTTCGAGAACAAGGTCACCGGTGGCCGTATCCCGCGGGAGTACATCCCGTCCGTGGACGCGGGCTGCCAGGAGGCCATGGAGTTCGGTGTTCTCGCCGGCTACCCGCTGACCGGTGTCAAGGTCACGCTTCTCGACGGTGCGTTCCACGAGGTCGACTCGTCGGAAATGGCCTTCAAGATCGCCGGTTCGATGGCCTTCAAGGAGGCCGCCCGCAAGGCCTCCCCGGCCCTGCTCGAGCCGATGATGAAGGTCGAGGTCACCACGCCCGAGGACTACATGGGCGATGTGATCGGCGACATCAACTCCCGCCGTGGTCAGATTCAGTCCATGGAGGAACGCAGCGGCGCCAAGCTCGTCACGGGCCTGGTTCCGCTCTCGGAGATGTTCGGCTACGTCGGAGACCTCCGCAGCAAGACGTCGGGTCGCGCAAGCTACTCGATGCAGTTCGACTCCTACGCCGAGGTTCCGCGGAACGTCGCCGAGGAGATCATCGCGAAGGCCAAGGGCGAGTAGCTCCGTCTCCCGAGAGTCGGAACACGCTTTAGGCTTGACACCGTCTGATGGGGTAATCCCCGCAAACCGTGAGGATTGCCCCGTCAGCCGGCACCCCAGCAAAGATCACCTGGCGCCGATGAGTAAGGCGTACAGAACCACTCCACAGGAGGACCCCAGTGGCGAAGGCGAAGTTCGAGCGGACTAAGCCGCACGTCAACATCGGCACCATCGGTCACATTGACCACGGTAAGACGACCCTCACGGCCGCCATTACCAAGGTGCTGCACGACGCGTTCCCGGACCTGAACGAGGCCTCGGCCTTCGACCAGATCGACAAGGCGCCCGAGGAGCGCCAGCGCGGTATCACCATCTCCATCGCGCACGTCGAGTACCAGACCGAGTCGCGTCACTACGCGCACGTTGACTGCCCCGGTCACGCGGACTACATCAAGAACATGATCACCGGTGCCGCCCAGATGGACGGCGCGATCCTCGTGGTCGCCGCGACCGATGGTCCGATGCCGCAGACCAAGGAGCACGTGCTCCTGGCCCGCCAGGTCGGCGTGCCGTACATCGTTGTCGCGCTGAACAAGGCCGACATGGTGGACGACGAGGAGATCCTGGAGCTCGTCGAGCTCGAGGTCCGTGAGCTCCTCTCCGAGTACGAGTTCCCCGGCGACGACGTCCCGGTCGTCAAGGTCTCGGCGCTCAAGGCGCTCGAGGGCGACGCCGAGTGGGGCAAGTCCGTCCTCGACCTGATGAAGGCCGTCGACGAGTCGATCCCGCAGCCCGAGCGCGACGTCGACAAGCCGTTCCTGATGCCGATCGAGGACGTCTTCACGATCACCGGCCGTGGCACCGTTGTCACCGGTCGTATCGAGCGTGGTGTCCTCAAGGTCAACGAGACCGTCGACATCATCGGCATCAAGACCGAGAAGACCACCACCACGGTCACCGGCATCGAGATGTTCCGCAAGCTCCTCGACGAGGGCCAGGCCGGTGAGAACGTCGGTCTGCTCCTCCGTGGCATCAAGCGCGAGGACGTCGAGCGCGGCCAGGTCATCATCAAGCCGGGCTCGGTCACGCCGCACACCTCGTTCGAGGCTCAGGCGTACATCCTGTCGAAGGACGAGGGTGGCCGTCACACCCCGTTCTTCAACAACTACCGCCCGCAGTTCTACTTCCGTACCACGGACGTGACCGGCGTCGTGACCCTCCCCGAGGGCACCGAGATGGTCATGCCGGGCGACAACACCGAGATGACGGTCGAGCTGATCCAGCCGGTCGCCATGGAGGAGGGCCTGAAGTTCGCCATCCGTGAGGGTGGCCGGACCGTCGGCGCCGGCCAGGTCACCAAGATCAACAAGTAATTGTTGATCGGGGAGACCCGGTAAAGCTCCCGGTCTTCGGACCGGGAGTCCGGGGGGAGAGCCCCCGGGAATGAACGGCAGGGAGCCCCGTCCGCCATCAGGTGGGCGGGGCTCCTTGACAGTTGGGCTCCGATTGGCCTTACGCGTCCCACGTGTGGCACACTGTCCAGGTTGCTCGGTTGAGTGCCGATGCTGCGCGCCTCTCGCCGGGAGGACTGGAAGCGAGTCCCAGGTATTCGTCGTCCCTTCTCAGGGCCGGAAATACGGGAATCTTCCGGGAAGCGTCAGCGGGGTGCCTCGGCCAGGCGCCCGGTGGGTGTTCTTCCCCCACTATCTCCTTCTTGAAGGATCTCCCTTGCGGAGATTTACGGGAAGGGGTGCGACACGCCCGACCGCGTGGGTCGGAGAAGAGCGGCGCTTCCGACGAAGCGCAGCGCACCGGGTCCCAGAGCGTTACGAGAGACAGGACTACGAAGTAGCCATGGCGGGACAGAAGATCCGCATCCGGCTCAAGGCCTACGACCACGAGGTCATCGACTCTTCGGCGAAGAAGATCGTCGAGACGGTGACCCGTACTGGTGCGTCGGTCGCGGGCCCGGTGCCGCTGCCCACTGAGAAGAACGTGTACTGCGTCATCAAGTCGCCGCACAAGTACAAGGACTCGCGCGAGCACTTCGAGATGCGCACGCACAAGCGCTTGATCGACATCCTCGACCCGACGCCCAAGACCGTTGACTCGCTGATGCGCCTGGACCTTCCGGCCGGCGTTGACATCGAGATCAAGCTCTGAGAGGCGCGGAACAGATGGCTAAGCAGATCAAGGGCATCCTGGGCGAGAAGCTCGGCATGACCCAGGTCTGGGACGAGAACAACCGTGTCGTCCCGGTGACCGTGGTGAAGGCCGGCCCCTGCGTCGTTACCCAGGTGCGCACCAATGACCAGGACGGTTACGACTCCGTCCAGATCGCCTTCGGCGAGATCGACCCGCGCAAGGTGAACAAGCCCCTCAAGGGCCACTTCGCGAAGGCCGACGTCACCCCCCGTCGTCACCTCGTCGAGGTCCGTACCACCGACGCCGGTGAGTACACCCTCGGCCAGGAGCTGACCGCTGAGACCTTCGAGTCCGGCGTCAAGGTGGACGTGACCGGCAAGAGCAAGGGCAAGGGCTTCGCCGGCGTCATGAAGCGTCACGGCTTCCACGGCGGCAAGGCGTCCCACGGTGCCCACCGCGTGCACCGTAAGCCTGGCTCCATCGGTGGCTGCGCCACCCCGGGCCGCGTGTTCAAGGGCATGCGGATGGCCGGCCGTATGGGCAATGAGCGGGTCACCACCCAGAACCTGACCGTCCATGCCGTTGACGCGGAGAAGGGTCTGCTGCTCATCAAGGGCGCAGTTCCTGGTCCGAACGGCGGCCTCGTCCTGGTCCGTACCGCGGCCAAGGGGGCCTGAGGTAACCGATGAGCACCATTGACATCCTTTCGCCGGCAGGCGACAAGGCCGGGACCGTCGAGCTCCCCACGGAGATCTTCGACGCCAAGGTCAGCGTTCCGCTGATCCACCAGGTCGTTGTCGCACAGCTGGCCGCTGCCCGTCAGGGCACGCACAAGACCAAGACTCGCGGCGAGGTCCGCGGCGGTGGCAGGAAGCCTTACCGCCAGAAGGGCACCGGCCGCGCGCGCCAGGGTTCGACCCGTGCGCCGCAGTTCGCCGGCGGTGGCGTCGTCCACGGCCCCGTGCCGCGTGACTACTCGCAGCGGACCCCGAAGAAGATGAAGGTTGCCGCTCTGCGCGGTGCCCTCACCGACCGGGCCCGCAACAGCCGCATCCACGTCGTTTCCGGCGTGGTCGAGGGCGCGATCTCCACCAAGGCCGCCAAGGACCTCCTCGGCAAGGTCAGCGAGCGCAAGAACGTGCTCCTGGTCGCCGAGCGTAGCGACGAGGCCGCGTGGCTGTCCGCCCGCAACCTGCCCCAGGTTCACATCCTGGAGCCGGGCCAGCTGAACACGTACGACGTGCTCGTCTCCGACGACGTGGTCTTCACCAAGGCCGCTTTCGAGTCCTTCGTGTCTGGCCCCAAGGCCGCTGAGACCGAAGGGAGCGACGCCTGATGACTGAGGCCGTCGTCACCAGCAAGACCTTCTCGGACCCGCGCGACATTCTCGTCAAGCCGGTTGTCTCGGAGAAGAGCTACGCCCTGCTGGACGAGAACAAGTACACGTTCATCGTCGCGCCGGGCTCGAACAAGACCCAGATCAAGCAGGCCGTCGAGGCGGTCTTCTCGGTCAAGGTCACCGGGGTCAACACGATCAACCGGCAGGGTAAGCGCAAGCGCACCAAGACCGGTTTCGGCAAGCGCTCGAACACCAAGCGCGCCATCGTGACCCTCGCCGAGGGCGACCGTATCGACATCTTCGGCGGCCCGGTCTCCTAACGGAGTCCGAGTCGTCCGGAATCGGACGAGGACTGAGAAATGGGTATCCGCAAGTACAAGCCGACGACCCCGGGCCGTCGTGGCTCCAGCGTCGCCGACTTTGTCGAGATCACGCGGTCCACGCCGGAGAAGTCGCTGGTCCGCCCGCTGCACAGCAAGGGCGGCCGTAACAACGCCGGTCGTGTGACCGTTCGCCACCAGGGCGGTGGCCACAAGCGCGCCTACCGAGTGATCGACTTCCGTCGTCACGACAAGGACGGCGTGCCGGCCAAGGTCGCGCACATCGAGTACGACCCGAACCGCACCGCGCGCATCGCGCTGCTGCACTACGCAGACGGCGAGAAGCGCTACATCATCGCGCCCCGTGGCCTGAGCCAGGGTGACCGGATTGAGAACGGCGCTGGCGCCGACATCAAGCCCGGCAACAACCTGCCGCTGCGCCACATCCCCGTGGGTACGACGATCCACGCGATCGAGCTGCGTCCGGGCGGCGGTGCGAAGTTCGCCCGCTCGGCCGGTGCCTCCGTGCAGCTGCTGGCGAGGGAGGGCTCGATGGCCCACCTTCGTATGCCGTCCGGTGAGATCCGCCTGGTCGACGTCCGCTGCCGCGCCACTGTTGGCGAGGTCGGCAACGCCGAGCAGTCGAACATCAACTGGGGTAAGGCCGGCCGTATGCGCTGGAAGGGCGTCCGCCCGACCGTGCGTGGTGTCGTGATGAACCCGGTTGACCACCCGCACGGTGGTGGTGAGGGCAAGACCTCCGGTGGTCGCCACCCGGTCTCGCCCTGGGGCCAGAAGGAGGGTCGTACTCGCTCGCCGAAGAAGGCCAGCAACAAGTACATCGTCCGCCGCCGCAAGACGAACAAGAAGCGCTAGGAGCGGGTTTAGATGCCGCGCAGTCTCAAGAAGGGGCCCTTCGTCGACGACCACCTTTCCAAGAAGGTGGACGTACAGAACGATGCAGGCACCAAGAACGTCATCAAGACCTGGTCCCGCCGCTCCATGATCGTCCCGGCCATGCTCGGCCACACGATCGCGGTGCACGATGGCCGCAAGCACGTCCCGGTGTTCGTCACCGAGTCGATGGTCGGCCACAAGCTCGGCGAGTTTGCGCCGACCCGCACCTTCCGTGGCCACGAGAAGGACGACCGCAAGTCGCGTCGTCGCTGATCGACCGGAGTGCGAAGACTATGACTGACACCGAAGGGACAACCATGGAAGCCAGGGCCCAGGCGCGGTACATCCGCGTCACGCCCATGAAGGCCCGCCGCGTGGTGGACCTTATCCGTGGCATGAATGCCACGGAGGCTCAGGCGGTCCTGCGTTTCGCCCCGCAGGCCGCGAGCGTGCCGGTGGGCAAGGTGCTGGACAGCGCCATTGCCAACGCCGCGCACAACTACGACCACACCGACGCCGGCAGCCTCGTCATCACTGAGGCATACGTCGACGAAGGCCCGACCCTGAAGCGGTTCCGTCCGCGTGCCCAGGGCCGTGCCTACCGGATCCGCAAGCGGACCAGCCACATCACCGTGGTCGTCAGCAGCAAGGAAGGAACCCGGTAATGGGCCAGAAGGTTAACCCGCACGGGTTCCGGCTCGGCATCACCACCGACTTCAAGTCGCGTTGGTACGCCGACAAGCTGTACAAGGACTACGTCAAGGAAGACGTCGCCATTCGTCGCATGATGACGAAGGGCATGGAGCGCGCCGGTATCTCCAAGGTGGAGATCGAGCGCACCCGTGAGCGCGTCCGCGTTGACATCCACACCGCTCGTCCGGGCATCGTCATCGGCCGCCGCGGCGCCGAGGCGGACCGCATCCGCGGCGAGCTGGAGAAGCTGACCGGCAAGCAGGTCCAGCTGAACATCCTCGAGGTCAAGAACCCCGAGACCGATGCTCAGCTGGTGGCCCAGGCCGTTGCCGAGCAGCTCTCGTCCCGCGTCTCCTTCCGTCGCGCCATGCGTAAGAGCATGCAGTCGACGATGAAGGCCGGCGCCAAGGGCATCAAGATCCAGTGCGGCGGTCGTCTCGGCGGCGCCGAGATGTCCCGCTCGGAGTTCTACCGTGAGGGCCGTGTGCCCCTGCACACGCTCCGTGCGAACGTCGACTACGGCTTCTTCGAGGCCAAGACCACCTTCGGCCGTATCGGCGTGAAGGTCTGGATCTACAAGGGCGACGTCAAGAACATCGCCGAGGTGCGCGCCGAGAACGCTGCCGCCCGTGCGGGTAACCGCCCGGCTCGCGGTGGCGGCAACGACCGCCCGCGTCGCGGTGGCGAGCGTGGCGGCCGTGGCGGCCGCAAGCCGCAGCAGAGCGCCGCTGCCGAGGCCCCCAAGGCCGAGGCCGCTGCCGCTGCTCCGGCGGAGACCCCCGGAACGGAGGCCTGACCGACATGCTGATCCCTCGCAGGGTCAAGCACCGCAAGCAGCACCACCCGAAGCGCAGTGGTATGGCCAAGGGTGGCACCGAGCTGGCCTTCGGTGAGTACGGAATCCAGGCCGTCACCCCGGCCTACGTGACGAACCGTCAGATCGAGTCCGCTCGTATCGCGATGACCCGTCACATCAAGCGTGGCGGCAAGGTCTGGATCAACATTTACCCGGACCGCCCGCTCACGAAGAAGCCGGCCGAAACCCGCATGGGTTCCGGTAAGGGTTCTCCGGAGTGGTGGGTCGCGAACGTCAAGCCCGGTCGGGTGATGTTCGAGCTGTCCTTCCCGAACGAGAAGGTTGCTAAGGAGGCGCTGACCCGCGCCGCCCACAAGCTTCCGATGAAGTGCCGCATCGTTCGGCGCGAGGCAGGTGAATCGTGATGTCGGCCGTTACCAAGGCGTCCGAGCTGCGCGAGCTGAACGACGAGGACCTCGTCGCCAAGCTCCGTGAGGCCAAGGAAGAACTGTTCAACCTCCGCTTCCAGGCGGCGACCGGACAGCTCGAGAACCACGGCCGGCTGAAGGCCGTCCGCAAGGACATCGCCCGGATCTACACCCTGATGCGTGAGCGCGAGCTGGGCATCGAGACGGTGGAGAGCGCCTGATGAGCGAGAAGAATGTGACTGAGACGAACGAGCGCGGTTTCCGCAAGACCCGTGAGGGTCTCGTCGTCAGCGACAAGATGGACAAGACCGTCGTCGTCGCTGTCGAGGACCGTGTCAAGCACGCGCTGTACGGCAAGGTCATCCGCCGTACCAACAAGCTCAAGGCGCACGACGAGCAGAACGCTGCCGGTGTCGGCGACCGCGTCCTCCTGATGGAGACCCGGCCGCTGTCCGCCACCAAGCGCTGGCGCATCGTCGAGATCCTCGAGAAGGCCAAGTAATCCCTCCTAGGGGGACCCCCTAGGAACAGTTCCGCCAGGCTCGGCAGGGGCTCGCCTCATCAGAGGAAAGCCCCTGCCGGGAACCGGCAGACAAACAGGAGATAGACGTGATCCAGCAGGAGTCGCGACTGCGTGTCGCCGACAACACTGGTGCGAAGGAGATCCTTTGCATCCGTGTTCTCGGTGGTTCCGGTCGCCGCTACGCGGGCATCGGTGACGTCATTGTCGCCACCGTGAAGGACGCGATCCCCGGTGGCAACGTGAAGAAGGGTGACGTCGTCAAGGCGGTCATCGTTCGCACCGTCAAGGAGCGCCGCCGTCCGGACGGCTCGTACATCCGCTTCGACGAGAACGCGGCCGTCATCCTCAAGAACGATGGCGACCCCCGCGGCACCCGCATCTTCGGCCCGGTGGGCCGGGAGCTGCGCGAGAAGAAGTTCATGAAGATCATCTCGCTCGCGCCGGAGGTGCTGTAACCGATGAAGATCAAGAAGGGCGACCTGGTCCAGGTCATCACCGGTAAGGACAAGGGCAAGCAGGGCAAGGTCATCCAGGCCTTCCCTCGCGAGGACCGCGTCCTGGTCGAGGGTGTCAACCGGGTCAAGAAGCACACCAAGGCCGGACAGACCGCTCGTGGGTCGAAGACCGGCGGCATCGTAACGACCGAGGCCCCCGTCCACGTCAGCAACGTTCAGCTGGTTGTGGAGAAGGACGGCAACAAGGTCGTTACCCGCGTCGGGTACCGCTTCGACGACGAGGGCAACAAGATCCGCGTTGCCAAGCGGACCGGTGAGGACATCTGATGACTGCCACCACCAACGCGCCGCGTCTGAAGACGCGCTACCGCGAAGAGATCGCCGGGAAGCTGAAGGACGAGTTCTCGTTCGAGAACGTCATGCAGATCCCCGGTCTGACCAAGATCGTGGTCAACATGGGTGTGGGCGACGCCGCCCGCGACTCCAAGCTGATCGAGGGCGCCATCCGCGACCTCACCACGATCACCGGCCAGAAGCCGGCCGTCACCAAGGCCCGTAAGTCCATCGCGCAGTTCAAGCTGCGTGAGGGCCAGCCGATCGGTGCCCACGTCACCCTCCGTGGTGACCGCATGTGGGAGTTCCTGGACCGCCTGCTGTCGCTCGCGCTGCCGCGCATCCGCGACTTCCGTGGTCTGTCCCCGAAGCAGTTCGACGGTCGGGGCAACTACACCTTCGGTCTCACGGAGCAGGTCATGTTCCACGAGATCGACCAGGACAAGATCGACCGGACGCGGGGCATGGACATCACCGTGGTCACCACGGCGTCCAACGACGATGAGGGCCGCGCCCTGCTTCGTCACCTCGGCTTCCCGTTCAAGGAGAACTGACCGTGGCGAAGAAGGCTCTGATCGCTAAGGCGGCTCGTAAGCCGAAGTTTGCTGTCCGCGCGTACACGCGTTGCCAGCGCTGCGGCCGTCCGCACTCCGTTTACCGCAAGTTCGGCCTGTGCCGCGTGTGCCTTCGTGAGATGGCTCACCGTGGCGAGCTGCCGGGCGTGACCAAGAGCTCCTGGTAATCCCTTAGTTGGGATGACCAGAAGCTCTCGGTAAGCATTCGGTCGGCGGGCGCCCCTCCCTTTGTCCCTTAGGGTAGAAGGGTTTGGGCGCCCCGCCGCCCGAGACCGACCGCGGGCCGAGCCCGCATAAAGTCGCTTACTACGCCGTAGGTCCCCGCACCGCACCCGTCCCGACTCTGATCGGGGAGAGGGATGGCGCACATAGGAAACCCCGGCGAGAGAGGCCGAAGGCCAATTCATGACCATGACTGACCCCATCGCAGACATGCTGACCCGTCTGCGGAACGCGAACTCGGCGTACCACGACACTGTCGTGATGCCGCACAGCAAGATCAAGTCGCACATCGCGGAGATCCTCCAGCAGGAGGGTTACATCACCGGCTGGCGCGTCGAGGACGCCGAGGTTGGCAAGAACCTCGTCCTCGAGCTGAAGTTCGGCCCGAACCGCGAGCGCTCGATCGCCGGCATCAAGCGGATCTCGAAGCCGGGCCTGCGTGTCTACGCAAAGTCCACCAACCTGCCGAAGGTCCTCGGCGGCCTGGGCGTGGCGATCATCTCCACGTCCCACGGTCTCCTGACCGGTCAGCAGGCCAGCAAGAAGGGCGTGGGTGGGGAAGTCCTCGCCTACGTCTGGTAACCAGGGAACGGAGGAATAGCTAATGTCGCGTATTGGCAAGCTGCCCATCCAGGTTCCCGCTGGTGTGGACGTCACCATCGATGGCCGCACGGTTTCGGTGAAGGGTCCCAAGGGCTCCCTTTCGCACACCGTTGCCGCTCCCATCGAGGTCGCCAAGGGTGAGGACGGCGTTATCAGCGTCACCCGCCCGAACGACGAGCGTCAGAACAAGGCCCTGCACGGCCTGTCCCGCACGCTGGTGGCGAACATGATCACCGGCGTGACCCAGGGCTACAGCAAGGCGCTCGAGATCAGCGGTGTCGGTTACCGCGTCCAGGCGAAGGGCTCCAACCTGGAGTTCGCCCTGGGCTACAGCCACCCGATCGTGATCGAGGCCCCCGAGGGGATCTCCTTCAAGGTCGAGTCCCCGACCAAGCTCAGCGTCGAGGGCATCGACAAGCAGAAGGTCGGCGAGGTGGCGGCGAACATCCGCAAGCTGCGTAAGCCTGACCCGTACAAGGCCAAGGGCGTCAAGTACGCCGGCGAGGTCATCCGCCGCAAGGTCGGAAAGGCTGGTAAGTAAGCCATGGCATACGGTGTGAAGATCGCGAAGGGTGACGCCTACAAGCGCGCCGCCATCAAGCGTCGCCACATCCGCATCCGTAAGCGGATTTCGGGTACCCCGGAGCGTCCGCGTCTGGTGGTGACGCGGTCCAACCGTGGCATCACCGCGCAGGTCATCGATGACATCGCGGGCCACACGGTGGCCTCGGCGTCGAGCCTGGACGCGTCGGTTCGTGGTGGCGAGGGCGACAAGAGCGCTCAGGCCAAGAAGGTCGGCGCCCTGGTTGCCGAGCGTGCTAAGGCCGCCGGTGTCGAGGCCGTCGTGTTCGACCGTGGTGGCAAGCAGTACGCCGGGCGGATTGCCGCTCTGGCCGACGCCGCCCGCGAAGCCGGGCTGAAGTTCTAAGCCCCGGTTCCGGAGCTAGCGGACGTAACAGAGAGAGGTAAATCCAATGGCTGGACCCCAGCGCCGCGGAAGCGGTGCCGGTGGCGGCGAGCGGCGGGACCGGAAGGGTCGCGACGGTGGCGCTGCCGCCGAGAAGACCGCGTACGTTGAGCGCGTTGTCGCGATCAACCGCGTCGCCAAGGTTGTCAAGGGTGGTCGCCGTTTCAGCTTCACCGCGCTGGTCGTGGTGGGCGACGGTGACGGCACCGTAGGTGTCGGTTACGGCAAGGCCAAGGAAGTTCCGGCTGCCATCGCCAAGGGCGTGGAAGAGGCCAAGAAGAACTTCTTCAAGGTCCCCCGTATCCAGGGCACCATTCCTCACCCCATCCAGGGCGAGAAGGCTGCGGGCGTTGTCCTGCTCAAGCCGGCTTCCCCCGGTACCGGTGTGATCGCCGGTGGCCCCGTGCGTGCCGTTCTGGAGTGCGCGGGCATCCACGACGTGCTGAGCAAGTCGCTCGGTTCGTCGAACCCGATCAACATCGTGCACGCCACGGTGACCGCGCTTCAGGGCCTTCAGCGCCCCGAGGAGATCGCGGCCCGTCGTGGCCTGCCGCTGGAGGACGTTGCTCCCGCCGCTCTGCTGCGGGCGCGTGCTGGGGTGACCGCGTAATGGCGCACCTCAAGATCACGCAGACTAAGTCCTACATCGGTAGCAAGCAGAACCACCGCGACACCCTTCGTTCGCTGGGCCTCAAGCGGCTCAACGACGTGGTTGTCAAGGAGGACCGTCCCGAGTTCCGCGGCATGGTGCACACCGTCCGCCACCTCGTGACGGTTGAGGAGGTCGACTGACATGGCGGAGAACAACCCGCTGAAGGTCCACAACCTCCGGCCCGCCCCGGGTGCCAAGACCGCCAAGACCCGTGTCGGTCGTGGTGAGGCATCCAAGGGTAAGACCGCTGGTCGTGGTACCAAGGGCACGAAGGCCCGTTACCAGGTTCCGGAGCGCTTCGAGGGCGGGCAGATGCCCCTCCACATGCGCCTCCCGAAGCTGAAGGGCTTCAAGAACCCCGCGCACAAGCAGTTCCAGGTCGTGAACCTGACCAAGCTGGCCGAGCTCTACCCGCAGGGTGGCGAGGTCACGGTGGCCGGTCTGGTTGCCAAGGGCGCGGTGCGCAAGAACGAGCTCGTCAAGGTCCTGGGCCAGGGCGAGATCTCCGTGGCGCTGCAGGTTTCGGTTGACGCCGTTTCCGGCTCCGCCAAGGAGAAGATCGCCGCTGCCGGCGGCACCGTCACCGAGCTCATCTGAGTTCGTTGGTTCAACTGACCGGGGATGCCCATTGATTGGGGCATCCCCGGTTGGTCGTTCCAAGGGGGTACGGTCGCCGGTAAGGTGGCATGGACTGTTGTTTTCCGGGGCTTCGGTCCCGGGCCCCCGCCGCGTGGACCCTGTCCACGCGGATTTTTGGCCGCTAAGTATTCGTCGATCCTCAAGACCGTCACCTCTCGCATTCAAGGCGAGGGGCGCAGGAGGCACCGTGCTCACCGCGTTCGCCCGAGCGTTCAAGACGCCCGACCTGCGCAAGAAGCTGCTGTTCACATTGGGCATCGTGGTGCTCTACCGGATCGGTGCGCACGTCCCGGTCCCCGGGGTGAACTACGCGAACGTCGAGACCTGCATGAAGCAGGCCGGCGGCAACAGCGGGTTGTTCGCCCTGGTGAACATGTTCAGCGGTGGTNGGCAACAGCGGGTTGTTCGCCCTGGTGAACATGTTCAGCGGTGGTGCGCTGCTGCAGATCACGATCTTCGCGCTGGGGATCATGCCGTACATCACGGCGAGCATCATCCTCCAGCTGCTGACCGTGGTGATCCCCAGGCTGGAGGCCCTCAAGAAAGAGGGACAGTCCGGCCAGGCGAAGATCACCCAGTACACCCGCTATCTGACCGTGGCGCTCGCCATCCTGCAGGGCACCGGCCTGGTGGCCACCGCCCGCAGCGGTGCGCTCTTCCAGAGCTGCCCGGTCGCCAGCGAAATCGTGCCCAGCGACTCGATCTTCACCACGATCACGATGGTCATCACGATGACCGCCGGCACCGGCCTGATCATGTGGCTCGGTGAGCTCGTCACCGACCGCGGTATCGGCAACGGCATGTCGATCCTGATGTTCATCTCGATCGCCGCCGGCTTCCCGGGCGCGCTGTGGCAGATCAAGCTCACCGGCAAGCTCGCCGACGGCTGGATCGAGTTCTTCGCAGTGATCGCCGTGGGTCTGGCGATGGTCGCCCTGGTGGTCTTCGTCGAGCAGGCTCAGCGACGTATCCCGGTGCAGTACGCGAAGCGGATGATCGGGCGCCGGTCCTATGGCGGTACGTCCACTTACATCCCGCTCAAGGTGAATCAGGCGGGTGTGATTCCCGTCATCTTCGCGTCATCGCTGCTCTACATTCCAGCCCTCGTTGCACAGTTCAGCGGGTCGAAGGCGGCATGGGCGACCTGGATCGCCACCAACTTCACCAAGGGAAATCACCCGGTTTACATCGTTACGTACTTCCTGCTGATCGTGTTCTTCGCCTTCTTCTACGTCGCCATCAGCTTCAACCCCGAAGAAGTTGCCGACAACATGAAGAAGTATGGTGGCTTCATCCCGGGTATCCGGGCTGGTCGCCCGACGGCCGAGTACCTCAGCTACGTGCTCAACCGGATCACGTGGCCGGGCTCGCTGTACCTGGGGCTGATCGCGCTCGTACCAACAGTGGCGTTGGTGCTGTTCAACGCGAACCAGAACTTCCCGTTCGGCGGGACGAGCATCCTCATCATCGTGGGTGTGGGCCTGGAGACCGTGAAGCAGATCGAGAGCCAGCTTCAGCAGCGCAACTACGAAGGGTTCCTCCGCTGATGCGAATCGTCCTCGTCGGACCCCCGGGGGCCGGCAAGGGTACGCAGGCTGCGTACCTTGCCAAGAACCTCGCGATCCCGCACATCTCCACGGGGGACCTGTTCCGCGCCAACATCAGCCAGGGCACGCCCCTGGGTGTCGAGGCGAAGTCGTACATGGACGCCGGAAATCTGGTGCCCGACTCGGTCACCATCGGGATGGCCGAGGACCGCATGGAGCAGGCCGACGCCGCCGAGGGTTTCCTTCTGGACGGCTTCCCGCGGAACCTCGGCCAGGCCGAGGCGCTGGACGAGTACCTCAAGGCCAAGAACCTCACGCTGGACGCCGTCCTGGACCTGGAGGTCCCCGAGGACGAGGTCGTCAAGCGGATCGCCGGCCGGCGCATCTGTCGCAAGGACAGCAGCCACGTCTTCCACGCCGAGTACAACAAGCCGAAGACCGCGGGCGTGTGCGATGTCTGCGGCGGCGATCTGTACCAGCGTGACGACGACCGCGAGGAGACCGTCCGCAAGCGGCTGGAGGTCTACCACACGGAGACCGAGCCGATCATCGACTACTACAAGGCCCAGGATCTGGTCGTGACGATCCCGGCCCTCGGCAAGGTCGAAGAGGTCACCAAGCGCGCGATGGCCGCGCTTGAGGGCGACGCGTAACCAGCAGCTCCGTACCGGCCGCGGTGCCCCCCAGGGGTACCGCGGCCGCTGCGTATCCGGGGCGAGCCGGTCCGGGCGCGGACCGGTTACCGTAGGCAGCGACCCTCAATTGAGTAACCACAGCGGCGGTCAGCCACCTCCGCGAGAGCGGCGGCGGTTCAGTCGCAAAGGAAGGCCGTAATGGTGGAGATCAAGACCCCCGAGCAGATCGCGAAGATGCGCGAGGCGGGGCTGGTGGTCGCCGCCATCCACGCGGCGACCCGGAAGGTCGCGGTGCCGGGCGCCACGACCAAGGACCTGGACGACGCGGCGCGCAAGGTGCTCGCGGAGCACGGCGCGAAGTCGAACTTCCTCGGTTACGGCGGCTTCCCCGCGACGATCTGCACCTCGGTCAACGATGTCGTGGTCCACGGCATCCCCTCCACCGACACGGTGCTGCAGGACGGCGACATCATCTCCATCGACTGCGGCGCGATCATCGACGGCTGGCACGGCGACGCCGCGTACACCGCCTTCGTCGGCTCCGGTCACTCGGCGGAACTGGTCGAGCTGAGCCGGGTCACCGAGGAGTCCATGTGGGCCGGTATCGCGGCGGTCGCCAAGGGCAACCGCCTGGTGGACATCTCCAAGGCGATCGAGGGCTACATCCGGCGCCAGCCCCGTCCCTCCAGCGGTAAGTACGGCATCGTCGAGGACTACGGCGGCCATGGCATCGGCTCGCAGATGCACATGGACCCGCATCTGCTGAACTACGTCGACCGCAAGCGCGGCCGCGGCCCCAAGCTGGTGCCCGGCTTCTGCATCGCGATCGAGCCGATGGTCAATCTCGGCACGGCCAAGACGCACGTCCTCGACGACGACTGGACGGTCAAGTCGAACGACGGCAGCTGGTCCTCGCACTGGGAGCACTCGGTCGCGCTGACCGAGGACGGCCCGCTGGTGCTGACCGCGCCGGACGGCGGCAAGGCCAAGCTGGCCGAGCTGGGCATCACGGCGGCTCCCGACCCCATCGCCTGAGCCGGGCCAGGGCGTAAGGATCACGTCCGGTGGGCAATAATCCAGGATTCGTCTTTTCCTAGGCCCTGACGTAGACTGACGCGTCGGCTCTCGTGCATCCGTATGCCCTCTTGGTTGAGGGTTGGTGCGGGATAGTCGATCAAGGTAGCCGATTCGAAGGGCGAAGCGTGGCCAAGAAGCAAGGTGCCATCGAAATCGAGGGCACCGTGATCGAGTCCCTCCCGAACGCCATGTTCAAGGTGGAGCTCCAGAACGGTCACAAGGTCCTCGCGCACATCAGCGGCAAGATGCGGATGCACTACATCCGTATCCTCCCGGATGACCGGGTCGTGGTGGAGCTGTCTCCGTACGACCTGACGCGTGGCCGGATCGTCTACCGCTACAAGTAGATCTTGTCGCCGCCCCGCTCTCCCGTGGGGTGACGGCACTGACCCGGAGAACCTCACATCCCATGAAGGTCAAGCCGAGCGTCAAGAAGATCTGCGACAAGTGCAAGGTGATCCGCCGCCACGGCCGGGTCATGGTCATCTGCGACAACCTGCGCCACAAGCAGCGCCAGGGCTGACGTACGACCACCTGCATTTCGCAGTTCGCGCGACGCAAGCACATACGTACATACGCAGTCACCCGACCCCCGCATCTGTCGCGTGGGGACGACACCCTCGGCTCGGAGGCCGGGGACCCGGCTCGTAATTCTTCAGAGTCTTACGGGAACGGTGCTGCGGAAGACCTCCGAATAGCCATCAGGAGCCACATCAATGGCACGCCTCGCAGGCGTTGATCTCCCGCGCGAAAAGCGTGTGGAGGTCGCCCTCACCTACGTCTTCGGTATCGGGCGGACGCTGTCGCAGCAGACTCTCGCCGCCACCGGCGTGAACCCGAACACCCGTGTTCGCGACCTGGCCGAGGAAGACCTCGTCAAGATCCGCGAGTACGTGGACAACAACCTCAAGACCGAGGGTGACCTCCGTCGCGAGATCCAGGCCGACATCCGCCGCAAGGTCGAGATCGGCTGCTACCAGGGTCTGCGTCACCGCCGCGGTCTGCCGGTGCACGGTCAGCGCACCAGCACGAACGCCCGTACCCGCAAGGGTCCGCGTCGCGCGATCGCCGGCAAGAAGAAGCCGGGCAAGAAGTAGTCCTCAGCAGGACGCTTATCAGCGGTCTTCGCTGTAGGACCGACCACCTCCACGGGAGAAATACATGCCTCCGAAGGGCCGTACGGCCGGCGCCAAGAAGGTGCGCCGCAAGGAGAAGAAGAACGTTGCCCACGGGCACGCTCACATCAAGAGCACGTTCAACAACACGATCGTTTCGATCACCGACCCCACGGGCAACGTGATCTCTTGGGCCTCTGCCGGCCATGTCGGCTTCAAGGGCTCGCGCAAGTCCACCCCCTTCGCCGCGCAGATGGCCGCCGAGTCGGCCGCGCGTCGCGCGCAGGAGCACGGCATGCGCAAGGTCGACGTCTTCGTCAAGGGTCCCGGCTCCGGCCGTGAGACCGCGATCCGCTCCCTCCAGGCCACCGGCCTTGAGGTGGGTTCGATCCAGGACGTCACCCCCACCCCGCACAACGGATGCCGCCCGCCCAAGCGCCGCCGCGTCTGACCAGCTGAAGTAGGAGACAAGACAATATGGCGCGTTACACCGGGGCCGACTGCAAGCGTTGCCGTCGGGAGAAGCAGAAGCTGTTCCTCAAGGGCAGCAAGTGCGAGAGCGCAAAGTGCCCGATCGAGATCCGTCCTTACCCCCCGGGTGAGCACGGTCGCGGGCGCACCAAGGACAGCGAGTACCTGCTCCAGCTTCGTGAGAAGCAGAAGTGCAGCCGTATCTACGGTGTCCTTGAGAAGCAGTTCGTGAACTACTACAAGGAAGCGAACCAGAAGTCCGGCAAGACCGGTGAGAACCTTCTGCGCATCCTTGAGACCCGCCTCGACAACGTGGTGTACCGGGCCGGCTTCGCCAAGTCCCGTGACCACGCCCGTCAGCTGGTCCGTCACGGACACATCAACGTGAACGGCCGCAAGACCGACATCCCGTCGGCCCGCGTCGCCGTGAACGACATCGTCGAGGTCCGCGAGGGCTCTCGGAACCTGACCCCCTTCGAGGTGGCCAAGGCCGAGGCCGGCGAGAAGACCGTTCCGGCCTGGCTGGAAGCGATCCCCTCGAACCTCCGGATCCTCGTGCACAGCCTGCCCGAGCGCCAGGTGATCGACACCCAGGTGCAGGAGCAGCTGATCGTTGAGCTCTACTCCAAGTAAGAGCTCAGTGGTCCGGGCGGTACGGAGCCATTGGCGCCGTACCGCCCGTACCCTTTGAAGTACAGCGGGCGTCAAATAGCGGGCGCCCACGACTGAAGGATCGAAACAACATGCTGATTGCTCAGCGTCCCTCGCTGACCGAAGAGGTCGTCGACGAATACCGCTCGCGGTTCGTGATCGAGCCGCTGGAGCCGGGCTTCGGCTACACCCTCGGCAACTCCCTGCGTCGCACCCTCCTCTCCTCGATTCCGGGTGCGGCGGTCACGTCCATCCGTATCGACGGTGTCCTGCACGAGTTCACCACCGTGCCGGGCGTCAAGGAGGACGTCACCGACCTCATCCTCAACATCAAGCAGCTGGTCGTCTCCTCGGAGCACGACGAGCCTGTCGTGATGTACCTGCGCAAGCAGGGCCCGGGCCTGGTGACCGCCGCCGACATCGCGCCTCCGGCCGGTGTCGAGGTGCACAACCCCGACCTGGTCCTCGCCACGCTGAACGGCAAGGGCAAGCTGGAGATGGAGCTGACCGTCGAGCGCGGTCGCGGCTATGTCTCCGCCGTCCAGAACAAGCAGGCGGGCCAGGAGATCGGCCGTATCCCGGTCGACTCCATCTACTCGCCGGTGCTCAAGGTCACCTACAAGGTCGAGGCGACCCGTGTCGAGCAGCGCACCGACTTCGACAAGCTGATCGTCGACGTCGAGACCAAGCAGGCCATGCGTCCGCGTGACGCCATGGCGTCGGCCGGTAAGACCCTGGTCGAGCTGTTCGGTCTGGCCCGCGAGCTCAACATCGACGCCGAGGGCATCGACATGGGCCCGTCCCCGACGGACGCCGCCCTGGCCGCCGACCTGGCGCTGCCGATCGAGGAGCTGGAGCTCACCGTTCGGTCGTACAACTGCCTCAAGCGTGAGGGCATCCACTCCGTGGGTGAGCTCGTCGCCCGCTCCGAGGCCGACCTGCTCGACATCCGCAACTTCGGTGCGAAGTCGATCGACGAGGTCAAGGCGAAGCTGGCCGGCATGGGCCTGGCGCTCAAGGACAGCCCGCCCGGATTCGACCCGACCGCCGCCGCGGACGCCTTTGGCGCCGATGACGACGCGGACGCGGGTTTCGTGGAGACCGAGCAGTACTGAGTTCGTCCGGCTGGGGTCCGGGAGCCATTCCCGGGCCTCAGCTGTGTTGACCACCGGCTCGGGCTTCCGGCTGGGGGTACGGGGGCTATCCCCCGGAGAATGCAGAATCTTCCGCGGGGCGGCCGCCTCGTGGGAACTGACACCGGTACCTGATACGGCCGGTGCAGCAATGAAGGAGAAACACCATGCCGAAGCCCGCCAAGGGTGCCCGTCTGGGCGGCAGCGCCGCGCACGAGCGTCTGATGCTGCGGAACCTGGCCACCGCTCTCTTCGAGCACGGTCGCATCACGACGACCGAGGCCAAGGCCCGTCGTCTGCGTCCGTACGCGGAGCGTCTGGTGACCAAGGCGAAGAAGGGCGACCTTCACAACCGCCGTCAGGTCATGCAGCTGATCTCGGACAAGAGCGTCGTCCACACGCTGTTCACCGAGATCGCCCCGCGGTTCGAGAACCGCCCGGGTGGCTACACCCGTATCACCAAGATCGGTAACCGTCGTGGCGACAACGCTCCCATGGCCGTCATCGAGCTGGTGGAGGCGCTGACCGTGGCCCAGCAGGCCACCGGTGAGGCCGAGGCCGCGACCAAGCGCGCGGTCAAGGAAGACGCCCTCAAGAAGGACGCGGCTGCTGAGGCCGAGTCCGTCGAGGCGTCGGCCGAGGAGTCGAAGGACGCCTGAGGCACTGTCTCGCTGTGAGCGGGTCCGCCCTTCGGGGCGGGCCCGCTTTCGCGTGGGCGTAGGGCGGGGCGGCTGCCGCGGCTTGAGAGGATTGCTGTTGTGAGTGATGAGGTAGAGCCCGGGTACGTCCGGGTGCGGATGGACCTGTCGTATGACGGCAAGGACTTCTCCGGGTGGGCCAAGCAGGCCGGCGGGCAGCGCACCGTTCAGGCGGAGATCGAGGACGCGCTGCGGACGGTGACGCGGTCGGGGGAGACGACCTACGAGCTGACCGTCGCCGGGCGGACCGATGCCGGGGTGCACGCCCGTGGTCAGGTGGCGCATGTCGACCTGCCGGAGAGCGTGTGGGCCGAGCATGCGGACAAGCTGCTGCGACGGCTGGCCGGGCGGTTGCCCAAGGACGTGCGGGTGTGGCGGATCGCCGAGGCGCCGTACGGGTTCAATGCGCGGTTCTCGGCGATCTGGCGGCGGTATGCGTACCGGGTGACCGATCACCACGGGGGCGTCGATCCGCTGCTGCGCGGCCATGTGCTGTGGCACGACTGGGAGCTGGACGTCGACGCCATGAACGAGGCCTCGCGGCCGCTGCTGGGGGAGCACGACTTCGCGGCGTACTGCAAGCGGCGGGAGGGCGCGACGACGATCCGTACGCTGCAGCAGCTCAGCTGGGAGCGCGGGGCGGACGGGATCATCACCGCCACGGTGAAGGCGGACGCGTTCTGTCACAACATGGTGCGGTCGCTGGTCGGCGCGATGCTGTTCGTCGGGGACGGGCACCGGCCCACGGAGTGGCCCGGGAAGGTGCTGGCGGCGGGCGTCCGGGACTCCGCGGTGCATGTCGTACGCCCGCACGGTCTGACCCTGGAAGAGGTCGGCTATCCGGCCGATGAGCTGCTGATGGCGCGCAACCAGGAGGCGCGGAACAAGCGGACCCTGCCCGGGGCCTTTGGGGGCGGCTGCTGCTGACGCGGCGGGCCGGGGTGCCCGGTGGTGGCGCCGCCGCAAAGGGCGCCACCACGGGCAACCGGGGCTATGACTGGCCGGCCTTCTTCTGGGCTTCCTTGAGCTGCCGCTCGGCGGCCTTCGCGGCCTGGTCCTTGCCGCGCTGGGTGATCTGGCTGAAGGCGTAGGAGCCGCCGTCGCGGGCGATCTGCTGGGCCTTGGTCTCGGTGCCGGTGACGTCCTGGCCGTTGAGGTAGCCGGCGATCGTGAAGTAGGCGTACCGGCCGGTGGCGTTGGTCGCCATCCGGCACTTCGTGCCCTGGCAGAAGTTCGCGGGGACCCCGCCGCCGGGCAGCGGCATGAGGTTCGCCTTGTTCTCGTTCATGACCTTGGTCGCCTTGGCAGGCGAGTCGAAGACCGCGATGCCGATGGTGACCGCGACGCCGCCCTTGGAGTACGTGGCGCGCAGCAGCTGCTTACAGCCGTTGTGGGACAGCGAGGAGACCAGCGCGCCCTGGGCGCCGGCGGTGCAGTCCTTGGTGGTGGCGGTGTTGGTGCGCGGGTAGCTGTGGTCGCCGATGACCATGGTCTTCTGCGGGAAGAGGGTCGCGGGAGTGAGCTGTGCGGTGTCCTTCTTCGGGTCCGAGATGTAGTCCTGCGGGTTGGGCGGGGGCGGCACGGAGACGTCGGGGAACGACGGCTTGTCGTCCGGCGCCGCGGCCTGGCCGGACGTGGTGGGCGCCGCTGTCGGGTTGCCGCCCGGTGAGCCGCCGCTGGACATGACGGCGGCCGCGACGATGCCGGCCACCGCGAGGGTCGCCACCGCGCCGCCGCCGATCCACATCCAGCGTTTGCGGCGGGCCAGCGTCTCGCTCTCTGCGGCGAGTGCGTCCCAGTCCGGAGTGGACGATGAAGATCCCCCGGGGCCGTCGAAGGGCCCGCCTTGCCCAAAACTCATGCCGCGCATCCTAATGGGGTTGGTGGAACACGTGGTGGCCGGTGACAATCCCGCTCATGGGACATCTTGAAGCCGGGCATCTGGAGTACTACCTGCCGGACGGGAGGGTCCTGCTGGGGGATGTGTCCTTCCGGGTGGGGGAGGGCGCGTCGGTCGCGTTGGTGGGGGCCAACGGCGCCGGCAAGACGACGCTGCTGCGGTTGATCGCGGGGGAGCTGCAGCCGCACGGCGGGGCGGTGACGGTCAGCGGCGGGCTGGGCGTGATGCCGCAGTTCGTGGGCTCCGTACGGGACGATCGCACGGTGCGTGACCTGCTGGTCTCCGTCGCGCAGCCGCGGATCAGGGAGGCGGCGGAGGCGGTGGACGCCGCCGAGAGCGCGATCATGACCGCCGATGACGAGGACGCGCAGATGGCGTATGCGCAGGCGCTGAGCGACTGGGCGGAGGCGCGCGGTTACGAGGCCGAGACGGTCTGGGACATCTGCACGATGGCGGCGCTGGGGGTGCCGTACGAGAAGGCGCAGTGGCGGCAGGTGCGCACGCTGTCCGGGGGTGAGCAGAAGCGGCTGGTGCTGGAGTCGCTGCTGCGCGGCACGGACGAGGTGCTGCTGCTGGACGAGCCGGACAACTATCTGGACGTGCCGGGCAAGCGGTGGCTGGAGGAGCAGCTGCGGACGACCCGTAAGACGGTGCTGTTCGTCTCGCACGACCGGGAGCTGCTGGCCCGCGCCGCGGAGAAGATCGTCAGTGTCGAGCCGGGGCCGGCGGGCTCGGACGTATGGGTGCACGGCGGTGGCTTCGACACGTACCACCAGGCCCGCAAGGAGCGGTTCGCCCGCTTCGAGGAGCTGCGCCGGCGCTGGGACGAGAAGCATGCGCAGCTCAAGAAGCTGGTGGTCTCGCTGCGGCAGGCGGCCTCGGTCAGCCATGAGATGGCCTCGCGCTATGCGGCGGCGCAGACCCGGCTGCGGAAGTTCGAGGAGGCCGGCCCGCCGCCGGAGCCGCCGCGCGAGCAGGACATCACGATGCGGCTGCGCGGCGGGCGGACCGGGGTGCGGGCGGTCACCTGCGAGCGCCTGGAGCTGACCGGCCTGATGCGGCCGTTCGACCTGGAGATCTTCTACGGCGAGCGGGTCGCGGTCCTCGGCTCCAACGGCTCCGGCAAATCGCACTTCCTGCGCCTGCTGGCCGGAGGCGCCGAGGGGTCCGGGGACCCCGTGGCGCACACCGGCACCTGGAAGCTGGGCGCCCGTGTCGTCCCCGGGCACTTCGCCCAGACGCACGCCCACCCCGAGCTGATGGGCCGCACCCTGCTCGACATCCTGTGGACCGAGCACGCCAAGGACAAGGGCCAGGCCATGTCGGCGCTCCGCCGCTATGAACTGGAGAAACAGGCCGAGCAGCGCTTCGAGCGCCTCTCCGGCGGCCAGCAGGCGCGCTTCCAGATCCTGCTGCTGGAGCTCTCGGGCACGACGGCGCTGCTGTTGGACGAGCCGACGGACAACCTGGACCTGGAGTCGGCGGAGGCGTTGCAGGAGGGGCTGGAGGCGTATGAGGGGACGGTGGTGGCGGTGACGCACGACCGCTGGTTCGCGCGATCGTTCGACCGGTTCCTGGTTTTCGGCTCGGACGGGCTGGTGCGGGAGACGGCGGAGCCGGTGTGGGACGAGCGCCGGGTGGAGCGGGAGCGGTAGGGGTGGCGGCCCGGAACCGTACGGCGGTTCGGGGGGCGTTTTGACCCCGCACGGGGCGGCCCGGTATTCTGCTGGTTCGTTATGCGTATTGGCTTGCTCTATCTCACGTGAGGGGCCCTTACGCCGGTCCCTGGGCCGATAACCAGCGGCGGACGATCGGGTTGCGTCACCCGTAGTGCCGCCCTGCTGCGTGATCAGCCAGGGTGACCAGTACAGGACCCATTCACTTAAGAAGCGAAGGCTAAGACGTGCGTACGTTCAGCCCCAAGCCCGGCGATGTCCAGCGCCAGTGGCACATCATTGACGCGCAGGACGTTGTCCTGGGCCGTCTGGCCAGCCAGGCCGCGACCCTCCTCCGGGGTAAGCACAAGCCGGTCTACGCGCCGCACGTTGACATGGGTGACTTCGTCATCATCGTCAACGCCGACAAGGTGCACCTGTCGGGCAACAAGCGGACCCAGAAGATGGCCTACCGTCACTCTGGTTTCCCGGGTGGTCTGCGCTCCGTCCGCTACGACGAGCTGCTCGACAAGAACCCCGAGAAGGCCGTCGAGAAGGCCATCAAGGGCATGCTCCCCAAGAACACCCTCGGCCGTCAGATGCTCTCGAAGCTGAAGGTCTACGCGGGCGCCGAGCACCCGCACGCTGCGCAGCAGCCGGTCCCGTTCGAGATCACCCAGGTCGCGCAGTAAGTCCGGCCACCCCCTAAGACGACAGAGAATCTGAGGAGCATCGTGGCCGAGACCACTCCCGAGACCGTCATCGAGAACGAAGACGCCGTCGAGGAATACACCACCGAGACCGAGGTCGTGGAGTCGGAGTACACCTCCGAGTCCCTCGCCTCCCGCTTCGGCGACCCGCAGCCGGCCGCCGGCCTGGGCCGTCGCAAGAACGCCATTGCCCGCGTCCGGATCGTTCCGGGCACCGGCCAGTGGAAGATCAACGGTCGCACCCTTGAGGGCTACTTCCCCAACAAGGTGCACCAGCAGGAAGTCAACGAGCCCTTCAAGGTGCTCGAGCTCGACAACCGCTACGACGTCATCGCCCGCATCGCCGGCGGCGGTATCTCCGGCCAGGCCGGTGCGCTGCGTCTGGGCGTGGCCCGTGCGCTGAACGAGGCCGACGTGGACAACAACCGCGGCGCGCTGAAGAAGGCCGGGTTCCTCAAGCGTGACGACCGTGCGGTCGAGCGCAAGAAGGCCGGTCTGAAGAAGGCCCGTAAGGCGCCGCAGTACAGCAAGCGCTAATCCGCGCTCGCTGCGACATGCAGCACTTGGCGAACGCCCCGGTGGCACGGATCCGTGCTGCCGGGGCGTTCGGCTATCCGGGACCAGGGGCGTATACCTGGACTTAATGCTCTGGTCCAAGCTCATCTACTCGGAGGACACCAGTGGGACGACTCTTCGGCACGGACGGTGTGCGCGGCGTCGCCAATGCGGATCTGACGGCGGAGCTGGCGCTCGGTCTGTCGGTCGCTGCGGCGCATGTGCTCGCGGAAGCGGGCACATTCGAAGGTCACCGGCCGGTGGCGGTGGTCGGACGCGATCCACGCGCGTCCGGTGAGTTCCTGGAGGCCGCGGTCGTCGCGGGTCTGGCCAGCGCCGGCGTGGACGTGCTGCGGGTGGGCGTGCTTCCGACCCCGGCGGTCGCGTATCTGACCGGCTCGCTCGGCGCGGACCTCGGCGTGATGCTCTCCGCCAGCCACAACCCGATGCCCGACAACGGCATCAAGTTCTTCGCGCGCGGCGGCCACAAGCTCGCCGACGAGCTGGAGGACCGGATCGAGAAGACCTACCGCTCCCACAGCTCCGGGGAGCCGTGGGAGCGGCCGACCGGCGACGGCGTGGGCCGGGTCACCGTCTACGACGAGGGCTTCGACAACTACGTCGCGCATCTGGTCGGCGTACTGCCCAACCGCCTGGACGGGCTGAAGATCGTCATCGATGGTGCGCACGGCGCGGCGGCGCGGGTCTCGCCCGAGGCGTTCGCGCGGGCCGGCGCCGAGGTCATCACCATCGGCACCGACCCCGACGGCCTGAACATCAACGACGGCTGTGGCTCCACCCATCTGGGGCTGCTGCGCGCGGCCGTCGTCGAGCACGGCGCCGACCTGGGTGTCGCCCACGACGGTGACGCGGACCGCTGCCTGGCCGTGGACGGCGAGGGCAACGAGGTCGACGGCGACCAGATCCTGGCCGTTCTCGCGCTCGGCATGCGGGAGGCCGGTGTGCTGCGCAAGAACACCGTCGTCGCCACCGTCATGTCCAACCTGGGCTTCAAGCTGGCCATGGAGCGCGAGGGCATCGACCTCGTGCAGAGCGCGGTCGGCGACCGGTACGTCCTGGAGGAGATGAAGGCGCACGGCTTCGCGCTGGGCGGCGAGCAGTCCGGGCATGTGATCGTGCTGGACCACGCCACCACCGGGGACGGCACGCTGACCGGCCTGATGCTGGCCGCCCGGGTCGCCACGACCGGCCGGACGCTGGCCGACCTGGTGGGCGTCATGGAGCGGCTGCCGCAGATCCTGATCAACGTCCCCGATGTCGACAGGTCGCGGGTGGCCACCTCGCCCGAGCTGACCACCGCGGTCGCCGAGGCGGAGCGGGAGCTGGGCGCGACCGGCCGGGTGCTGCTGCGGCCGTCCGGTACGGAGCCGCTGGTGCGCGTCATGGTGGAGGCGGCGGACATCGAGCAGGCGCGGTCCGTGGCCGAGCGGCTGGCCGACGCGGTGAAGTCGGCGCTGGGCTGATCGCTGTCGCCGTTTTCCGGGCCTGCCCTCCTAGCCGAGGGCGGGCCCGGTGTCATGCCGGGCCCACAGCAGTTTCTGTGTGGCCAGGGTGAGGGTGCCGGCGAGGACGATGCCGGCGAGGTTGAGCAGGAGCTGCTCCATGGAGTGCCAGGCCTGGCCGTACTCCTGGTAGCCGAGGGCCACCGCGGCGTTGGCGGCGGCCGGGACGGTGGTGACGGAGATCGCCACGCCGACCAGGGCGCCCGATTTCGCGGACGTCAGCGACAGCACCCCGGCGATACCGGCGAGGACGGCGACGACGAACGAGAACCAGTCGGGCCGGTAGATGAAGTTGGTGTTCGGCCGCTTGGCGTCCAACGCCTCGATATGGAAGAGGCCGACCGCGTCCATGAAGAGGCTGAAGCCGACGGTCACCACCATCGCCACCGCGAAACCGACCAGCAGCGCCTGAAGAGAGCGCCAGGCCAGCCGGGGCGCGCGCTGCACCAGCGCCGTACAGATACCGGCCAGCGGGCCGAACTCCGGGCCGACCGCCATGGCGCCCACGATCAGGATCGCGTTGTCGAGGACCACACCGCACGCCGCGATCATCGTGGCGAGCGTCAGAAACGCCAGATAGGTGACGGAGAGCGTGGACTCCTCGTGGGTGGCGTCGGTCAGCGACTCCCACAGGACGGCGTCGGCGCCCTCGCCGGGCGCCTCCTTTTCGGCGCGGTCCGCCCGGTGGGACAGCGACAGATCGATGTTCTCGATCGCGATCGAGCCATGTCTGTCCAGGTCCATCGCCCGCAGCTGGGCCAGCAGCCCGTCACCGGCCTCCCGGGCGACATCGCACAGCACCACATCGCCCTTCGGATCGCGGGCGGCTCCGGACAGCACCGCCAGGTGGGTGGTGCCCACGGTGGACTCCAGCAGGTGCAGCACCTCCTCCGTACGGTCCGCGGGCACGATGAGGCGTAGATGCAGCACTGGCGGTACTCCCTAGAGTTTGCGCAGCGACAACCGCTGCACCTTGTGGTCCGGGCCCTTGCGCAGCACGAGGTTGGCGCGGCCGCGGGTGGGGGCCACGTTCTGTTGCAGATTGGGCTTGTTGACGGTGCGCCACATCATGCGGGCGTAGTCGAGGGCCTCGTCCTCGGAGACCTGGGTGTACTTCCGGAAGTACGAGAACGGGTTCTGGAAGGCGGTCTCGCGCAGCTTGCGGAAGCGGCCGAGGTACCACTTCTCGATGTCCTCGATGCGGGCGTCGACGTAGACGGAGAAGTCGAAGAAGTCGGCGAGACCGAGGCGGGTGCGGCCGTCCTTGCCGGGCAGCGCCGGCTGGAGGACGTTGAGACCCTCGACGATGAGGATGTCCGGGCGGTGCACGGTCAGCCGCTCGCCGGGCACGATGTCGTAGATCAGGTGCGAGTAGACGGGCGCGGTGACCTCGGCCTTGCCGGACTTCACATCGGCGACGAAGCGGGTCAGCGCCCGACGGTCGTAGGACTCCGGGAAGCCCTTACGGGACATCAGGCCGCGCCGGTGCAGCTCGGCGTTGGGGAAGAGGAACCCGTCGGTGGTGACCAGCTCGACGCGCGGATGCTCGGGCCAGCGGGCCAGCAGCGCCTGGAGCAGCCGGGCGGTGGTGGACTTGCCGACCGCGACGCTGCCCGCGACCCCGATGACGAACGGGGTGCCGGGCTGGGGGCCGCCGCCCACGTCGCCCAGGAAGGTGTTCAGGGCGCCGCGCAGATTGCTGGTGGCGCCGACGTAGAGGTTGAGGAGGCGGGAGAGCGGGAGGTAGACGTCCCGCACCTCGTCGAGGTCGATGACATCACCCAGGCCGCGCAGCCGTTCGACCTCGTCGGCCGTCAGGGGCAGCGGGGTCTTCTCCCGCAGGGCACTCCACTGCGCGCGCGTCAGATCGACGTACGGGGAACTGTCGGCGCGGCGTCGTTGCTGCGGATCGGTCGTCAGGGGCACGCGCCCATTGTGCGCAGCCGCCATGCGCCGTTCATCTCGGGGTGGCCGACCAGGGCCCCGGGGGCCGGGCCTGTGGACGCCGGGGCGGGCTCGGGTGCCGCTCTGCCTGCATGTCTGTACCCGGGGGATATTGCCCGGTACGGTCGGCGGCGGGGAGGCCCGGCTTCGGGCCGTGGACACATCAGGGGGTGCGTGTGCGCGCGCGTAGGGCTGGCCTGTTGCGACAGCGGGCCTGGGGGAGAAATGCGGGTGCGGGCGAGGACCGGGGGGCGGATGCCGTGTCGGACGGCTTCGCCGCGCGGGTGTACGCCGAGCTGGCCGAGGAGCTGCCGGAGGAGGACCTGGGGGAGGACCTCGGCGACTTCCTGGAGCGCTACGAGCCGGGCACCGGTCCCGGGGCGGACACGGAGGCCGACGAGGAGTTCCTGGAGACGGTGCGTGAGGCGCACCACCGGATAGCGCGCGGGTATTGAACTGCGGTCGTCGTAGGCTGCCTCCATGTGCGGAATCGTGGGTTACGTGGGCGGGCAGAGCGCCCTTGACGTCGTCCTGGCCGGGCTGAAGCGGCTGGAGTACCGCGGCTATGACTCGGCGGGTGTCGCCGTGCTGGCCGATGGCGGGCTGGCAGCGGCCAAGAAGGCCGGCAAACTCGCCAACCTGGAGAAGGAGCTGGCGGACCGTCCGCTGCCGGCCGGGTCGACCGGGATCGGGCACACCCGGTGGGCCACCCACGGCGGTCCCACCGACGAGAACGCCCATCCGCATCTGGACAACGCCGGCCGGGTCTGTGTCGTCCACAACGGCATCATCGAGAACTTCGCCGCGCTGCGGGCCGAACTCACCGACCGTGGACATGAGTTGGCGTCCGAGACGGACACCGAGGTCGTGGCGCACCTGCTGGCCGAGGCGTACTCGTCGTGCGGCGAGCTGGCGGAGGCGATGCGGCAGGTGTGCCGGCGGCTGGAGGGCGCCTTCACGCTCGTCGCGGTGCATGCCGATGAGCCGGACGTGGTCGTCGGGGCGCGCCGGAACTCGCCGCTGGTGGTGGGTGTCGGGGACGGCGAGGCGTTCCTCGCCTCGGACGTGGCGGCGTTCATCGCGCACACCCGTGAGGCGATCGAGCTGGGCCAGGACCAGGTCGTGGAGCTGCGCCGGGACGGGGTGACGGTCACCGACTTCGACGGCGCGCCCGCGCAGGTACGGGAGTACCACGTCGACTGGGACGCGTCGGCCGCCGAGAAGGGCGGTTACGACTACTTCATGCTGAAGGAGATCGCGGAGCAGCCGAAGGCCGTCGCGGACACGCTGCTGGGGCGGATCGACGCGTCGGGCGTGCTGTCGCTGGACGAGGTGCGGATCCCGCCGGAGGTGCTGCGCGAGGTCGACAAGGTCGTCATCGTGGCGTGCGGGACGGCCTATCACGCGGGGATGATCGCCAAGTACGCGATCGAGCACTGGACCCGGATTCCGTGCGAGACGGAGCTGGCGAGTGAATTCCGTTATCGCGATCCGATTCTGGACCGGCGGACGCTGGTGATCGCGATCAGCCAGTCCGGCGAGACCATGGACACCCTGATGGCGCTGCGGCACGCCCGTGAGCAGGGCGCGAAGGTGCTCGCCATCTGCAACACGAACGGCTCGACGATTCCGCGCGAGTCGGATGCGGTGCTGTACACGCACGCCGGGCCCGAGGTCGCGGTGGCGTCCACGAAGGCGTTTTTGACCCAGCTGGTGGCCTGCTATCTGGTGGCGCTCTACGTCGCGCAGGTGCGGGGCACGAAGTGGGGCGACGAGATCCGGGACGTGGTGCGCGAGCTGGCGGCCATCGGCACCCAGGTCGAGCAGGTGCTCGGCACGATGGAGCCGGTACGGGAGCTGGCGCGCAGCCTCGCCGACAAGAACACCGTGCTGTTCCTGGGGCGGCATGTGGGCTATCCGGTGGCCCTGGAGGGCGCGCTGAAGCTCAAGGAGCTCGCGTACATGCATGCGGAGGGCTTCGCGGCCGGTGAGCTCAAGCACGGGCCGATCGCGTTGATCGAGGACGATCTGCCGGTCGTTGTCGTGGTTCCGTCGCCGCGTGGGCGGTCCGTGCTGCACGACAAGATCGTGTCCAATATCCAGGAGATCCGGGCCCGGGGGGCGCGGACGATCGTGATCGCGGAGGAGGGCGACGAGGCGGTGGTGCCCTACGCCGATCACCTCGTACGGATCCCGCGGACGCCGGTGCTGTTGCAGCCGCTCGTCTCCACGGTTCCGCTCCAGGTCTTCGCCTGCGAGCTGGCCACCGCCCGCGGCAACGAGGTGGACCAGCCGCGCAACCTCGCCAAGTCGGTGACGGTGGAGTGATCATCGGGGTCGGGATCGACGTCGCGGAGATCGACCGCTTCGGTGCGGCGCTGGAGCGGACGCCGGAGCTGGCGCACCGGCTCTTCATCCGGGAGGAGCTGATGCTGCCGAGCGGTGAGCGGCGCGGGATCGCCTCCTTGGCGGCACGGTTCGCCGCCAAGGAGGCGGTGGCCAAGGCGCTGGGCGCGCCGGGCGGGCTGCACTGGACCGACGCCGAGGTGTACGTGGAGGACAGCGGGCGGCCGCGGCTGCGGGTGCGGGGCACCGTCGCGGACTGCGCCGCGGCGCTGGGGGTGCGGTCGTGGCATGTCTCCCTGAGCCATGACGCGGGGGTTGCTTCCGCCGTGGTGATCGCCGAGGGGTGAGACTGGAGGCATGAGGACTGCCTACAGCGTGGAGACCGTACGGGCCGCCGAGCGGGAGCTCATGGCCCGGTTGCCCGAAGGGGCCCTGATGCAGCGCGCGGCGGCCGGACTGGCCGTCGCCTGCGGGGAGTTGCTGGGGCGGGTGTACGGCACCCGGGTGGTGCTGCTGGTGGGCAGCGGCGACAACGGCGGGGACGCGTTGTACGCGGGGGCCCGGCTGGCGCGCCGGGGGGCCGGGGTGGCCGTGGTGCTGCTGTCGCCCGAACGGGCGCACCAGGGGGGTCTTGCCGCGTTGCGGGCGGCCGGCGGGCGGGTCTCCGGCGACGCGCTGCGCGACATCGCGTGCGCCGATCTCGTCGTGGACGGGATCGTGGGCATCGGCGGGCGCGGCGGGCTGCGGCCCGAGGCCGCGCAACTCGCCCGCGCGGCACGGGAGTCGGCGCTGGTGCTGGCGGTCGATCTGCCCAGTGGCGTGGACGCGGACAGCGGTGAGGTGCGGGGGGAGGCCGTACGGGCCGATGCGACGGTGACCTTCGGCGCCTACAAGCCGGGGCTGCTGGTCGATCCGGCGCGGGAGCGGGCGGGGGCGCTGCGGCTGGTGGACATCGGGCTCACCTTGCCCGAGGAAGCCGACGTGGAGGCGTTGCAGCATGCGGATGTGGCGGATCTGCTGCCGCGTCCGACGGCCGAGAGCGACAAATACCGGCGGGGCGTGGTGGGGGTGGTCGCCGGGTCCGCGCGGTATCCGGGGGCCGCGGTGCTGGCCGTGGCGGGTGCGTTGCGGGGCGGCGCGGGGGCCGTGCGGTATGTCGGGCCGGCCGCGGACAAGGTGCTGGCGCACTTCCCGGAGACGCTGGTGCACCCCGGGCCGCCGGACAAGGCCGGCCGGGTGCAGTCATGGGTGATCGGGCCCGGGATCGGGGACGAGTCGGATGCGCTGGCGGAGGTGCTGGCGGCGGATGTGCCGGTGCTGGTGGACGCGGACGGGCTGCGGTTCCTGACGCCGCGGCAGGTCCGGGAGCGTACGGCCGAGACGCTGTTGACGCCGCATGCGGGGGAGGCAGCCGCGCTGCTGGGGCGCGGCCGCGACGAGGTCGAGGCGGCGCGGATGGAGTCCGTACGGGAGCTGGCGGCGCAGTATGCCGCCACGGTGCTGCTCAAGGGCTCGACGACGCTGGTCGCGGGGGCGGACGGGCCGGTGCGGGTGAACCCCACGGGGACCAGCTGGCTGGCGACGGCCGGGAGCGGGGATGTGCTGTCGGGGGTGACGGGCTCGTTGCTCGCCGCGGGGCTCACGGCCCGTGACGCGGGTTCCGTGGGCGCGTATCTGCACGGTCTCGCGGCGCGCCGGGCGGCGGGCCCCGGGGGCGCGCCGATCCTCGCGTCGGAGGTCGCGGACCATCTGGGCGCGGCCTGGCGGAATGTGACGGACTGACAGATCGTGCGGGGGGCGACGTTACGCCCGGTGGGGGAATGGGGCGGGCACCAGGGCGAACCTGGTCCCCGGCGGGCGGTGAAGCCGCCTGGTCACGGCATGCGTGAGGGCATGAAACGCACCTTTTCCGCCCTGTTGGTCTGCGCCTCGCTGCTCGTTGTCGCCGGGCCGCCCGCGGTGGCCGTCGCGCCGTCGCCCGCCGCGTACGCGGTGTCCGACCTGGTCCCCGGCATCCCGGGTGGTCCGCGGCGGGCCGAGGAGGGCGACACGCCCGACCGGGCCCTGATGCCGCGGATTCCCCAAGGGCGTACGGCCGAGGACCCGATGCCGAGGCGGCCGCGGGGGCGGCAGTGGCACATCGAGTACGTACCGCGGTCCGAGGTGGTGCGCCGGGGCACCCGGGCGTCGAGCTGCAGCAGATCCACCGGGCCCTACCAGCGGCAGGCGGAGCACTATCTGCGGCGGGATGTGGACGGGCGGCAGAGCATGGGGGACTGCCGGGCGATCCGGCGGTTCCAGCAGATGCACCACATCGCGCCGGCGAGCGGCTTCGCGGGGCCGGTCACCGGCGCCGTGGTGCGGCTGATGCGGGCGAAGAAGGACCCGAACCGGGCCGGTCACTGCCCGGAACGTCCGGAGCGCACCGCGTGTGTCGATCTGGACCGGCAGCTGATGTGGGTGCAGCAGGGCGAGCAGGTGATTTTCCCCCCGGTGGCGATCCGTTCGGGGCGGCCGACCATGGAGACCCGTACCGGTACGTACCGGATCTACCTGCGGCACAGGAGCCACACCTCGAACCTCTACCACACGCCGATGCCGTTCGCGCAGTTCTTCGACCGCGGAGAGGCGCTGCACGGTGTCTACGAGGACATCTACGACGGACCCGGCTCGCACGGCTGCGTCAATCTCACATGGACGGATGCGCGGAAGCTGTGGGATGTGCTGAAGAAGAGCGACATTGTCCACGTCTGGGGGCGGAAACCCGGCGTGTGAGAGCGGTTTCCCCGCCGGTCCCCCTGGGCGCCACGGCGTCGCCTGCGACACTGAGGGGGATGAACGAGACAGCGAAGCGCGCCCGTGCCGCCATCGACCTCGCCGCCGTGCGGTCGAACGTCCGTGCACTGCGGGCCCGCGCACCCCGGGCAGAGCTGATGGCCGTCGTCAAGTCCGACGGCTACGGACACGGTGCGGTGCCCTGCGCCCGCGCCGCTCGTGAGGCCGGTGCGGGCTGGCTGGGCACCGCGCTGCCCGAGGAGGCGTTCGCGCTGCGCGCGGCCGGCGACACCGGGCGGCTGATGTGCTGGCTGTGGACCCCGGGCGGCCCCTGGCGCACGGCCGTCGAGCAGGACATCGACGTGTCGGTGAGCGGGCTGTGGGCGCTGCGCGAGGTGGCCGAAGCGGCGCGGGCGTGCGGCCGGGCCGCCCGCGTCCAGCTCAAGGTCGACACCGGTCTCGGCCGCAACGGCTGCCAGCCCGCCGACTGGTCGCGGCTGACCTCGGCGGCCCGCGCCGCCGAGGCCGAGGGCGTGCTGACCGTCACCGGCGTCTGGTCGCACTTCGCCTGCGCCGACGAGCCCGGACACCCCTCGATCGCCGCCCAGCTGACCGCCTTCGAGGAGGCGCTGAAGACCGCCGACGCGGCCGGGCTGCGCCCCGAGGTGCGGCATATCGCCAACACCCCGGCGCTGCTCACCCTCCCCGAGGCGCACTTCGACCTGGTCCGCGCCGGCATCGGCATCTACGGCATCTCGCCCAGCCCCGAGCTCGGCACCCCCCAGGACTTCGGGCTGCGGCCCGCGATGACCCTGGAGGCGTCGCTGGCCTCGGTCAAGCGCGTCCCGGGCGGCCACGGCGTGTCGTACGGGCATCAGTACACGACGCCCGGCGAGACCACCCTCGCGCTGATCCCGCTGGGGTACGCCGACGGCATCCCGCGGCACGCCTCCGGCACCGGCCCGGTGCTGGTCGCCGGCAAGTGGCGGACGGTCGCCGGCCGGATCGCGATGGACCAGTTCGTGGTCGACCTGGGCGGCGACGGCGCCGAGCCGGGCGATCCGGCGGTGCTGTTCGGCCCCGGGGACCGCGGTGAGCCGACCGCGGAGGACTGGGCCCGGGCGGCCGGAACCATCGGGTACGAAATCGTCACACGCATCGGAACCCGGGTTCCACGCGTCTACGTGGACAGCGGCATACAGGGCGAAGCCGAAGCAGCCGAAGGAGACTCAGCGCTCACGGGGGGTACGGCATGACCGACGGCAAGGAGGCCGCCGCGCAGGCGGTCGAGGCGGCGGCCGAAGTGGCGGCCGAGGCGGCCAACAACTGGGCCAGGGCGGGGCGGCACGCGGGCATCGCCGGCGCCGCGATCGGCGTGGTCGCGGCGGGCGCCGCGGCCGGTGTGGCGATAGAGCGGCTGACGGTCGGCCGCGGGATGCGCCGCCGGGCCCGGCTCGCGCTGGACGCCTCGGGCCCGTACGGCACGCTGCGCGGCACACCGGGCGCGGCGATCGCCGAGGACGGCACCGAGCTGTACTACGAGGTCGACGAGCCGGGCGAGGAGCCGGGCCGGCCGGAGAGCGACGACCGGGCGGGCAGGACCGCCAGGGACGGCAGGCCCAAGAACGGCAAGAACGGCAAGGACAGGACCGTCAAGCCCGCCCGCGGAAAGGAGGCCCGGGCCGCCCAGGAGGCCCAGGGCGGCCTGCGCAAGCGGCTGACGGCGGCGCTGGGGCGGCGCTCCGCGGCCCCCACGGTCGTCTTCAGCCATGGTTACTGCCTCAGCCAGGACTCCTGGCACTTCCAGCGCGCGGCGCTGCGCGGCACGGTGCGCACCGTCCACTGGGACCAGCGCAGCCACGGCCGCTCGGCGCGCGGCCACGGCCAGATCGACGGCACGGAAGAGGTCACCATCGACCTCCTGGGCCGGGACCTGAAGGCGGTGCTGGACGCCGCGGTGCCCGAGGGGCCGATCGTGCTGGTCGGGCACTCCATGGGCGGGATGACGGTGATGGCACTGGCCGACCAGTTCCCCGAGTACGTCGCGCAGCGGGTGGTCGGCGTGGCGCTGATCGGCACGTCCGCGGGCCGGCTCAGCGAGGTCGGCTTCGGGCTGCCGTCCATGGGGGTCAAGGCCTTCCACTGGCTCGCGCCGGGTGTGCTCAAGGCGCTGGGCTGGCAGCACGAGATCGTCGAGCGCGGGCGGCGGGCCACCGCCGATCTGTTCGCGGGGCTGATCAAGCGCTATTCGTTCGGCTCGCCGGAGCAGGTGGACCCAGCCATCGCGCGGTTCGGCGAGCGGCTGATCGAGGCGACCCCGATCGATGTGGTCGCCGAGTTCTTCCCGGCGTTCGCGGTGCACGACAAGACCGAGGCGCTGGTGGCGTACGACGCGGTGCCCGCACTGGTGCTCGCCGGGGAGAGCGACCTGATCACCCCCGCCGACCACAGCCGGTCGATCGTCGAGGTGCTGCCCGAAGCGGAGCTGGTGTGCGTCCCCGGCGCCGGGCATCTGGTGATGCTGGAGCGGCCCGAGCTGGTCAATGAGCACCTGGTGTCGCTGGTGGAGCGGGCGAGCGTGGCGGCCCGCAGCACACGGCACGCCCGCGCCTGAGGCGCAGGGCCCGCCGGGCATGATCCACTGCCCGGCGGGCCTGCTCGCTCTATGACGGCATGGGGCGGGGCGAGGGGCAGGCCGTACCATTTGCGACATGAGCACCACCGGCGCGATCGCCCACATCACCGTCAAGTCCTCCGACCAGATGCAGGAGTTGGGCCGCAGGCTGGCCCCGCTGCTGCGCCCCGGCGACCTGGTGCTGCTCACCGGTGAGCTGGGCGCCGGCAAGACGACGCTGACCCGCGGCCTGGGCGAGGGCCTGGGCGTGCGCGGCGCCGTCACCTCTCCCACCTTCGTCATCGCCCGGGTGCACCCCTCGCTGGTCGGCGGCCCCGCGCTGGTGCATGCGGATGCCTACCGGCTCGGCGGCGGCCTGGACGAGATGGAGGACCTGGACCTCGATGTCTCGCTGCCGGAGTCGGTGGTGGTCGTGGAGTGGGGCGAGGGCAAGGTCGAGGAGCTGTCGGAAAACCGGCTGCATGTCGTGATCGGGCGCGCGGTGGGGGCAGACGCGCCGGGCGGGCCGGACGGGCATCCGGAGGACGACGTGGACGACGTGCGCGAGGTGACGGTCACCGGCCATGGCGCGCGCTGGGCGGACGCCGGGCTGCCGGAGCTGGAGAACTGCTGACGTCCGGGACCTGCCGGGCCCCGCATCCGGTCACTCGTCCCGTAGTTTCCGACAAGCCGTCGGTAAGATGTTGCGCTGCTGGTACCGGGCGTGGTGACATGGGTGGAGACCCCAGTTAGGTCAGCCTAAGTAGCGAGCCTAGCTTCTGTCGCTTGCCCCAGGAGCCCCGGGAGGCGTCCATGTCCGCCCACCAGCACGATGCGCGCGAGACGCCGACGATGAATGACCTGCTGGCGGCGTGCGCCGCGGCCAACGCCGTCTCCACGCCCCCTGGCGCCGACGAGGAATCCCGTAAGACCGCGGAATCCCGTAAGGAGGGGCCCGCGGGGTCTGCCGGCGAGCCGGCCGCGGAGGACGAGACCAAGCCCGTGTCCACCCAGGGGCGCGACGCCGCGTAGCCCGTACGGGTCAAGGAACCGCCCCGGAAGACCGTGCGGTCAGGCGATCACGACGACCTTGGTGCCGTGCAGCGCAAAGTCCCACAGCGCCTTGCCGTCGTCCCGCGACTCCCGGATTCCGCCGGTCTTCTTCGACGAGTCCGGGTCGGGCCTGGAGCCGTCGACGGCCGCGCTGAAGCCGATCGTGACGCTGTCCACATTGGCGAACCGCACGACATGCTCGATCGCGATACCGTCCGAGCCCGTGACGCTCACCGACCGCGAGCTGACCGCGTACGTCCCCAGCGGCGGGCTCACCGCGCTCGGCGCGACCGTGAACGTCCGCAGCGCCTTGCCCTTCGGGCCGACCAGCCAGACCCGCTTGTCGCCGAGCGAGTAGACGACCCGCTGGCCCTTGCCGGACGCCGCCGGGACCGGGGCCGGTGCGGGCGCCTTGTCCTTCGTGCCGCGCCGGTCCGAGTGGTCCTTGGGCGCGCTGCGGTGGCTGTCCTTGCGGGCCTGGGTGAGGGTGTCCGGGGCGGACGCCGCGGCCTGATAGCCGAGCACACCGACCACGACCACGGCAGCCGCGGTCAGCGCGGTGACGATCGTGCTGCTCTTAGCGGGCACCGCTGTGCCACCTTTCCGTACGTCTACTACGGGGGTGACGGTAGCACCGGAACGGGGACCACCGGCCGAGCCGTAGTCTTGAGGACGTGCTGCTGCTAGCTCTTGACACCGCCACGCCCGCCGTCACCGTCGCGCTCCATGACGGCGCGTGCGTCCTCGCCGAGTCCCGCCAGGTGGACGCGCGCCGGCACGGCGAGCTCCTGCTGCCCGCCGTCGACCGGGTGCTGGCCGAGGCCGGGCTGAAACTCGACGCGGTCAGCGACATCGTGGTCGGCGTGGGCCCGGGACCGTACACCGGGCTGCGGGTCGGCCTGGTGACCGCCGCGACCTTCGGGGCGGTGCTGGACGTCCCCGTGCACGGCCTGTGCTCGCTGGACGGCCTCGCCTACGCCTCCGGGCTGACCGAACCCTTCGTCGTGGCCACCGACGCCCGCCGCAAGGAGGTCTACTGGGCGCGCTATGCCGATGCCCGTACGCGACTGACCGAGCCGTCCGTCGACCGCCCCGCCGACATCGCCGACCAGGTGGCCGGCGTCCCGGCCGTGGGTGCCGGCGCACTGCTCTACGACACGGTCTTCACCGGCGTACGGCGCGAGGCGCCCGAGCACCAGTCCGCCGGCGCCCTGGCCGCCCTGGCCGCCGAGAAGCTGGCCGCGGGCGAGGAGCTGCCGGCCCCGCGGCCCCTGTACCTGCGCCGCCCGGACGCCCAGGTGCCCGCCAACTACAAGGTGGTCACTCCCAAGTGAGTGCCGGACCGTCGCCCGACCTTCCCCAAGCTCTCAACTCCGTTCGAGCAGGGGAGGCCCCAATCCCCGCGGCGGCACCTCCCCCGCGCGGCGGCGCCCCGCAGCTTGCCGCAGTGCTGCGCGAGATGCGCTGGTGGGACATAGCGCCGGTGCTCGAACTCGAACGGGAGCTGTTCCCCGAGGACGCCTGGTCGCCCGGCATGTTCTGGTCCGAGCTGGCCCATGCGCGCGGCCCGCACGCCACCCGCCGCTATCTCGTCGCCGAATTGGAGGTGCCGCCGCACAGCGGCACCGATGAGGGCCGGCTGGTCGGCTACGGCGGGCTGGCCGCCGTCGACGGCACCGGCGACATCCAGACCATCGCCACCGCCCGCGACCAGTGGGGCACCGGCCTCGGCGCCCGGCTGCTCACCGAACTCCTCGGCGCCGCAACGGACTTCGAGTGCCACGAGGTGCTGCTGGAGGTACGCGTCGACAACCTTCGCGCCCAACGCCTCTACGAGCGCTTCGGCTTCGAGCCGATCGGCTTCCGTCGCGGCTACTACCAGCCCGGCAACCACGACGCCCTCGTGATGCGGCGCACCACCCAGACCTCCTCCGAAGCACCCTCCGTACAAGGAACTTGACACTCATGGCTGACTCACGCGGCGGACCGCTCGTCCTCGGTATCGAGACCTCCTGCGACGAGACCGGTGTCGGCATCGTCCGCGGCCACACCCTCCTCGCCGACGCGGTCGCCTCCAGCGTCGACGAGCATGCGCGCTTCGGCGGCGTGGTGCCGGAGGTGGCCTCGCGGGCCCACCTGGAGGCGATGGTCCCCACCATCCAGCGGGCGCTGAAGGACGCCGGCATCGCGGCGAGCGACCTGGACGGCATCGCGGTCACCGCGGGACCGGGCCTGGCCGGCGCGCTGCTGGTCGGCGTCTCGGCCGCCAAGGCGTACGCCTACGCCCTCGGCAAGCCGCTGTACGGCGTCAACCACCTCGCCTCGCACATCTGTGTCGACCAGCTCGAACACGGCGCGCTGCCCGAGCCGACGATGGCCCTGCTGGTGTCCGGCGGCCACTCCTCGCTGCTGCTCGCGCCCGACATCACCGCCGACGTACGCCCCCTGGGCTCGACGATCGACGACGCGGCGGGCGAGGCGTTCGACAAGATCGCACGGGTGCTGAACCTCGGCTTCCCCGGCGGTCCGGTCATCGACCGCTACGCACGCGAGGGCAACCCGGACGCGATCCGCTTCCCGCGCGGTCTGACCGGCCCCCGCGACCCGGTCTACGACTTCTCCTTCTCGGGTCTGAAGACGGCGGTGGCCCGCTGGATCGAGGCGAAGCGGGCGGCCGGCGAGGAGGTGCCGGTGGCGGATGTCTCGGCGTCCTTCCAGGAGGCCGTCGTGGATGTGCTGACCCGTAAGGCCGTCCGGGCCTGCAAGGACAACGGCGTGGACCACCTGATGATCGGCGGCGGGGTCGCGGCCAACTCCCGGCTGCGGGCGATGGCCGAGCGCCGCTGCGAGGACGCCGGCATCACCCTGCGGGTGCCGCGGCCCAAGCTGTGCACCGACAACGGCGCGATGGTCGCGGCCCTGGGCGCGGAGATGGTGGCGCGGAACCGGCCGGCCTCCGACTGGGACCTCTCGGCGGACTCGTCCCTGCCGGTCACCGAGCCGCACGTACCCGGCGAGGCCTCCGGGGCCGCGGCCCCGCACCACCACGGCCATGACCACGTCCACGAGGTGAGCAAGCACAACCTCTACTCCTGAGGCGGTGCGGGCGGGGCGCCCGGGGCTTGTTTTGTCGTTCTGCGAGTCCTCCCGGCTCCCCCGCCCCGCCGTCCGGCGCGAGGTCTTACCCTGGCTTGCAGCACCGGGGGCGCACGTGGGGAGGCGGCAGGCTGTGGACTGGTTCTGGTGGGTGTTCATCTTCTTCATGGCGGGTGGCTTCGCGAAGGTCGCCGACACCGCCCGTACGGCGCTGCGCACCCGCCATGAGCGCAAGATGGAGCGCCTGGAGTCCGACCGGATGGAGCGGCAGGCGCTGGAGGCTGCCCAGAAGCCGCCGGAGCCGGTGTGCGGCTGCACCCATCACCTCGCCAAGCATGACAAAAAGGGCAAGTGTCATGAGCTGGTGGAGATCGCGGTCGCCTGGGACGCCGACCACAAGCCGGTGCAGTACGAAGCGGGCCAGTGCACCTGCCAGCAGTACATCGGCCCGCAGCCGCTCTCCCAGATCTACGCCGAGGACCTCACCGACCTGGCGTGAGCGCCCCTAAGGGGCCTTTGCCGCCGGGTGCCCCAGCAGCATCGTGGGGGCGCCGGCGACCCGGGTCAGGAAGATCGTGCAGGAGTTGCGGCCGCCGCCGAGCTTCAGCTTCTTGCGCAGCTCCTCCGGCTCGACCGCGGAGCCGCGCTTCTTGATCACCGCGATGCCGACCTCGCGCTCGCGCAGCAGCGCCTTCAGCTTCTTGACGTTGAACGGCAGCACGTCGGTGATCGCGTAGGCGGTCGCATACGCCGTCTCCGTCAGCCGGTCCGCGGTGATGTACGCGATCGTCGGATCGATCAGCCGCCCGTCGACCTGCCGGGCGACATCCGCGACGAGATGGGCCCGGATCACCGCACCGTCCGGCTCGTACAGCCAGTCCCCGACGGGGCCCGGCTCAGGGTCGGGCAGCCCCGCGCCCAGCAGCGATTCCCCGGAGGGAAGCAGCGTCGCCCGGCGCGCGCCGGGGGTCGGACCGGCCCCGCCGCCCCCCGCCGTCCCGAACCACAGCACGGCCTCCTTGACCTCGCCCCCGTCCGAGATCCACTCCGTCTCGGCGTCGTCGGGCAGCGCGTCGTGCGGCACCCCCGGCGCGATCTTCAGCGCCGCGAACGGGGCCGTACGGGCCGCCTCCACGGCCCACGACAGCGGCGGCGAATACGCCTCCGGATCGAAAATTCTCCCGCCCCGCGCCGTGCTGCGCCGCGCTGGATCGACGAACACCGCGTCGTAGCCGGCGGTGTCCACCTCCGTCACATCCGCACAGCGCACCTCGATCAGGCCGGCGAGCCCCAGCGCCTCGGCGTTCGCCCGTGCCGCGGCGCAGGCCAGCGGGTCCCGGTCGACGGCCAGTACGCGGATCCCGGCCCGGGCCAGCGCGATCGCGTCGCCGCCGATCCCGCAGCAGAGGTCGGCCAGCGTACGGACGCCCAGCGCGGCGAGCCGGGTGGCGCGGTGGGCGGCGACCGTGGCGCGGGTGGACTGTTCGACGCCGTTGGGCGTGAAGTACATCAGCCGTGCGTCCGCCCCGAACTTCGCCGCCGCGCGCTGCCGCAGCCGGGCCTGGCCGAGCGCCGCGGAGACCAGCGGCGCGGGGTGGTCACGGCGCAGCCGGGTCGCGGCCGCCAGTTCGTCCGCCGGATCGTGGTCCCGCAGTTCGGCCAGCAGCGCCTGCCCCTCGGGGGCGAGCAGCGCGGAGAAGGTGTCGAGGTCGGTCACCTGCACCATTGTGGGCCAGGTGACGAGGCCCGGGGATACGGGGCGAGGGACCTCGGGGCGTATCGATCCGCCGCCTTAGCGCTCCCGGCGGCCGCGTCGCCGTCGTGGTGGCCGGTCGGCTCCCGCGCCGACCGGTTCCCGTCGGCGCTGGGCGCTGTCGCTGATCCGCAGCAGCAGCGCCACCATCACCCAGTTCGCGACGAGCGACGAGCCGCCCTTGGCGAGGAACGGCAGGGCCTTGCCGGTCAGCGGGATCAGACCGGTGACACCGCCGGCGACGACGAAGACCTGGAGCAGCAGCGCCCCGGAGAGCCCGACCGCGAGCAGCTTGCCGAACGGGTCGCGGGCGGTCAGGCCCACCCGCAGCCCGCGCTGCGCCAGCAGTACGTACAGCATCACCACGGCCATCACCCCGGCCAGCCCCAGCTCCTCGCCGACCGTGGTGAGGATGAAGTCGCTGTTGCCGGCGAAGCCGATCAGCTCGGGGTGGCCCTGGCCCAGTCCGCTGCCCGCGATGCCGCCGCTGCCGAAGCTGAACAGCGCCTGCGCGGCCTGTTCGGAGATCAGCCCCGGCGGGCGCTGGCTCTTGGGCAGGAAGATGTCCATCGGGTGCAGCCAGGCCATGATCCGGCCCTTGACGTGCGGCTCCGTGGAGCCGACGACGGTGGCGCCGACCGCTGCCATGGCCAGTCCGCACAGCACCCAACTGGTGCGCTCGGTGGCCATGTAGAGCATGATCACGAAGACCCCGAAGAAGATCAGCGAGGTGCCCAGGTCCCGTTCGAAGACCAGCACCAGCAGGCTGATCACCCAGATCGTGAAGATCGGCCCGAGCTGCCGTCCCGGGGGCAGCTGGACGCCCATGACGCGGCGTCCGGACAGCGCCAGCGCATCGCGGTTGATGGTCAGATAGCCGGCGAAGAACACCGAGATCATGATCTTTACGAACTCGCCGGGCTGCAACGACAGCGGCCCGATCAGAATCCAGCGCTTGGCGCCGTACATGTCGGCGCCGAAGAAGGCCGGCGCCATCAGCAGTACGAGCGCGACCACCATCGTCAGATAGATGTAGCGCTGCAGAATGCGGTGATCGCGCAGCACCAGCAGGATGGCGATACAGACCGCCACCCCGATCACCGTCCACACCAGCTGGCCGCTCGCCGCCTCGGCGATCTTCAGCCGGGGGGTCTGTGCGTAGGTGACGTCGAGGCGGTGCAGCAGCACCAGGCCTATTCCGGTCAGCAGCGTCGCCACCGGCAGGATCAACGGGTCGGCGCGCGGCGCGAAGCGGCGCAGGACCAGATGTGGGACCAGCGCCACGAAGAACATGCTGACGGCGAAGCCGGCCAGCCCGCCGGGCAGCCGGCCGGTCATCGACAGGCCGGTGTACGCATAGCCGAAGACCGCGATCAGGACGACGAACGCGAGCAGCCAGGCCTCGGTCTTCCGGCGGTTCGGTGCCTGGGCCAGCGCGGCGAACGTCATGGTGCGCTCGGCATCGCTCTCCGGCTCCCCGGCCGCCCGGGGAACGCTGGTCAGTCCACGCACGGGATTCCTCCGCCATCGATCGTCTTGGCCGCGAGCCGGCCGGGCTGAGCCCGGTTGGTCGGCTCGGCAGTCGGGGAGGTAGACGAGGCAGTCGGTGAGCTGGTTGCGAGGGAAGGGGAAGGTGTGTCCGATTTGGCACGGAACCGCCCCGGTGGCCGCCCGGCAACCCGCCCCGATCCCGCCGCAGATGGCCGCCGATGGCCGAAAACGGCGGACGGTGGGCGCCCGCGGACGGCGGCACCGTACGGCGGGTCAACCGCCGTCACGGGACGTACCCCCCGCCGCGCTGGCACTCCGCTTGACCGAGTGCTAACCGCGTCATAGTCTCGGCGTTGGCACTCTCCAGTGGGGAGTGCCAGACACAGCGACGGGCAGGTCCGGCACCCGCGACGACGGATCCACCTGGTCGCCACCTCAGACAGTTAACCCCGTGAGATCTCCGAAGGGGGAGGTCGGATCGTGACGACCACCAGCTCCAAGGTTGCCATCAAGCCGCTTGAGGACCGCATTGTGGTCCAGCCGCTCGACGCCGAGCAGACCACGGCCTCGGGCCTGGTCATTCCGGACACCGCCAAGGAGAAGCCCCAGGAGGGCGTCGTCCTGGCCGTGGGCCCGGGCCGGATCGAGGACGGCAAGCGCGTCGAGCTCGACGTGAAGGTCGGCGACGTCGTGCTCTACAGCAAGTACGGCGGCACCGAGGTGAAGTACAACAACGAGGAGTACCTCGTCCTCTCGGCTCGCGACGTTCTCGCGATCGTCGAGAAGTAAGTCACCAGTTTTGCCGTGATCTGCGCCCCTGGTTCCCGCGTCTAAACAACCCGGGGCAGGGGCGCAGTTCGTTTGAGCGACAGCGGTCCCCACGTCGTGGCCGAGGATCGCAATGAGAGGACTTGAAGCAACCCATGGCGAAGATCCTGAAGTTCGACGAGGACGCCCGTCGCGCCCTTGAGCGCGGCGTCAACAAGCTTGCCGACACGGTCAAGGTGACGATCGGCCCCAAGGGCCGCAACGTCGTCATCGACAAGAAGTTCGGCGCCCCGACCATCACCAACGACGGTGTCACCATCGCCCGTGAGGTCGAGATCGAGGACCCGTACGAGAACCTGGGCGCCCAGCTCGTCAAGGAGGTGGCGACCAAGACCAACGACATCGCGGGTGACGGCACCACCACCGCCACCGTGCTGGCCCAGGCGCTGGTCCGCGAGGGCCTGCGCAACGTCGCCGCGGGCGCCTCCCCGGCCGCGCTGAAGAAGGGCATCGACGCCGCCGTCAAGGCCGTGTCCGAGGAGCTCCTCGCGACCGCCCGCCCGATCGAGGACAAGTCCGACATCGCCGCCGTGGCCGGCCTGTCCGCGCAGGACACGCAGGTCGGCGAGCTCATCGCCGAGGCGATGGACAAGGTCGGCAAGGACGGTGTGATCACCGTCGAGGAGTCCAACACCTTCGGCCTGGAGCTGGACTTCACCGAGGGCATGGCCTTCGACAAGGGCTACCTCTCGCCGTACATGGTCACCGACCAGGAGCGTATGGAGGCCGTCCTCGACGACCCGTACATCCTGATCCACCAGGGCAAGATCGCCTCGATCCAGGACCTGCTGCCGCTGCTGGAGAAGATCATCCAGGCCGGCGCCTCCAAGCCGCTGCTGATCATCGCCGAGGACGTCGAGGGCGAGGCCCTGTCGACCCTGGTCGTGAACAAGATCCGTGGCACCTTCAACGCCGTGGCCGTCAAGGCCCCCGGCTTCGGTGACCGCCGCAAGGCGATGCTCGGCGACATGGCCACCCTCACCGGTGCCACCGTCATCGCCGAGGAGGTCGGCCTCAAGCTCGACCAGGCCGGTCTGGACGTGCTCGGCACCGCCCGCCGGGTGACCGTCACCAAGGACGACACCACCATCGTCGACGGTGGCGGCAGCTCCGAGGACGTCGTCGGCCGCGTCAACCAGATCAAGGCCGAGATCGAGTCCACCGACTCGGACTGGGACCGCGAGAAGCTCCAGGAGCGCCTCGCCAAGCTCGCCGGTGGCGTCTGCGTCATCCGCGTGGGTGCGGCCACCGAGGTCGAGCTCAAGGAGAAGAAGCACCGTCTGGAGGACGCCATCTCCGCGACCCGCGCCGCGGTCGAGGAGGGCATCGTCTCCGGTGGTGGCTCCGCGCTGGTCCACGCCGCCAAGGTGCTGGAGGGCGGCCTGGGCAAGGAGGGCGACGAGGCCACCGGTGTCGCCGTCGTCCGCCGCGCCGTCGTCGAGCCGCTGCGCTGGATCGCGGAGAACGCCGGCCTTGAGGGCTACGTCATCACCGCGAAGGTCGCCGAGCAGGAGAAGGGCAACGGCTTCAACGCCGCCACCGGCGAGTACGGCGACCTGGTCAAGGCCGGCGTCATCGACCCGGTCAAGGTCACCCGCTCCGCGCTGGAGAACGCCGCGTCGATCGCTTCGCTGCTCCTGACGACCGAGACCCTGGTTGTCGAGAAGCCCGCGGATGAGGAGGCCGAGGCCGGCCACGGTCACGGGCACGGTCACTCCCACTGAGGCATGACCGCCGGGTAGCCGCGCAGTCGGCCGCGTAACCGGCCAAAAGGCCCCTGTTCCCGCTCGTGAGCGACGGGAACAGGGGCCTTCCGCTTGCCGCCTGCGCTCTCGATGGCCCGGTCAGAGCGCGCCGAGCTGCCGCATCAGGCGCATGAGGTCGTAGTGCCACCAGCCTTCCTGGATCTTTCCGTCGTGGAACCGGAAGGTCGTCACCCCGGTCATGGTGCACACCGTGCCGGTCGGCTGGATGCCCATGAATGCGCCTTTGTGCGTGCCGGTCCAGGTCCAGCGCGTCACGACGTCGTCGCCCTCGGCGATCTGGCTTTCGAGGTTGATGGTGAAGTCGAAGGCGGCCCGCCAGGAGGTGACGTCGCTGCGGAGGGCGTCGGACCCGACCACGGTCTCCTCCTCCTTGATGACGTCGTGGTCCCGGTAGTCGGCCGCGAACACCTCGTCGATGGCGTTGAGGTTGCCCCCGACGGCGATCTCGTGGAAGAACCGGCGGGCGGTTGCGGTGTTCAACTGTTCGTCCCGGACCACGTCGAGGTCGATGAACGACGGCATTCCGTCGCAGAGCTCGGTCATCTCCCGGAAGATCCGGTCGGTCTCCGGCAGCTGGGAGTTCTTCACCGCCTCTTCGTGCGAAGGAAATTCGACGATCTCGACGTAGTGGGACGCGTCGGTCCGGTCCTTGCCGATGAGGCTGTGGGTGGCGGTCCGCTTGCCCTTGGTCTGTTCGACCCACTTGTCCATGAGCTCGTTCATGCCCTCGGGCCGCTCGGTCTTGTAGTCGATTATTTGTACGAATTTCATGGCGCCTCCCTTAGGGGCTGGGCGCGATGCGCAGAGCCAAGATGCATTGATACATCCATCTTAGTGAGGAATGCGGCTCTTGATGGGGTCAGGCGGAGCGGTTCCGGTCCGCCGGGTGCACCGGGTCCATGAAGGGCAGACCGGACGCGAATCGCGCCACCTCGTCGAGCGCCCGGTCGGCCATGCGGTGGAGTTCGCCGCCCAGGGAGCCGGCGATATGCGGGGTGAGCAGGACGTTCGGGAGGTCGTACAACGGGGAGTCGGGGGGCGGCAGTTCGGGATCGGTGACGTCCAGGACCGCGTGCAGACGGCCGGTCACCAGCTCGGCAAGCAGGGCCGTTTCGTCGATGAGCGAGCCGCGGGCGGTGTTGATGAGGGTCGCGCCGTCCGGCATCAGCGCGAGCTCGCGGGCGCCCAGCATGTGGTGGGTGGCGGGCAACTGGGGAGCGTGCACGGTGATGATGTCGCTGTCGGCGCAGAGGGTGCCGAGGGAGACCGGCGTCGCGCCCAGCCGGCAGGCCTCGGCGGCGTCGACGTACGGGTCGTACAGCAGGATGCGCAGATCAAAGGGGTGCAGCAGCTCGATGACACGGCGGCCGATGCGGGAGGCGCCGATGATGCCGACGGTCCGGCGGTAGTTGCCGGCACCGGACAGCTCGTGGTGCCAGTCGTGCGGGGCGCGCAGGGTGCGGTAGCGGCGGGCGCTGTGCAAGACCCTTTTGTTGGCGAAGAGGATCGCGGCGAGGGTGTATTCGGCGACGGGCAGCGCATTGACGGAGGCCGCCGAGGCGACGGCGATACCGCGTGTCCAACAGGCGTCGGTGAGGTGGTGTCTGACCGATCCGGCGGCGTGGACGACGGCGCGGAGCCGGGGAGCCGAGTCCAGGACCCGGTCGGTGAGCCGCGGGGCACCCCAGCAGGTGAGGAGAACCTCGGCATCGGCGAGGGCGGCGGCCACCTCGGGCGTGGGGTCGGCCAACTCATGGGCGACAAGGCGGGAGTCGGTACGGGCTAGGGCCGCGAGGCGGATGTGGTGACGGGCGTCAAGCAGCCGGTCCGCGATGCCGGGGCCCATGGAGAGCAGCAGGGCGGGCCGCCGGGGCGGGGTTTCCGCAGGTCCGGGCGTGTTGTCAGGGGTGGGGTGCATGCTGGTACCGGTGCTCCTTCGCGGTGCTCGCGGTCGCCCGGCGGTCGTCGTCAGATGACACTGCCGGCAGTTCGGGTTCTACAGTGCCCCGCCCATCGGGCGGGGAGTCCGCGCGCGCGGGGGAGTCGTCCGGGACGGACAGCCGCGCGCCCCGGCTGTCCGCCACGCGCACCACAGCCACGAGGGCCTGCGTCGCCGCCCGCAGCGCGAGCCGTAGCGCGTACTCCCCGGCCTTGCGGTCGTCCAGTACGGCTTGTGCGCCCTCGGCCACGTCGGCGCCATCGCGCAGCTGGTCCGCCTCGATCTCGTCAGCGATCCGGGACAGCGCGCTCCGGCTGCCCTCCGGAGACAGGAAACACGGCTTCCCGGTATCGCTCTCCCACGGCAGCAACCGCAGGCCGGGCACGGGTGCGGAGGCGGCGTTCCGGTCGTAGGTCACCACGCGGCCGCCACCCCCATAGCGTGAATCCGCTGTAGCCGCTCACAACACTGCTGCCGCTCGTACGCGACCAGGTACGGGCGTACGAGGGCGGAGTCCTCACCTTGCAGCAGCTCCGTGTGGCGTGCGGGTGCGCGGCGCCGCGCCGACCTCGGCACGTCCGTGCACCTCACGGGGCGCGGCGCCGCATCGGTCGGCCGATGGCGCCCCGTCGCGGGCAGTAACAGACGTAGCAGCGACTCGAAGAGCCGGATAGCGTGGTGCATGTCGTCAACCTCCGTGGGGTTGAGGGCCACGCCCCCGGACGTCCACCAACGTTGCGGGGGTATTGGCATACGGGAACAGGCCGAAATCGGCTGAACGGCCCCTTACTCTGGGTGTGTTCATCGTTGCTCAGTGAGACGGTTGGTCACAACGCTGGGCGCGTGACATTTGCCAACTGTCACGAAGGGGGATGTCGTGAACCGACGCAATGCCGCGGGGGGAACGGCGGCCACCACGGCCGCCGTGTTCGGCGAGGTGCTGAAGCACCACCGGGAGGCAGCGGGCCTCACCCAGGAAGCCTTGGCGCACAAGGTCCCGTGCGACCGGTCACACGTGGCGCGCGTCGAGGCGGGCACGCGCGTACCGCAGGAAGGCTTTGCGAAGGCGTGCGACGAACTGCTTGGCACAGGTGGGGTGTTACAGCGCCTCTGGGGCCGTATCGACTGGTACCCCGAGGTCGAGCACCCCGACTGGTTCGAGCGGCGCGCCGAGATGGACGCCGAAGCCGTCGCCGTGCGCGCTTATCAGAACCAGGTTATGCCGGGTCTGTTGCAGACGGAGGAGTACGCACGGGCGCTGTTCTCCTCGATCGCGAGCGACGACGAGGTGGAAAAGCTGGTCAGAGCACGGCTGAGCCGTCAGCAACGTTTTCTGACCCCAGGCGGCCCGCTGTATGTCGCGGTGTTGGACGAGAGCTGTCTGCGTAACGTGGTGGGGAGCGCGGCCGTCATGCGTGGCCAGTGCGCGCACCTGCTGGAGGTCGGACAGCGGTCCAACATGCGCATTCAGGTCGCCCCGGCCGCCCTTTCGGGACTCATCCGCCCCAAGACGTCCATGTCGCTGATCACGCTGCCCGACGGAGACCAGTGGCTTTATTCGGAGTCGCTGGACCGCGGCTATCTCAACGACGATCCGGCCCTCTACGCCCGTCACAGCCAGACTTATGATGTGCTCAGGGCCGACGCTCTGTCAGCCCGCGAGTCTGCCGCTCTGATCAGCGAGGCATGGGAAGGATACGGCCAGCATGGACAGGCACGGTCTCCGCACGGCGACGTGGATCAAGAGCAGCTACAGCGACCGCGACGGTGGCGACTGCATCGAAGTAGCCCCCGGTATCCCCGACGTCGTCCCCGTCCGTGACAGCAAAGACCCGCACGGCCCCGCGCTGTTCTTCCCGGCCGCGGACTGGTCCTCGTTCGTCTCGGCCGTCAAGCGCGGGCAGTTCCCCGCCTGAAGGCCCAGCAGTACCCCGGACGACCGGCCCGCCACCGGCGCGCTGCAGCGGTCAGGCGTTGAGGTCCAGGACCCGGACCGGCTCGCCGTCCCAGCGCTTCGGGGTGGTGGTAGCGACGATCGCCCCATCGGGGCGGTCCGGGGTGGGCTGGGCCGCGTACTGACTGTGGGCTGCCGCCCATGTCTCCTGCTGCGCCACGGCCAGGGCTGCAGGAAGGTCCAAATCCAGGACGGTGATGCCGGGCAGAGCAGCGAGGTGCTCGGCGGTACCGGGCCGGGCGCGGTCAGCTTCGACGAGCGCGCACGAGGGCGCGTACAGGTACCACCCGGGTTCGGCGTGGGCCCGGTGGATCAGACGGGAGGCGAGGACGTTGCCCTGGCCGGCCGCGGTCATCGCGCTGTCGTCCAGGACGATATGCATGGCGTCGCTCATCGGCCGGTCACCTGAGCCAGGCGCCGGTCGAGCTCACTGTCCAGATCCTGCTGCTGGGCCGCGGTGGGGGCATAGCCGTTCCACTTGTTCAGCGCGGCGAGGGCCTTTTCCGCGCGCTCGGCCCGCTCGGCCGGGGTGAGCAGGGTCTCGGCCAGGCGAGCCAGGTAGGCGCGCAGCGACAGGCCCTCGGCAGCCGCGATCGCGGCGAGCCGATCTTTGGCCTCTTCGGGGATACGGACATTGGCATCGGACATCGTCGTACTCCTTCCCATCCCCATAGGGTACGGGTACGTACCCGTATCCGTACCCTCGTCGGGAGTCATCAAGATGCAGCTTCCCCGCCGTAGGCGGACGGGGTGTGCCACGGTCGGCGCATGACCCAGGGCACCGCCAGCGAGCCGCTCAAGTGGGCCGACCGCCCGATCCGCGTCCCATTGCTCTCCGGTGAGACCACGCTCTCCTACCTCGCCTGGACCGCGTCCGCCAACGGCCAGGACCTGGTCCAGCTCCTCAAAGCCCTGCACCGCGGACGCCTCACGCTCCCGAACGACAAGCCTCTCCCCAGCACCATGAGGTATCCCTCAGCGCAGAGGCCGCCGACCGGCTCGCTGCCCTCACCGGCCGCAGCGCCGACCAACTGCGGCGAGCGCTGTCGAGCACCTGTGCCCCGCGGCTCCTCAACGTGCAGGCGGCGGTCGTCCGGCTGGCTCCCTGGCCGGACGAGCTCGGCGCCGGTCCGCTCAAGGCGTGCTTGCTCAACAAGCGTGTTGTGGGCCTCTGGGCACAGCGACGGGACCCGATCCGGCCGCGTTCAACGGTGCCCGGCGGGCTGAGTTGTTCCACAAGTGGGATCAAGCAGCTGGTCACCGCACGAGGAACGCCGGGAACGGCTGTGGAGGAGATCGTGAACGCGATCAGCGGGCGACGCTGCTGGTGCCCTCGGCCGGTGAGAACGCGGTGCCAGTGATCGCCCGACTGATCCAGGTCGATGAGAAGTGAAATCAGCTGATCAATCGCATGCGCAAGCACCCGGCAAGGCAACGTGGGAAGCCACCGCCCTAGCGAGGCCCGTACTTCCGCCCCGTCCGAGACGTCAGCCCGCCCAGGACTCCACGCGGCGCCAACTTCACCGCTCCCATCAACGCCTTGTACCGCGGATCCGGAATGGACAGCGACTTCCCCCGCGCCAGGTCCTTCATCGCCGCGTCCACCAGCTTGTCCGCATCCAGCCACATCCACCCCGGGATGTTGTCCGTGCCCATCCCGGCCCGCTGGTGGAACTCGGTCCGTACGAAGCCGGGGCACAGCGCCATCAGCCGCACCCCGCTGCCCGCCAGATCCCGCGCGGCGCCCTGGGTGAACTGCACCACCCACGCCTTGCTCGCGCCATACGTGCCGCGCGGCACGAACGCCGCCACCGACGCCACATTGACCACGGCCCCGCGCCGCCGGTCCCGCATACCGCGCACCCCGGCCGTGGTCAGCCGCAGCACCGCCTCGCAGTGCACCTTGAGCATCGTCAGCTCGTCGGCCATCGAGACTTCGAGGTACTCGCCCTTGTTGCCGAAGCCGGCGTTGTTCACCAGCAGATCGACCGGGTGCTTGGTGTCCGAGAGCCGTGCCTCGACGGCGGCGATGCCGTCCTCGGTGGACAGATCGGCGCTCAGCACCTCCGCCTCGATGCCGTGCCGGTCGTGCAACTCGGTGGCCTGCTCGCGCAGTCGCTTCTCGTCGCGCGCCACCAGCACCACGCTGTGGCCGTCGCTCGCGAGCCGCCGGGCGAACGCCGCCCCGATGCCCGCCGTCGCTCCCGTGATCAATGCAGTCGTCATACCGGCACGCTATCCGCCCGGGGGACGACACCGGAGCCCCAGCCCCCGGTGGTGCGCGGCCCCCTTGCGTACGGGGCGCGCCACGCCACCCCACCTGCGGATCCGAGGGTGCTCCGCTGCCCCGCCCCGAGGCCGCCTCCCCGCCCGTCCCGCGAGGTCAACTCCCTTGTTGCTCCACATACTTCACGGCACGTCTGCGCGCCTCCGGATGCAGCGCCTCACCCGTCTCCAGCAGCCGGGGCAGCAGCTCCCGCTGAGTGGTCACCGCCCGGAACATCAGCCCGACCGTCACCTCGTGACCGGGGCGGTGCACCAGCTCGATGGTGTCCCCGGCGCGGATCTCGCCCGCCTCGATCACCCGGAAGTACGCGCCGGGCACCGCAGCCTGGGTGAATCGCTTGATCCAGCCGCGTTCGCCGAGCCAGCCCTGGAACGTACGGCACGGGATCCGCCCCGAGGTCACCTCCAGCAGCAGCCGGGGGCCGACCCGCCAGCGTTCGCCGATGAGGGCGCCGGTGATCTCGATGCCCGAGGTGGTGAGGTTCTCGCCGAAGGAGCCGTTGGCCAGCTCGCGGCCCAGCTCCCGCTGCCAGTCGTCCAGATCCTCGCGCGCGTAGGCGTACACGGCCTGGTCGTCGCCGCCGTGATGGCGCAGATCGACCACCGCGTCACCGGCCAGCCCGCTGCCGCCCACGCCCTTGGGGCCAGGGGCGGTGACCGCCACCGGGCCGTCCACGGGCCGCTTGTCGATGCCCGTGCCGCCCTCGGCGTCGGTGTACTCGGACGGCGTCGGCCGCCCCACGTTCACGGTCAGCAGCTTCATACGCTCTCCGTCGTTCCCTTCGCGTGGTCCACGACAAGGGGCCCGGGCAACGCGCACCGGCCCACGGTCGGACTCCGGCCACCGGGCCCACGACCAGCCCCGCCACCTCTCACGCTAACCACCCGACCCCAAACCGGCGACCCGACTTTCCCCCATCGCCCCAAGATTCGCTTATGATCGAAGCGTGATCGAGGCCCGACATCTCCGAGTGCTGCGCGCCGTCGCCAGGACCGGCTCGTTCTCCGCCGCCGCGCGCGAGCTGGGCTGCACCCAGCCGGCCGTCAGCCAGCAGATGAAGGCCCTGGAGCAGTCCGCCGGCACGCCCCTGCTGGTCCGTGCGGGCCGCGAGATGCGGCTGACGCAGGCGGGCGAGGCGCTCGTACGGCACGCCGTCGGCATCCTGGCCGGGCTCACCGCCGCCGAGGAAGAGGTCGCGGCCATCGCGGGCCTGCGGGCGGGACGGGTGCGGCTGGTGTCGTTCCCGTCGGGCAGCTCGACGCTGGTGCCGACCGCTTTGGCGAAGATGCGGGCCGCGCACCCGGGCACCCGGGTCTCGCTGGTCGAGGCCGAGCCGCCGCGCTCGATCGAGATGCTCCGCAACGGCGACTGCGAGATCGCGCTGGCCTTCCGCTATCCGGAAGTGCGCGGCGCGGACCCGGCGGCCGGCGCCGAGTGGGACGACCTGGTGGTGCGGCCGATCCTGGCGGACCGGCTGATCGGCCTGGTGCCGGACGGTCACCGGCTGGCGAAGGCGGGCACGGTGCGGTTCGCCGAGCTGGCCGACGAGCCGTGGATCGCGGGCTGTCCCCGCTGCCGCAGGCATCTGGTGGAGGTCTGTGAGAGCGCGGGGTTCACGCCCCGTATCGACTTCGCGACGGACGACTATCCGGCGGTGATCGGCCTGGTCGGCGCGGGCCTGGGGGTCGCCGCGCTGCCCGAGCTCACGCTGGAGTCGGTGCGCCCCAAGGGGGCCACGACGGTACGGATGGAGCCTGCGGTGCACCGCGAGATCGTCGCGCTCACGCTGCCGGATCTGGCGCATGTCCCCGCCGTCGCGGCGACGCTCGACCAGCTGGCGGACGCGGCGGGCCGCTGAGGCCCGGGGGAGGCGCGCCCGGCTTCCGCCCGGGCGGCGAGCAAGATCAGGTGCGGTGGACGAGCAAGATCAGGTGCGGTGTGCGCGCAACGACAGCGCACTCCTGTGACCGCACAGCCCCGCGCCTGCACAGCCTTGTGCTCCCGCAGTCGCACAACTCTGCAGGAACGTTTCTTCAGGAGCGATCCGCTCCCGAGGCTCAGGCGCCGGAGACGCCGTGGCCGGTCATGGAGGTCGCGGGGATCAGCCGGTGGCGGGCCCGGCCCATCAGCTCCTCGCGTTCGTCCTCCGTCAGTCCGCCCCAGACCCCGTAGGGCTCACGGACGGCCAGGGCATGCGCCGCGCACTCGGCCCGCACGGGGCAGCGCATGCAGACCTCCTTCGCCGATGTCTCACGCGCGCTACGGGCCGCTCCGCGCTCGCCCTCGGGGTGGAAGAAGAGAGAGCTGTCCACACCGCGGCAGGCGGCGAGCAGCTGCCAGTCCCAGAGGTCTGCGTTCGGGCCCGGGAGGCGGGAGAAATCTGCCATTGCTTGTCCCCTCGAAGCGATGCTGATTCGGGCTCGGTGCTCACGACCGTACATCTACTGTCGAAGTAGATGTAAATATGACTCATTGCGAATCTAGTCATAGTCAACGCGAAAATGGAAGAAAGAGAGCCAAATAGGGCATAGGGTGCACGCGCGGATGCCGGTCGCCCGATGAGTCGTCTGCGTATCCGGCTCCTTACGGAGCGTGCTGAACTCGGTCGCCGAAGCCGTAACTCTTTCGAGTGACCGTCGTTGAGTGTGCGGAGGCGATTGGCAGAGGTAGCCCTCGGGCAGATGTCCGAGCGGCCGTCAATCGCACAGGTGACGATACGTACCAGCCTGGAGGCTCAAGGTGACGCGCATCAGCTGCGGAGGACGGTCATGACATCCGTCCTCGTCTGCGACGACTCCCCGCTTGCCCGAGAGGCGCTCCGTCGGGCGGTTGCGACCGTGCCCGGCGTCGAGCGTGTGACGACCGCGGCCAACGGCGAGGAAGTCCTCCGCCGCTGGGGTGCCGATCGCTCGGACCTGATTTTGATGGACGTACGGATGCCCGGTCTCGGCGGTGTCGAGACCGTGCGCCGGCTGCTGTCCGCCGACCCCGGCGCCCGAATCATCATGCTCACGGTGGCCGAGGATCTGGACGGTGTCGCGCTCGCGGTCGCCGCCGGTGCCCGCGGCTATCTGCACAAGGACGCCTCGCGCGCCGAACTGCGGGCGACGGTGACCCAGGCGCTGGCCGACCCGACGTGGCGGCTCGCCCCGCGCCGGCTGCGGTCCGCCGAGATGGGGGCCGCGCCGACGCTGACCGCGCGCGAGATCCAGGTCCTGGAGGGCATGAGCCACGGCCGGTCGAACGCCGAGATCGGGCGTGAGCTTTTTCTCTCCGAGGACACGGTCAAAACCCACGCGCGGCGCCTTTTCAAGAAACTCGGCGCCTCGGACCGGGCGCATGCGGTGGCCCTGGGCTTCCGCTGGGGACTGGTCCGCTAAGGCGTTGTGACGTGCAGCGATGCGGGGGAGTGAAGATCCCCGCCCGCCCTGCGGCGGGCGGGGCGACATGGTGCCCCGCAAGCCGCCCGCGTGCGACGGCGGTCCGATTCCCCGCGCGGTGCCGCATCCTTGAGGTATGGAGTTCCTCGGGGACGGGTCGGTCGGGCACGAGGGGAGGGCGCAGGACATGACAGCCGGCGCACCTGCCGCGCATAACGCTTCAGTGCACAAGCACGGACCTGGTGCCGCGGATCGTGCGGCGCCAAGGCACCATGGACCGATGCGCGATGACGGGAAGCAGGAGATCGGCGATCTCGTCGCACGCGCCGTCGAGGGAGACCAGCGGGCCACCCATGACCTGCTGGCTCATGTGCACCCCCTCGCCCTGCGCTACTGCCGCACCCGGCTGTCGAGGCTGCCGGGTGACGCCCGGCACTTCGTCGAGGATCTGGCGCAGGAAGTGTGTGTCGCGGTGCTCTGCGCGCTGCCGCGCTACCGCGACACCGGCAAGCCGTTCGAGGCGTTCGTCTTCGCCATCGCCGGCCACAAGGTCGCCGATCTGCAGCGCGCCGCGATGCGGCATCCGGGCAGCACGGCCGTGCCGTCCGACGAGATGCCCGAACAGCCGGACGACTCTCTGGGCCCCGAGGAGCGGGCGCTGCTGAGCAGCGACGCCGAGTGGGCCAAGAAGCTGCTGGCCAATCTTCCGGAGAATCAGCGCGAGCTGGTGCTGCTGCGGGTCGCCGTCGGTCTGACGGCCGAGGAGACCGGGCAGATGCTGGGGATGTCGCCCGGTGCCGTACGGGTCGCCCAGCACCGTGCGCTGAGCAGGCTGCGGGCGCTCGCCGAGCAGTAACGGCCCCTGCCGTAGGCGGCGAGAAATCGCCGTAGAAAGGCACAAGTGACGAGGCCCTCATCGCTCGTGGATTGGGACACTTCTTTAGGCCGTTAGCATGGGAGTCCGCGCTGAGGCAAGAGCATTGGGGAAGGTGTCATGAGTGACAACGTCGACGGTATGCCCGCCAAATTCGCCATGCTCGGGCTGACCTACGACGACGTGCTGCTGCTGCCCGGTGCGTCGGAGGTGCTGCCGAACGCGGTGAACACCGCCTCCCGGGTCTCGCGCAACGTCTCGGTGAACATCCCGCTGCTGTCCGCGGCGATGGACAAGGTCACCGAAGCCCGGATGGCCATCGCCATGGCGCGTCAGGGCGGTGCGGGCGTACTCCACCGCAACCTGTCCATCGAGGACCAGGCCAACCAGGTCGACCTGGTCAAGCGCTCCGAGTCCGGCATGGTCACCGACCCGATCACGGTCCGGCCGGAGGCCGATCTGGCCGAGGCCGACGCGCTCTGTGCCAAGTTCCGGATCAGCGGTGTGCCGGTCACCGATGCCGCGGGCAAGCTGCTGGGCATCGTCACCAACCGCGATATGGCCTTCGAGATGGACCGCAGCCGTCAGGTCCGCGAGGTCATGACGCCGATGCCGCTGGTCACCGGCAAGGTCGGCATCTCCGGCGAGGACGCCATCGAGCTGCTGCGCCGCCACAAGATCGAGAAGCTGCCGCTGGTCGATGACGCGGGCGTGCTCAAGGGCCTGATCACCGTCAAGGACTTCGTCAAGGCGGAGAAGTACCCGAACGCCGCCAAGGACGCCGAGGGCCGGCTGGTCGTCGGTGCCGCGGTGGGCGTCGGCGACGCGGCGTACGAGCGGGCGCAGGCGCTGGTCGAGGCCGGTGCCGACTTCCTGGTCGTGGACAGCGCGCACGGCCACAGCCGCGGCATCCTCGACATGATCGCCAAGGTCAAGTCCAACATCAACGTCGATGTCGTCGGCGGCAATGTCGCCACCCGCGACGGTGCCCAGGCGCTGATCGACGCCGGCGCCGACGGCATCAAGGTGGGTGTCGGCCCGGGCTCGATCTGCACCACCCGTGTCGTCGCCGGTGTCGGCGTTCCGCAGGTCACCGCGATCTACGAGGCGGCGCAGGCCGCGAACGCCGCGGGCGTACCGCTGATCGGTGACGGCGGCCTGCAGTTCTCCGGCGACATCGCCAAGGCCATCGCGGCCGGTGCGGACACCGTCATGCTGGGCTCGCTGCTGGCCGGCTGCGAGGAATCGCCGGGCGAGATGGTCTTCATCAGCGGCAAGCAGTTCAAGTCGTACCGCGGCATGGGCTCGCTGGGCGCGATGCAGTCCCGTGGCCTGGGCCGGTCCTTCTCCAAGGACCGCTACTTCCAGGACAACGTCCTCTCCGAGGACAAGCTGGTGCCCGAAGGCATCGAGGGCCAGGTGCCCTACCGCGGCCCGCTCGCCTCGGTCGCCCACCAGCTCGTCGGCGGCCTGCGCGCCTCCATGGGCTATGTCGGCTCCGCCGACATCCCCGAGCTCAAGGAGAAGGGCACCTTCGTCCGCATCACCTCCGCGGGCCTCAAGGAGAGCCACCCGCACGACATCCAGATGACGACCGAGGCACCGAACTACAGCCGGCGCTGACCTGCGCGTACGGGCTTGCCCGTACGCGACGCCGAAGCCCGCGGCCGCACCCCGGCCGCGGGCTTCGATGTGTCGGGGATACTGGAACGGCAGACGTAGAGGGAAAGGCCACACACGTGACTGAGATCGAGATCGGGCGCGGCAAGCGCGGCCGCCGGGCATACGCATTCGACGACATCGCCGTCGTACCCAGTCGCCGCACCCGCGACCCGAAGGAGGTCTCGATCGCCTGGCAGATCGACGCCTACCGTTTTGAGCTGCCGTTCCTGGCCGCTCCCATGGACTCGGTGGTCTCTCCGCAGACCGCGATCCGCATCGGTGAGCTGGGCGGTCTGGGCGTCCTCAACCTGGAGGGTCTGTGGACCCGGTACGAGGACCCGGAGCCGCTGCTCGCCGAGATCGCGGAGTTGGACGGCGCCACGGCCACCAAGCGGTTGCAGGAGATCTACGCCGCGCCGATCAAGGAAGAGCTGATCGGGCAGCGCATCAAGGAGGTGCGCGACGCGGGCGTCGTGACCGCCGCCGCGCTCTCCCCGCAGCGCACCGCGCAGTTCTCCAAGGCCGTTGTCGACGCCGGTGTCGACATCTTCGTGATCCGCGGGACGACGGTCTCCGCCGAGCACGTCTCCTCCGCGGCCGAGCCGCTGAACCTCAAGCAGTTCATCTACGAGCTGGACGTCCCGGTCATCGTCGGCGGCTGCGCCACGTACACCGCGGCGCTGCACCTGATGCGTACCGGCGCGGCCGGTGTGCTGGTCGGCTTCGGCGGCGGCGCCGCGCACACCACCCGTAACGTCCTCGGCATCCAGGTCCCGATGGCGACCGCGGTCGCCGATGTCGCCGCCGCGCGCCGCGACTACATGGACGAGTCCGGCGGCCGCTATGTCCACGTCATCGCCGACGGCGGTGTGGGCTGGTCGGGTGACCTCCCGAAGGCGATCGCCTGCGGTGCGGACGCGGTGATGATGGGCTCCCCGCTGGCCCGCGCCACGGACGCGCCGGGCCGTGGCCACCACTGGGGCATGGAGGCGGTCCACGAGGACGTGCCGCGCGGCAAGCGGATGGACCTCGGTGCGGTCGGCACGACCGAGGAGGTGCTGCTCGGGCCGTCCACGACCCCGGACGGCTCCATGAACTTCTTCGGTGCGCTGCGCCGGGCGATGGCCACCACCGGCTACTCGGAACTCAAGGAGTTCCAGCGGGTCGAGGTCACGGTCGCGCCTCACCGGCGGTAGTTCCCGCAGTCCCCACAGCAGAAGCTCGGTCGCGCCACGGCGCGGCCGAGCTTCTGCGGTTTCTGCCAGGGGCGGCTCACAGCCGATGGGCCGCGCCCGTCGGGGTGGCGCCCCGTGTGTCGAGGAGGAGCTGGGCCTTTACCGACAGGCCCTGGAGGTCGTAGGTGCGATGGGGCTGGAGCAGCACCGTCAGGTCCGCGGCGGCGGCGGCCTCGTAGAGGGAGTCGGCGCGGGGGACGGGGCGGCCCAGGACGTTCCACTGGGGGATGTACGGGTCGTGGTAGGTGAGGTGCGCGCCCAGTTCCATCAGGCGGGAGGCGATTTCACGGGCCGGGGAGCCCGCTTGGTCGCCGATGTCCGGCTTGTAGGTGACGCCGAGGAGCAGTACGCGTGCGCCGCGGGCGGACTTGCCGTGTTCGTTGAGGAGGGTGGCGCAGCGTTGGATGACATAGCGCGGCATCCGGCCGTTGACCTCTTGGGCGAGTTCGACCATGCGGAGCGGGTGGCCCATCGAACGGCCTTTGTAGGCAAGGTAGTTGGGGTCGATGGGGGCGGCGTGGCCGCCTACGCCGGGGCCGGGGCGGAAGGACTGGAAGCCGAACGGCTTGGTCTCGGCGCAGCGGATGACGTCCCACAGGTCGACGCCGATGTCGTGGCAGAAGACCGCCATCTCGTTCATCAGGGCGATGTTGATGTGGCGGTAGTTGGTCTCCAGGAGTTTGGCGGTCTCGGCCTCGCGGGGGCCCCGGGCGCGGACGACCTTGTCGGTGAGGCGGCTGTAGAAGGCGGCGGCCGCCTCCGTGCAGGCGGGGGTGAGGCCGCCGATGACCTTGGGGGTGTTGGCGTAGCGGTGGGTGCGGTTGCCGGGGTCGTGGCGGCCGGGGGAGCAGGCGAGGTGGAAGTCGCGGCCGGCGGTGAGGCCTGAGCCCTCTTCGAGGAGCGGGCGCAGGAATTCCTCGGTGGTGCCCGGGTACGCGGTGGATTCGAGGATCACCGTGGTGTGCGGGCGCAGATGTGCGGCGAGTGTGCGGGCGGCGTCGGCGACGGCGGTCAGGTCCAGGGCGCGGTCCTCGCCGAGTGGCGTGGGCGCGCAGATGACGGCGGTACGGACCCGGCCGAGGGCGGTGGGGTCGTTGGTGGTGCGGAAGCCGGCGGAGAGCAGGCGGCGGAGTTCGATGGCGGTCAGTGGCCCGTCGGCGCCGGAGAGGGCGGCGGCGTGCGGGTCGGGGTCGTAGCCGAGGGTGCCGACGCCGGCGGTGGTGGCGGCCTGGGCGAGGGGGAGGCCGAGGTGACCGAGTCCGATGACGGCGAGATCTGCGGGCATGCTGCGGCCGTCCTTCCCGAGCGATTCCGGATGGCGCATAAGTAGACTAAGCCGACATTTGGCCCAGAATAGGGATTGGTGGATCAAGGTGGCGGGGTGTTGCCGCCGTGAGCGGAGGGTGGATACCGACACGTAGCGCGGACAGAATCGACGGACGGGGGGTGTGGCCCCGATCACAGCGGGAGGCAGCGGTGAAGACAGCGATACTGGGACCGGCGCAGCGGGCCGAGGCGCTCGCCCGAATGGCGGAGCGGGAGCTGGACATTCTCGTGGTCGGCGGCGGAGTCGTCGGCGCGGGGACCGCTCTGGACGCGGCGACGCGCGGCCTGTCCACCGGACTGGTCGAGGCGCGCGACTGGGCCTCGGGCACGTCCAGCCGGTCGAGCAAGCTCATCCACGGCGGTCTGCGGTATCTGGAAATGCTGGACTTCGCGCTGGTGCGGGAGGCGTTGAAGGAGCGGGGGCTGTTGCTGGAGCGGCTGGCGCCGCATCTGGTCAAGCCGGTGCCGTTCCTGTATCCGTTGCAGCACAAGGGCTGGGAGCGCTGGTACGCGGGCGCGGGTGTGGCGCTGTACGACGGGATGTCGATCTCGTCGGGGCACGGCCGCGGGCTGCCCGTACACCGGCATCTGTCGCACAAGCGGGCGCTGCGGGTGGCGCCCTGCCTGAAGAAGGACGCGCTGGTCGGCGCGTTGCAGTACTACGACGCGCAGATGGACGACGCGCGGTATGTGGCGACGATCGTGCGGACCGCGGCCGCCTATGGCGCACAGGTCGCCAACCGGGCGCGCGTGGTGGGTTTTCTGCGCGAGGGCGAGCGGGTGGTCGGCGCGCGGGTGCAGGACGTCGAGGGGGGCCTGGACTACGAGGTCCGGGCGCGGCAGATCGTCAATGCCACCGGTGTGTGGACGGACGACACCCAGGCGCTGATCGGTGAGCGCGGGCAGTTCCACGTCCGCGCATCGAAGGGAATTCACCTGGTTGTACCCAAGGACCGGATCCATTCGACGACCGGGCTGATCCTGCGGACGGAGAAGAGCGTCCTGTTCGTCATCCCGTGGGGACGGCACTGGATCGTGGGCACGACGGACACCGACTGGGATCTGGACAAGGCCCATCCGGCGGCCTCCAGCGCGGATATCGACTATCTGCTGGAGCATGTGAACTCGGTGCTGGCGACGCCGCTGACCAGGGATGACGTGGAAGGCGTGTACGCGGGGCTGCGGCCGTTGCTGGCCGGTGAGTCGGACGCCACCAGCAAGCTGTCGCGTGAGCACACGGTCGCGCATCCGGTGCCCGGCCTGGTGGTGGTCGCCGGCGGCAAGTACACGACGTACCGGGTGATGGCCAAGGACGCGGTGGACGAGGCGGTGCACGGCCTGGACCAGAGGGTCGCCGAGTGTGTCACCGAGGATGTGCCGCTGGTCGGGGCCGAGGGCTACAAGGCGCTGTGGAACGCGCGGGCCCGGATCGCGGCGCGCACCGGACTGCATGTGGCGCGCATCGAGCATCTGTTGAACCGCTACGGCTCGCTCGCCGAGGAGCTGCTGGAGCTGGTGGTGGCCGATCCCTCACTGGGCGAACCGCTGGCGGCCGCGGACGACTATCTGCGCGCCGAGGCGGTCTACGCCTGTACGCACGAGGGCGCCCGGCATCTCGACGACGTGCTGACCCGGCGTACCCGTATCTCCATCGAGACCTTCGACCGGGGCACCCGCAGCGCCCGCGAGGTGGCCGAGCTGATCGCGCCGGCGCTGGGCTGGGACAGCGACCAGATCGAGAAGGAGATCGCGCACTACCAGAAGCGGGTCGAGGCGGAGCGCGAATCCCAGCGGCAGCCGGACGATCTGACGGCGGATGCGGCGCGGTTGGGGGCGCCGGACATCGTGCCGCTCTAGGGCGCGTCCGGCGGATCAGGGCCGGAAAGACCCTAGGGCGCGCAGAACTCCGCCGTCAGTACGGCGGTGGCGTGTGCCCGGTCGGGCAGGATGTCGGTGTTCACGCGGTAGCTGACCAGGTGGCGGCCGTCGGCGGTGCCCGCGGTCTGGGCGAAGGAGCCGTTGATATCGCCGCTGTGGCCCCAGACCGTGACGCCGCAGGGCAGCTCGGTCGCGTACAGGCCGAGGCCGTACGTGCCGCCGGTGCCCTTCTCGTTGCGTATCTGGGCCATCTGGCGCGGCGCCAGGAACTTGCCGCCGAGCAGCGCGGAGAAGAAGCGGTTGAGATCGCCCAGGGTGGTGACCATCTCGCCGGCCGCGCCGGCCCGGCTGGGGTCCAGGGACGTGGCGTCCACCCGCCGGTCGCCGATCCGGGAGTACGCGCGGCCGTGCGGCATGGGCAGCGCGGGGTCGGTGCCGGGGAAGGAGGTGTGGTCGAGCCCGGCGGGGAAGAGGATGCGGCGCCGGATCTCCGTGGCGTACGGGTGTCCGGTGACCGCCTTGATGACCAGGCCGAGGACGAGGTAGTTGGTGTTGGAGTAGGCGTAACGGGTGCCCGGTGCGGCGACCGGCGGGTGGCTGAGGGCGATCCGCAGCAGCTCCGCCGGGGTGTGGCTGTCGTAGCGGTGGGCGCCGAAGCCCTTGCCGTACAGCTGCTTCGAGAGCCGGGGGTCCGCGGTGTAGTTGAACAAGCCACTCGTATGGTCCAGCAGCTGGCGGATCGTCACCTTCCGCAGATCGCTGCGGTCGCCCTCTCCCGTGGCCGGCACGTCCGGCGGGAGGTGCGCGGCCGCGGTGTCGTGCAGGGTCAGCTTCCCCTCGGCGACGAGTTGCAGGATCACCGTGGCGACCAGGGTTTTGGTGAGGCTGCCGGCCCGGAAGTGGTCCAGCGGGCCCATCTTGCGGCCGCTGCGCAGATCGGCCACGCCGGCCGTGGAGAAGCGCGGGGCCGGGAACCCGACGCGGGTGATGAGGGAGGCCGCGCCCGGGGCCCCGTCGTCGACCAGACGGTGCAGTGCGTGCCCGGTCGTCGCGGGCGGCCGTTCGAGTTCCAGGGGCAGGATCGGGGCGTAGTGGGTCTGGCCGGTACACGCCGTCAGGGCCAGCGCGGCCAGGGCGGCCAGCGCGCCGGTACGCACCGTGGTGCCGCGGTGACCGGCTGGTGACGGCGCCGGAGGGAAGGCACCGGCCGCGGCCGGGCGGGGCGAGCGCATCGTCATCGGGACTCCCGTTCGTCGGGGCCATCATGACGGGTACACGGCACCGACCGGCACCGACCCGGGCCTTCCGCATGGCCGCGGATGAGGGAGAATGAAGGCTCTGCCAGGGTGGGTTGTCCGAGTTGGGCCAGTTTGGTGATCGATGGGAAGTCGAAGCTGCCAACTCGGCTGGATTGCAGAGGGGATTCAGTGGGCGACGAGGTCGAGATGGACGGCAAGGAGGGCAGGCTGCTCGCCGGCCGGTACCGGCTCGCCGATGTTCTCGGCCGGGGCGGTATGGGTACCGTCTGGCGGGCACGCGACGAGGTTCTGGGCCGTACGGTCGCAGTCAAGGAACTGCGCTTCCCGGGCGGGGTCGAGGAGGACGAGAAGCGTCGTCTGATCACCCGCACGCTGCGCGAGGCCAAGGCGATCGCCCGGATCCGGAACAACGGCGCGGTGACGGTCTACGACGTGGTCGACGAGGACGACCGGCCGTGGATCGTGATGGAGCTGGTCGAGGGCCGCTCGCTCGCCGAGGTCATCCGTGACGACGGCCCGCTCACCCCGCGCCGCGCCGCCGAGGTGGGCCTTGCCGTGCTCGACGTGCTGCGCTCCGCGCACGGCGAGGGCATCCTGCACCGCGATGTGAAGCCGTCCAACGTCCTGATGTCCGACGACGGCCGGGTCGTGCTGACCGACTTCGGTATCGCCCAGGTCGAGGGCGACCCCTCCGTCACCTCGACCGGCATGCTCGTCGGCGCTCCCTCCTACATCTCCCCCGAGCGCGCCCGCGGCCACAAGCCCGGCCCGCCGGCCGACATGTGGTCGCTGGGCGGTCTGCTGTACGCCTGCGTCGAGGGCGTCCCGCCGTACGACAAGGGGTCGGCGATCGCCACGCTGACGGCGGTGATGACCGAGCCGGTCGAGCCGCCGAAGAACGCCGGCGTACTGGAAGAGGTCATCTACGGCCTGCTGGTGAAGGATCCGGCGAACCGCCTCGACGACGCCGGCGCGCGGGCGCTGCTGCTGGACGTCATCCACGCCCCCGAGGCACAGGCGCCGGAGCCGCCGGCCGACGCGACCCGGGCGATGGCGCTGCCGACGGCCCCCGAGGAGCGGGTGGCGCCGAAGCCCAAGGACACGCCGAAGCCGAAGGCGGCCCCGAAGTCGCGGGTGACGCGGGGGCCGAAGGCGAAGCCGGCCGCCCCGGTGGCCGAACCGGCCGCCGGGACCGGGAGCAAGGCCGGTGCGAGCAAGGCCGGTAAGAGCAAGCCGGCGGCCGCCAAGGCCGGCGCCGCCAAGGCCGCGGCCGCGTCGACGAGTGCGCCGGAGCGGACCGAGCGCCCGCGGCAGGACGCCAAGGGCT
>NZ_QUAC01000098.1 GCF_003389455.1 Streptomyces inhibens | reverse complement strand
CCGAGGGATGCTCGGGCCGGCCGCGCGCCGGGATGCTGCGGGTGATGCCGGGGTCGTACCGGCGTGACGCCTGGGGCGCCGGTCAGATGTGGCCGACGCCGGCGCCCGACTCGGCGTTCGCACCGCGCTTGGTGAAGACCGCGACGACCGCCGCGACGACCGCCACACCGCAGGCGACCGTGAAGGCCAGCCCCATGCCGGACACAAAGGTGTCGTGGGCGACGGAGGTGATCTTCTGGGCGAACTCCGGCGGGGTGCCCTTCGGGACCGGGGCGATACCGGCCGAGACGGCGTCGGACAGCTCGGACGCCTTCGCGGGCGGGACCGGCGGGAGGCCGGCCGACTTCCAGTTGCCCGGGAGCTCGTTGTCGACGCGGGAGGCCATCACCGCGCCGAGCACGGCCGTACCGAGGCTGCCGCCGACCTGCATCGCGGCTTGCTGGAGACCGCCGGCGACACCGGAGAGCTCCAGCGGGGCGTTGCCGACGATGACCTCGGTGGCGCCGACCATGACGGGCGCGAGGCCCAGGCCGAGCAGCGCGAACCACACGGACATCGGGCCGGTGCTGCTGTGGGTGTCCAGGCCGGACATGCCGTACATCGCGACGGCGGTGAGGACCATGCCGCCGACCAGCGGGATCCGCGGGCCGAACTTGGTGATCAGGGCGCCCGCGAGCGGCGAGCCGACGATCATCATGCCGGTGAGCGGCAGGAGGTGCAGACCGCTGTCGACGGGGGTCATGCCGTGCACGTTCTGCAGATAGAACGTCACGAAGAACAGGCCGCCCATGAAGGCGAAGGCCATCAGCACCATCAGGACGGTGCCGGCGGTCAGCGGCACCGAGCGGAACATCCGCAGCGGGATGAGCGGTTCGCGGACCTTGGTCTCCAGGACGGCGAACAGGGCGAAGAGGACCACGGAGCCGATCAGGAAGCCCAGGGTCTTCGCGTCGCCCCAGCCCCATTCCGACGCCTTGATCAGCGGCCAGATGAGGCAGAACATCGCTCCGGAGAGCAGCACGATGCCCGGGACGTCGAACGAGCGGGGAGCGTTCTCCGCGCGGTGGTCCTTGAGGATCACCAGGCCGAGCACCAATGCCAGTACGCCGACCGGGACGTTGATGAAGAACACGGACTGCCAGCTGACGTGCTCGACCAGCAGTCCGCCGACTATCGGGCCGCCGGCGGTGGAGGCGCCGATGACCATGCCCCAGATGCCGATCGCCATGTTGAGCTTCTCGGCCGGGAACGTGGCGCGCAGCAGGCCCAGTGCGGCGGGCATCAGCAGCGCGCCGAACAGGCCTTGCAGTACACGGAAGACGATGACCAGCGCGACCTCGTGGGAGAACCCGATGGCACCGGAGGCGGCGGCGAAGCCGAGGATGCCGATGAGGAAGGTCTGGCGGTGGCCGAAGCGGTCACCGAGCTTGCCTGCCGTGATCAGCGAGACGGCCAGGGCGAGCATGTAGCCGTTGGTGATCCACTGCACATCGGCGAGCGAGGCGCCGAGGTCCTGCTTGATGGCCGGGTTGGCGATGGCGACGATCGTGCCGTCCAGGGCGACCATCATGACGCCGATGGCGACGGAGATGAGGGTCAGCCACGGATGGCCGCGCAGCCCCTTGGGGGGCTCCGGTACGGAAAGTTCCGGCGCGGCAACGGCGACCGGGGTCTGAGAACTCATACGACGAGGCTAATGTCAGTCGCTGACAATTGACAAAGCATTTCATGAGTCGGTAACTGTCATCTCGCTCACAGGTAATCTGAGCAGCGAGAACACCAGGGAAAGGCGGCGCAGGATGGCGACCCCGACGCCGCAGACGGCACCCACAGGCGGCCTGCGCGAACGCAAGAAGCAGCGCACCCGCGACGCCCTGATCCGTGCGGCGCTCGAACTGTTCACGGAGCAGGGATACGACGCGACGACGGTCGACGAGATCGCGGAGGTGGTGGATGTCTCCCAGCGCACGTACTTCCGGTACTTCGCCAACAAGGAAGACGTCGCCTTCGCCGTCCAGGAGATGGTCGAGGCCCGCTTCCTGGAGGAGCTGAGCGCGCGGCCCGCGGCGGAGGCCCCATTGACCGCCCTGCGCAGCGCCGTGATGGTGGCCTGGGACGAAATCGGCAGCGCCATCGAGTCGGTGATCCCGTTGGAGCTGCACATGCGCTCGTACCAAATGATCGAGTCGACACCCGCGTTGGTCGCCGTACATCTGCGGCGCTCCTCCGAGCTGGAGGAGCAGATAGCGCGGTTGATCGCCCGGCGCGAGGGGCTGGACGTGGACACCGACCCGCGGCCGCGGGTGCTCGTTGCCGCGTTCAGCGGGGTGATGCGGGTGGCGGGCAAGGTGTGGGGCGAGGGGCAGGACTGCAGCGTGGCGTCCATCCGCGAGCTGACCGAGTCCTATCTGGACCACATCGGGCCGGCGATCGCCGACGACTGGCGCTCGCACCCGTAGGCCGGTGCGGAGCGGCGATCTCAACCCCCTTGCGGCGGGCGCCCTCCACGGCCCCGTAAGCCAGTGATCACCGCAACCCCCTGTAGCGGGCGCCCACCACTGCGCGATCATTCCTGCGCCCGATGAGATTGCGTCTGCACGACTGAGCGCCGGATATCGACGACTCGTGTCCGTTTTGGTCGAAATACCCACCGTGAAACGTGAGATCACTCACGGCCGGAGCAGGCACCCTGTCACGTCTCCTAGGGTGGCTCGCGGTGAATTCATTCCCGGGCCTCGGCCCCTCCTCCGGTTTCCTGCAGTCCACCGCCTGGCGCGCCGCACTCGCCCTGGTGGTGGTGTTCGTGATGCTTGCCATGACCGGCTGGACGGCCGTCAGAGGTACCAAGGAGGACGCCAACCCGCTGGTCACCGCCAAGGCCGCCTGGAAGCACGCCACCTTCCTCGGGCGCCCGCTGCCCGACCCCGACGGGCCGCCGGCCGCGCTGCGGGCCTTCTTCGCCACGCTCACCCGTGCCGAGAAGCGGCAGCTCGCCGCCGACTATCCGCTGGCCGTCGGCAATATGGGCGGCGCCCCCGTCCAACTGCGCTATCGCGCCAACCGGTTGGCGATCGACGACGCCCGCGCGGTGGAGAAGAAGCGGATGGGCGACCGCCGGCTCACCCCCGTCGGCCGCCAGGAGGCGGGCCGGCTGATGCACCGCCTTGAGTCGTTGATGAGCCCGGGCCGGCAGATCCTGGCCTTCGATCCGGCCGGCGGCGGCCGGGCCGCCGAGGTCTTCGGCAACCTTCCCGCGGCGGACCGGGTCTCCGTGGTGGTGCCCGGCGTGGACACCAATCTGTCGACCTTCGAGCGCACCGCGCGGGCGACCACCGCCCCCGTCGGCATGGCGCGCTCCCTCTACAGCGCCGAGCGGGAGGCCCGCCCCGGGACCCGTACGGCCGTGATCGCCTGGGCCGACTACACCTCCCCGTCCGGACTGGGCGTCGGAGCCGCCACCGGGCAGATGGCCAAGGCCGGCGCGGTCCGGCTGCGCGCCCTGGTGCAGTCGCTGCCGTCCTCCGACACCGTCTCGCTGTTCTGCCACAGCTACGGGTCCGTGGTCTGCGGCGTCGCGGCCCGTGACCTGCCGTCCAACGTCGAGGACATCGCGGTGGCGGGCAGCCCCGGCATGCGGGCCGGCAGCCTGTCCGGGCTGGGCACCCACGCCCGGGTCTGGGCCATGCGGGACTCCGACGACTGGATCCAGGACGTGCCGTATCTGGAGGTGGGCGGGCTCGGCCATGGCGCCGACCCGGTCGATCCGTCCTTCGGCTCCCGGATCCTGTCGGCCGACGGCGCCGTCGGGCACGCGGGCTACTTCGCGCCCGGCACCGGCAGCCTGCGCAACTTCGCGCTGGTCGGGGTGGGTGCGACCGGCGCGGTGGACTGCGCGTCCGACGACCCGCACTGCAGCACCGACCTGGCCTGAGGGCCACCGGGCCGTACGACCGGCGGCCGCAGGCATGGCCCGGCGCCCGGGGACGGGCCATGCCCGCGGGAACCGCGCCCGGTGGCGAGGGCGTCCACGGGGCAAGGGACGGAGCGGGTGGCCCGGAGCCTCGTGACGCGCGTAGCTTCGGCAGGCACCTCAAGGTGTCCGGAAGGGGGACGGGCGGGCAACCGCCCGCATACGATGAGTCCCATGGGTGATGTGCTGGCCGGTTTTCATGCCGTCTGGGAGTTCGACACCGACTCCGTACTCATCCGCTTCGAACGGGGGATCCGCAGGCCGAAGCTGTTCCAGGCGCTCGGCGAGCGACGCATCCCGTACGAGGCGTTGAGCTCGGTCGAGGTGACCGAGGGAAGACGCGGCACGGTGGTGCTGCATGCCGTGCCCCGGCACGGCGCCGATCCGTTGATGGAGGCGGCGAACGGGCAGCTCAAGGAGGATTCCGACCCCTATCGGCTGGTGCTGCCGGCCGAGCGCGAGACGCTCGCCGAGTTCTACGCCGACGAGCTGCGCACGGCGCTGGGACCCGCTGCCAAGGAGCCCGCCGACCGCCATCTGGTGGCCGCGCCGGAGCCCCCGCTGCACTTCAAGGCGTATGACGGCAAGGCGTCCTTCGACGGCCGTTCGGTCGCCTTCCGCTGGTTCTGGACGGGCGCGTCGTCGGCGAAGTGGAAGTGCGGCGACCAGACCTTCACGGTCGGCGACCTGGCCGGGGTCGAATGGCGCTCGCCGGAGGTCTTCAACGGCTATCTGCGGCTGCTGGAGCGCGGGGCGCGCGCGCCGGGGGCGGGCGAGGCGGACCAGGACCCGGCCGCCGTGGTCTTCGGGCTGGGGTACGGCCCGGTCCATGAGTCGCTGCCGTTCGCGGCCGCGGTGCTGCAGGCCGTACGCGCCGCGGAGGCGGAGGAGACACCGGACGGTGAGCCGGTGCGCCGGCGGACCGGGGACGCGCGCCGGGATCCGGCGGACATCGCGGACCGGATACGGCACCTGGGCGAGCTGCACGATGCGGGGCTGCTGACGGACGACGAGTTCAGCGCGAAGAAGGCCGAGCTGCTGGCGGAGCTCTGAGGCGCCGGTGCGGGGCCGATGACCGGCCCGGGGACTCATACCGTGGTACGGGGCGAAAGCCCGGACCCTGGTATGACGCCCCGGTGGCCACGCTTTGCTTACATTGAGTCCGCGATGACCGGACGATCACTGACCCCAGCACAGGAGCCCGGCCGCGGCCCCGGGCCCGAGCCGACCCGCAACAGGGTGCTACGCGCCGCGCGGCAGGCGCTGCGCGTCCTCGCCGTCGAGCTCGGCACCCCGACCGAACCCGGCACCCCGTTGTTCGGCAGCGTCCAGAATGCCTGGCTGCGCCGCCTGCCGTACCTCGTCGCGTTCGCCTTCGCGGTGTCCCTGCTGCCGACGACCATCAACGTCCTCAACAACGACTACGGCATGAACGGCGGACTGACGGGTGCGCTCGCCACCGCGCAGACCGTGCCGCTGCTGCTCGCGGTGACCCGGCCGTTGCAGGCCTGGTGGGTGATCTTCGCGGCCGATGTCGTCTGCGCCCTGGCGCTCACCGGCGTCGACGGCGTCGTGGGCCGCGCCTGGCCCTGGCCGCCCACGGTGATCGTCGGCTATCTCGCGCTGATGCTGGCGCTGTCCCTGCGCGAGCGCCGCCGCACGCTGATCGCCGTCTGGCTGACGACCGGTGTGGCGGGCATCCTCTCCGAGGCGATCACCCCCGAGGGCAGCCAGAGCACCTGGGTGCTGCTGTTCGTGCTCTCCGGTGTGATGCTGATGATGGGCGCCACACTGCGCGAACGGGGCGACGCCCAGCGGAAGTTGATCGAGCAGGAGACCATCAGCGAGGCCGAGCGGGCCCGCCGTACGCTGCTGGAGGAGCGCACCCGTATCGCCCGCGAGCTGCACGATGTCGTCGCCCACCACATGTCGGTGATCACGGTCCAGGCCGACAGCGCCCCCTACCGCATCAGCGGGATCCCCAAGGAGGCCAAGGAGGAGTTCGGGTCGATCGCCGCGACCGCGCGCGAGTCCCTGGCGGAGATGCGCCGGCTGCTCGGGGTGCTGCGCAGCGAGGAGACGGAGCGGTACGGCGGACCGGAGAAGGCCCCGCAGCCCGGGATCGCCATGCTGCCGAAGCTGGTCGAGGGGACCGTACGGGCCGGTGTGCCGGTCGAGTTGACGCTGCCCGAAAATCCGGTGGCGCTCGAACCGGCGGTGGATCTCTCGGCGTACCGCATCGTTCAGGAGGCGCTGGCCAATGTGGTGCGGCACGCCCCGGGCGCGCGGACCCGCGTGTCGCTGATAACGGCGATGAACGGGTTGCGGCTGACGGTCCTGATCGTCAACTCCGCGCCGCCCGCGCCGTCCACGCCGCTGGAGACCACCGGCACCGGCCACGGCCTGGTCGGGATGCGCGAGCGGGTGCGTCTGGTGGACGGCTCGCTCGACACCGGGCCGCTGCCCAACGGCGGCTTCCGGGTCGCAGCCCTGCTCCCCCTGTCGCCACCGCCCTCCTCAGCGTCTCCCCTCTCAGCAAAGGATTCCGACTCCGTATGACCACGCGCGTGATCATCGTCGACGACCAGGCCATGGTGCGGGCGGGGTTCGCCGCACTGCTCGCCGCACAGAGCGACATCGATGTGGTGGGCGATGCGCCGGACGGGGTGCAGGGTGTGGAGCTGAGCCGTCGCACACACCCCGATGTGGTGCTGATGGATGTGCGGATGCCGGAGATGGACGGCCTGGAGGCGGCCCGCCGGCTGCTCGATCCGCCCATCGGCGTCACCCATCGCCCGAAGGTGCTCATGCTGACCACCTTCGACGTCGACGACTATGTCTACGAGGCGCTGCGCGCGGGCGCGTCCGGGTTCTTGCTCAAGGACGCGCCGCCGGCCGATCTCATCTCCGCGGTCCGTGTGGTGGCGGCCGGTGAGGCGCTGCTCGCGCCGTCCGTGACCCGGCGGCTGATCGCCGATTTCGCCCGCCGGCGGCCGGCCCCCCGCAAGGACCGGGCCGCGCTGCGGCTGAACGGCCTCACCCCGCGCGAGACCGAGGTCCTGGAGCTGATCGCCCGCGGTCTGTCGAACCAGGAGATCGCCGATGCGCTGATCCTCGCCGAGCAGACCGTGAAGACCCATATCGGCCGGGTGCTGGCCAAGTTGGAGCTGCGGGACCGCGCCCAGGCCGTGATCTACGCGTACGAGTCGGGGCTGGTGGCCCCCGGGGAGCGGTAGGGCCGGCACCCCTTCCCAGGGGAGCCGATGGCCGCTCCTCCTTCCTGAGGACGAGGGGCGGCCGGCACCCCCTACCCCGGTATCACCCGGGAGTTGGCTCCGCGGTGTGACGTCGCGTCATACACCCTCTTCCTACGTTTCCCTCCGCCACACCAACGGAAGAGGGAGACACCGCCATGTCCCTGCTGCGAACCGCCGCCCGACGCGGCAAGCGCACGCTCATCAGCGCCGCGCTCGCGCTGACCGTGGCCGCCGGAACCGGCGGCTGGGCGGCCGGTTCGGCACAGACCGCCGTCACCGGCCCCGCGCCCGGCGCCGCCGCCTGGCGCGCCGACCACTCGCTGGGCGTCCGGCTGCCGGACCCGGCGACCGCACCCCCCGCCGACGTCGCCCGCTTCTTCGCCTCGCTGACCGACACCCAGCGGCAGACGCTCGCCGCCCGGCATCCGCTCACCGTCGGCAATCTCGACGGCGCGCCCCTCACCCTGCGGTACGAGGCCAACTCGCTTGCCCTCAAGGCGGAACGGGACCGCCAGCTGGCCCGCGCCACCGACCCGGCCGGCACCCTCCAGGACCACCAGCGGGCCAGGAAGGCGGCCGACCGGTGCGCCGCGCTGCTCGCGCCCGGCCGCCGGATCCTCGCCTTCGACCCGCGCGGCCGGGGTCAAGTGGCCGAGGTCCACGGCGACTTGGCCACCGCCGAACACACCGCCGTGATCGTGCCCGGCTCGGACATCGACCTGGCCTCCTTCGACCGCGCGAAGGACCCGTACGGCACTCCGACCGGCATGGCCAGGTCGCTGCGGACGCAGATGGCCGCCGACGCGCCCGGGACCCGTACCGCGGTGATCGCCTGGGTCGGGTACACCACCCCGGTCGGCATCGGTCCGGACGCCGCGACCGGCCGGCTCGCCGACGCCGGCGCGCCGCGGCTGGCCCGCTTCCTGTCCGGCCTCACGGCCACCGGCACCCCCGCACCGGCCGTGCTGTGCCACAGCTATGGCTCGGTGGTCTGCGGGCTGGCCGTACCGCGGCTGGGCCATGGCGGCATCGCCGACCTGGTCGTCTTCGGCTCCCCCGGTATGCGCCGGGACAACGTGGCCGAGCTGCACACCTCGGCCCGGGTCTGGGCGGCGCGGGACGCGTCCGACTGGATCGGCGACATCCCGAACGTCGAACTGCTGGGCCTGGGCCACGGCGCGGACCCCACCGACCAGGCATTCGGCGCCCGCCGTGTCTCCGCCGAGCGGGCCGAGGGCCACACCGGCTACCTCGCCCCCGGCACGGACTCCCTCCACAACTTCGCGGCCATCGTGCTGGGCCGGTACGGCCAGGTGCGCTGACCCACCGGTCTCCACGTCACGCCTCACCTCCAGGACACCAGGCCCCCAGGACTCAAGGACGCCTCATGGCCACTGCATTCCTCGCGCCCCTCGGACGCACGGTCCGCGCGAGCGCCCACAGGACGGTCCGCTCCATCGAGGACCGCACGCCCGCCGACCGCGACCGCGCCATCGACGGGCTGCGCGCCCTGGCGCTGCTCGCCGTACCCACCGGCCACTGGCTGCTCGGCGGCTTCACCCTCGACGCCGACGGCGCGCTGCACAACNCTCGGCGGCTTCACCCTCGACGCCGACGGCGCGCTGCACAACGCCAGCCCGCTGTCCGCCATCGGCTTTCTCTCGCCCGCCAGTTGGGTGCTACAGATGCTCGGCATCTTCTTCCTGGTCGGCGGCCATGCGTCGGTGCTGTCCTTCCGGCGCGCCGCCGAGCGGGGCGGGTCGACGGGCGACTGGCTGCGCGGCCGGCTCGTCCGGCTGGGCCGCCCGGTGCTCGGTGTGACGGCCGTGTGGGCGGTACTTCTCCCCCTTCTGTACGGCCTGGGGGTGCCGGAGGCGACGCTGCGGACCGGGGCGACGCTGGTGATCCAGCCGCTGTGGTTCGTCGGCGTGTACGCGGTGATCACCGCGCTGACGCCGTACTGCGTCCGCGCGGCGCGGCGGATGGGCGCCTGGGCCGCGGCGCCGCTGCTCGCGGCGGTGGCCGTGGTGGACTTTCTGCGCTACGGGCCGTTCGCCGACGCCATGCCGTCCTGGCTGAGCCTGCTCAACCTCCTGCCCGGCTGGATGTTCGCCTATCAGCTCGGGGTCTCCTGGGGCGAGCGGCGACTCGGCCGGCGCGCCGCCTGGTCGCTGCTCCTCGGCGGTGCCGCGCTGTTCGCCGCGCTGCTGCTGTTCTTCCACTATCCGGCGAGCATGGTCGGCGTCCCCGGTCAGGACCGGACGAACTCCCACCCGCCGTCGCTGCTGGTCCTGGCCCTGGCCGCGGCCCAGTCCGGTGCCGCGATCCTGCTCCGTGACCGGCTCGCCCGGCTCCTGCGCCGGCCCGCGCTGTGGGCGCCGGTCGTCATCATCAATCTCTCCGCGATGACGATCCTGTGCTGGCACCAGACGGCGATGCTCTCGGCGGCCGTGCCCGCGTCCTTCCTGGGCCCGGTGCCCGGTCTGACCGTCGCGCCCGACACCCTCGGCTGGCTTCTCGCCCGGCTCGCCTGGCTGCCGGTCTTCGCCGCCGCGCTGCTCCTCATCGGCCGTACGACGCGCCGCTTCGAGGCCCCGTGGACCGGTGTCACCCGGGCCCGCCGGGCGGTCGCGGCACTCCTCGCCGCCGGGTTCGCGGTCTTCGCGCTGGGGCTGGCGTAAGTCCCCACCGGGGCACGGGCGTTGGGCCGGGTCGGGAGCCGGGGCCGTGGCCACGCGCCGTCGCGGCGGAGGATGCTCCACCACGACGGCGAACGGCGACTACGACGACCGGCGACCGGCGACCGGCGACCGGCGACCGGCGAGACTACGGGTCCTACTCCCGCCCCGCCGACGTGGACGACATGTCCGCGTACCGCGCCCCCGCGACCTGCCCGGCGATCGGCTCCAGCAGCGCCAGGTCCTCCTCGGTCAGCTCGATCCGGGTCGCGCCGGTGTTCTCCTCGACCCGGGTGCGCTTGCGGGTGCCGGGGATCGGCACGACGGCCAGGCCGTGCGCCGCGGCCTGCTGCTGCACCCAGGCCAGCGCGATCTGGCCGAGCGTCGCACCGTGCGCCTCGGCGATCTTGCGGATCGGCTCCAGCAGCGCGGCGTTGGCGGTCGCGTTGTCACCCGTGAAGCGGGGCTGCATCCGGCGGAAGTCATCTGCGCCCAGCTCCTTGTCGGCGCTGACGAACGCACCGGTGAGGAAGCCCCGGCCGAGCGGCGAATACGGCACGAAGCCGACGCCGAGCTCGACCGCGGCCGGCACCACACCGGCCTCGACGTCCCGGCTGAACAGCGACCACTCGGACTGCACCGCCGCGATCGGGTGGATGGCCTGCGCGGCGCGCAGTTCGGGACCGGTCACCTCGCTCAGCCCCAGGTGCTTGACCTTGCCCTCGGCCACCAGCTCGGCCATCGCACCGACCGACTCCTCAAGGGGCACGTCCGGATTCCGGCGGTGCATGTAGTAGAGGTCGATCTCGTCCACGCCCAGGCGCCGCAGGCTGCCCTCGACGGCCTGGCGGATGTAGGGCCGGTCGTTGCGGATGGTGCGCTTGGTCGGGTCGTCCGGGTCGGGGGATATCGCGAACTTGGTGGCGAGCACGACCTCGTCGCGGTGCGCCTGGATGAACGGGGCGATGAACTTCTCGTTCTCCCCCATGCCGTACATGTCGGCGGTGTCGTAGAGCGTCACGCCCAGCTCCAGAGCCCGCTCCAGCGTGGCCCGCGCCTCGTCGGCGTCCGTCGGACCGTAGGCGAAGCTCATGCCCATGCAGCCGAGGCCCTGCACCCCGACCCGCGGGCCGCCGGTGCCCAGCTCGACCGTCTCGATCTTCTTGCTACCCATGGAGAACCTCAGAACCTCTCGGACGCCCGTCGGGCGTCGGCATAGATGTCGATCTTGTAGTCGAGTACGTCCAGCGTGCTCCGCAGCTCCGCTATGCGCTGCCGTACGTCCTCGCGGTGCGCGGTCAGCAGCTGCTCACGCTCGGCGAAGGTGCTCTCGCCCTCCCGCACCAGCTCGGCGTAGCGGACCATGTCCGCGACCGGCATACCGGTCAGCCGCAGCTTGGTGACCAGGCTCAGCCAGTCCAGATCACGGTTGGTGAAGCGCCGCTGCCCGGTGTGCGTACGGTCCACATGCGGCATCAGGCCTATCCGCTCGTACCAGCGCAGGGTGTGTGCGCTGAGGCCGGTGTGTTCCGCCACCTCGCTGATCGTGTACTTGTCCCTGCCGGCCGGGCGCGGGTGCGGAGGCGCGGTTCCGCAGTCACGCACCTTCGTCGGCAGCCCCCCGGTCGCGGCCCCGCCGCTCGTCACCGGTTCGCTCTGCGTCACCGTCATGCCCCGTCTCCCCTGTTTCGCCGGATGTCGCCCGGCTTTTTGGCCGGATGTCTCTCGACTGCCTCAACGCTAGAGAGTTGGAGCGCACTCCAAGCAAGCGCGGATCACGCGCAGACTTGACCGGAATTTGGGGCGTTAGGCTCGTGGGCATGCAGAGCCTGCGGATGATCGAGAACTGGCCGGTGCCCACCGCTGCGGCCGCCGTCGTACGAGCCGATGGGTCGGTGGCCGGATCGTACGGCCCCCTGGGGCACCGCTTCCCGCTGGCGTCCGTCACCAAGCCGCTGGCCGCGTACGCCGCGCTGCTGGCCATCGAGGAGGGCGCCGTAGAGCTGGACGAGCCGGCCGGGCCCGAGGGGTCCACGGTCCGTCATCTCCTCGCCCACACCTCGGGGCTGGCCTTCGACGAGCAGCGCGCGATGGCCGCGCCGGGCACCCGCAGGATCTACTCCAACGCGGGCTTCGAGGCGCTGGGCGACCACATATCCAAGGCGACCGACATCCCCTTCCCGCAGTATCTGCACGAGGCGGTGCTGGCACCGCTCGGCATGACCGCGACGGACCTTCCCGGCTCACCCGCCAAGGACGGCGTCTCCACGGTCGCCGACCTGATCCGCTTCGCGGCCGAGCTGCAGGCGCCGCGACTGCTGGCGCCGCAGACGCTGGCGGAGGCGACCCGGGTGGTCTTCCCCGGTCTGACGGGTGTGCTGCCGGGCTACGGCCACCAAAAGCCCAACGACTGGGGCCTGGGCTTCGAGATCCGCGACGGCAAGTCGCCCCACTGGACGGGCGGCGCGTCCTCGCCCCGTACCTTCGGGCACTTCGGGCAGTCCGGAACCTTCCTGTGGGTGGATCCGGACGCGAGCGCCGCATGCATCGCGCTGACCGACCGGGCCTTCGGGCCGTGGGCCATCGAGGCCTGGCCGAAGCTGACGGACGCGGTGCTGGCCGAGCTGGCGGGGACGGCCTGACCTGCCCGTACGGCGCTGAGCCAGGCGCGCGGGCCGGCGGAAGCGGGCCCGCCGCCCGTCACACCTACCCCGGCTCCGCCGCCATCTCCCACACCAGGCACTCCGCCGCCGCCAGCCCCTTCAGCTCCAGCCCGGACCCGTCGGTGATCCGCGCCGCGTCGCCCGCCTCCAGGCGCTCCTCACCGATCCGTACCGCGCCCCGCACCACATGCACATAGGCCCGTGCGGCGTCCGGGATCGCGGTGCGCTCGCCGTCGGCGAGGCGGCGCAGATGCAGCAGGGCGCCGGCCCGCGGGACGGCGTACGGGGTGCCGTCGGCGATGCCGCGCACCACCTCGTACGACGGCTCACCGCCGAAGTGACATGAGCCACTGTCGCCGCGGGCGACAGGCGACAGCCACATCTGGACGAAGCGCAGCGGCTCCGTGGCGTCGTTGCGCTCCACATGCCGGACGCCGTCCGCCGAGCTGAGCCGCTGCAGATCGCCGGGGCGTACGGTGGTCTCGTGCCCGGCCGAGTCGCGGTGGGTGAGCTCGCCCTCGACGACCCAGGTCACGATCTCGGTGTCGCGGTGCGGATGCTCGTCGAAGCCGGCGTCGGCCGCCAGCCGCTCCTCGTTACAGGCGATCAGCGCGCCGAAGCGCAGGTTGTCCGGGTCGAAATGGGGCCCGAAGGAGAACGCGTGCAGTGACTCAATCCCGGCTTCCGGATCGCCGCCCCGATAGCGTTCATCGCCTCTACGCACCTCAATCATGGGCCCACCGTAGCCCCGCCCCCTCACCTCCCCGCCCCGATAGTGCAGGCTTGTCCCGTGTCTGAACCCGCATCGCGCGACGCGCACCCGCACTCCGCCACCCTCCGGCGCCTGGAGAATTCGTCCGGCAAGCTGGCGGCCGCGGCCATCGCCCGCATGGACGCCACGCTGCCGTGGTACCGCGCGATGCCCCCGGAGAACCGCTCCTGGATCGGCCTGGTGGCGCAGGCCGGTATCGCCGCCTTCACCGAATGGTTCCGGCATCCGGAAACCCCACAGGCGATCAGTACCGATGTCTTCGGCACGGCGCCGCGCGAGCTGACCCGGGCGATCACGCTGCGGCAGACCGTGGAGATGGTCCGTACGACCATCGAGGTCATGGAGGCGGCGATCGATGAGGTCGCGGCCCCGGGCGACGAGTCCGTGCTGCGCGAGGCGCTGCTGGTCTACGCCCGGGAGATCGCCTTCGCCACCGCCCAGGTCTACGCCCAGGCCGCCGAGGCCCGCGGCGCGTGGGACGCCCGGCTGGAGTCGCTGGTGGTCAACGCGGTGCTCTCGGGTGAGGCGGACGAGGGCGCGGTCTCGCGTGCGGCGGCGCTGGGCTGGAACTCCCCCGAACATGTGTGTGTGGTGCTCGGCACCGCCCCGGACGGGGACAGCGAGCTGACCGTGGAGGCGATCCGGCGGGCCGCCCGGCACGCCAAGCTGCAGGTGCTGACCGGTGTGCTGGGCTCCCGCCTGGTGGTGATCGCGGGCGGCTCGGACAATCCGCTGAAGGCCGCGAAGGCGCTGATCGGCCCGTACGCCGCCGGTCCCGTGGTGGCCGGCCCGGTCGTCTCCGATCTGCTGGCCGCGACCCGCTCCGCGCAGGCCGCGGCCGCCGGTCTGCGGGCCTGTGCCGCCTGGCCGGACGCCCCGCGTCCGGTGCTCGCGGACGATCTGCTGCCGGAGCGGGCGATGGCCTCGGACCCGGTCGCGCGGGAGCAGTTGGTGGAGGAGATCTACAGACCGCTGGAGGAAGCGGGGTCGGCGCTGCTGGAGACCCTGAGCGTCTATCTGGAGCAGGCCAGCAGTCTGGAGGGCGCCGCCCGGATGCTCTTCGTGCACCCCAACACCGTGCGCTATCGGCTGCGACGTGTGACGGACGTCACCGGCTGGTCACCCTCCGATGTGCGCTCGGCGTTCACCCTCCGTATCGCGCTGATCCTGGGGCGTCTGGCTGACGGCGAGGCGCAACTCTAGACTTTTGTCGAACACCAACAATTCCCCCGATGGTTCTTCGTCCTTGTCCCCACGGGCGGGCGGAACCACCCACAAGAGAGAGTGTGAGGGTGCTCGTACTCGTCGCTCCCGGCCAAGGCGCTCAGACGCCCGGCTTCCTGACCCCCTGGCTCGACCTCCCTGGTGTCGAAGACCGGCTCCGTGCGTGGTCGGCCGCCATCGACCTGGACCTGGTCCACTACGGCACGAAGGCGGACGAGGAGGAGATCCGCGACACCGCGGTGGCGCAGCCGCTGCTGGTGGCATCCGCACTGATCTCCGCACGGCAGCTGTTCGCGACGGCCGACGACTTCGCCGCGCAGGTCGGCGCGGCGGCCGGCCACAGCGTCGGTGAGCTGGCCGCGGCCGCCCTGGCCGGCACGATCTCCGACGAGGCCGCGATGGAGCTGGTGCGCCGGCGCGGCCAGGCGATGGCCGAGGCCGCCGCCGTGACCGAGACCGGTATGGCCGCGCTGCTGGGCGGCGACGAGGCCGTCGTCCTGCCGCATCTGGAGCAGCTGGGCCTGACGCCGGCGAATGTGAACGGCGCCGGCCAGATCGTCGCCGCGGGCACCGCCGAGCAGATCGCCGCACTGGTCGAGAACAAGCCGGAAGGCACTCGTCGGGTCGTACCGCTGAAGGTGGCCGGCGCGTTCCATACTCACCACATGGCACCCGCCGTCTCGGCCCTGGAATCAGCGACCGCCCAGCTGTCGGTCGCCGATCCGCACACCCGTTACGTCTCCAACAAGGACGGGCAGCTGGTCTCCTCCGGTCAGGAACTGGTGCAGCGGCTGGTCGGCCAGGTGGCCAACCCCGTGCGCTGGGACCTGTGCATGGAGACCTTCAAGGCGCTCGGTGTCACCGCGCTCATCGAAGCGGCCCCCGGTGGCACGCTCACCGGACTGGCCAAGCGCGCGCTGCCCGGTGTGCAGACCCTCGCCCTCAAGACGCCCGACGACCTCGACGCGGCCCGCACGCTGATCGCCGAGCACTCTGCACCGGCCGAATAGGAGTCCGAAGCGCATGACCTCGAAGATCAAGCCCTCGAAGGGCGCCCCGTTCGCACGGATCATGGGCGTCGGCGGCTACCGCCCGACCCGTGTCGTGCCCAACGAGGAGATCCTCAAGCACATCGAGTCGTCCGACGAGTGGATCCGCTCGCGGTCCGGCATCGCGACACGCCACTGGGCCGGCCCCGAGGAGACCGTCGCGACCATGTCGGTCGAGGCGGCCGGCAAGGCGATCGCCGACGCCGGCATCACGCCCGAGCAGATCGGCGCCGTGGTCGTCTCCACCGTCTCGCACTTCAAGCAGACGCCGGCCATCGCGACCGAGATCGCGCACCGTATCGGCGCCGGCAAGCCGGCCGCGTTCGACATCTCGGCGGGCTGTGCGGGCTTCGGCTACGGTCTGACCCTGGCCAAAGGCCTGGTGGTCGAGGGCTCGGCGGAGTACGTCCTGGTCATCGGCGTCGAGCGGCTCTCGGACCTGACCGACCTGGAGGACCGCGCGACGGCCTTCCTGTTCGGTGACGGCGCGGGCGCGGTGATCATCGGACCCGCCAAGGAGCCGGCGATCGGCCCGACCGTGTGGGGCTCGGAGGGCGACAAGTCCGACACCATCAAGCAGACCCTGGGCTGGGACGTCTACCGCACCACCCCGACCCCCGGAGGCGACGGCCCGGAAAGCCGCACGGCTCTGGAGGACATCCGGTACCCCGCCATCACGCAGGAGGGCCAAGCGGTCTTCCGCTGGGCGGTGTTCGAGATGGCGAAGGTCGCCCAGCAGGCGCTGGACGCGGCCGGAGTCAGCCCGGACGACCTGGACGTCTTCATTCCGCACCAGGCCAACATGCGGATCATCGACTCGATGGTGAAGACTCTGAAGCTGCCGGAGAGCGTAACGGTCGCCCGCGATGTGGAGACCACCGGCAACACCTCGGCAGCCTCCATTCCGCTCGCCATGGAGCGGCTGTTGGCGACCGGGCAGGCCAAGAGCGGCGACACCGCGCTGGTCATCGGCTTCGGGGCGGGTCTCGTCTACGCCGCGACGGTCGTTACCCTCCCCTAGGCAAGATCTACGCAGCACCGTACGTCTCGTACGTGTCGGCCGCCGCACGGATCTTCACCGCAAGTAACGCAGTTTCCCCTTAAAATGACCGAAGGAGCGCCATCATGGCCGCCACTCAGGAAGAGATCGTCTCCGGTCTCGCCGAGATCGTGAACGAGATCGCCGGGATCCCCACCGAGGACGTCAAGGTGGACAAGTCCTTCACCGACGACCTGGACGTCGACTCGCTGTCCATGGTCGAGGTCGTCGTCGCCGCCGAAGAGCGCTTCGACGTGAAGATCCCGGACGACGACGTCAAGAACCTCAAGACGGTCGGCGACGCGACCGACTACATCCTGAAGCACCAGAGCTGATCCAGCTCTCGCGCATGTCGCCACCCCGCGGTGGCGCCGTCGATTCAGACCCCTCTACCCGTGGAGTAAGAATTCCCGTGAACGCGACCAATCGCACCGTGGTCGTCACCGGTATCGGCGCAACCACACCGCTGGGTGGCGACAGCGCTTCGACCTGGGAGGCCCTGCTTGCCGGACGCTCCGGTGTCAGCACCCTCGACCAGGACTGGGCCGCCGACCTGCCCGTGAAGATCGCCGCTCAGGCGGCCGTGGACCCGTCGGAGGTCCTCCCCCGGGCGCAGGCCCGCAAGCTGGACCGCTCGGCGCAGTTCGCGCTGATCGCCGCCCGCGAGGCCTGGGCGGACGCCGGTTTCACCGCGAAGGCCGGTGAGGACACCTCGGTCGACCCCGACCGGCTCGGCACCGTCATCGCCTCCGGTATCGGCGGCGTGACCACCCTGCTCGGCCAGTACGACGTGCTCAAGGAGAAGGGCGTCCGCCGCGTCTCCCCGCACACCGTGCCGATGCTGATGCCCAACGGCCCGTCCGCCAACGTCGGCCTGGACGTGAACGCCCGCGCGGGTGTGCACACCCCGGTCAGCGCCTGTGCGTCCGGCTCCGAGGCGATCGGCTACGCCATCGAGATGATCCGTACGGGTCGTGCCGACATCGTCGTCGCGGGCGGTACGGAGGCGGCCATCCACCCGCTGCCGATCGCCGCGTTCGGCAACATGATGGCGATGTCGAAGTCCAACGACGACCCGCAGGGTGCCTCCCGTCCCTTCGACACCGCCCGCAACGGCTTCGTCATGGGTGAGGGCGCCGGCGTCATCGTCCTGGAGTCGGCCGAGCACGCCGCCAAGCGTGGCGCCAAGGTCTACGCCGAGGCCGTCGGCCAGGGCATCTCCGCCGACAGCCACGACATCGTGCAGCCCGAGCCGTCCGGCAACGGCATCGCACAGGCGCTGCAGAACCTCCTCGACGCAACCGACCTCGACCCGGCCGAGATCGTGCACGTCAATGCGCACGCCACCTCCACGCCCCAGGGCGACCTGGCCGAACTGAAGGCGCTGCGCAAGGTCTTCGGTGACGACACCGACCACATGGCGGTCTCCGCCACGAAGTCGATGACCGGTCACCTCCTGGGCGGCGCGGGCGGTATCGAGACGGTCGCCTCGATCCTGGCGCTGTACCACCGGTTGGCTCCGCCGACGATCAACATCGACGAGCTCGACCCGGAGGCCGAGGCGGACATCGTCCATGGCGAGGCCCGCAAGCTGCCCGCCGAGGGCCGGATCGCGGCCCTGAACGACTCGTTCGGGTTCGGCGGCCACAACGTGGTGCTGGCGTTCCGTACGGTCTGAAGCACGCAGTAGCACGAGGAGGGCCCGCCCGGTGTACGCAC
>NZ_QUAC01000090.1 GCF_003389455.1 Streptomyces inhibens | reverse complement strand
GCGCGGGTGCGGCGGCCGGGGCCGGTGCAGCCGCGGGCAGCGGCTCCGGTGCGGCCGCGGGTGGCGGCTCCGGTGCGGCGAACGGTGTCGGCGCCGCCGTCGGTAAGGGCCTCGGCACGGCGGTGAAGGTCGGTATCGGGGTCGGGGTCGGGGCGACGGTGGTGGCGGGCGCTGCGCTCGTGCTGGCGCTCACCGGCAGCCCGAAGCCGGCACCGGAACCGCAGGCCGGGCACCCTCGGCCGGCCCCGGCCGCGCCGCACACGCCATCGCCCCGGCCGCCGCAGAAACCGCTTCCGCCGGCGGTCGGTGCCGCGCCGGCCCCGTCGCCGGCTACGACACCGACGCGCGAGCCGAGCCCCACGCCGACGCCGAAAGCGACGCCGACACCGACACCCACACCGACGCCGAAACCTCCGAGACCGACGGAGCCGACGCCCCGGCCGACGCCGACCTCGACACCGACCCCCGAGCCCACGCCGCCGAAGCCCAGCCCGAAGCCGCCGCTGCCCGCGCCGACCCCGTACCGGCTCAATGCGCTCGACCTCGACTTCATGGGGGACGGCACGAAGCCGGAGGTGCGGACGATCGGGAGCGGCTGGATGTGGCAGCGGCAGTCACCCAGGATCGACGGCACGACGTATGCGCACGGGGTGAGCGTCCATGCGCCGTCCTCGGTGATCATCGATCTCCATCGTCAGTGCACCGCGTATGACGCCGTCGTGGGCGTCGACGATCTCGGCCTCGGGCTGGGGGCGCTGCGCTTCTCCGTCTATGCGGACGGGGTGCGGCTGTGGCGGTCGGCGGTGGTGCACGGCGGGGAGCCGGCGGTGCCGGTGCATGTCCCGTTGGCGGGCCGTAGGACGCTGCGGCTGGTGGTCGATCCGGTGACGCCCGTCGACGTTTTGGCGCTGGGGGACTGGGCGCAGTCGCAGATCAGCTGTCGTTGACGGCGTCGATGCGCGGCTCCAGCAGTGCGACGACCTCGGCGGGTGCGAGTCGTGCGCCCTCGGCGTGCAGCGCCGCGTATCCGCCGTCGTATGCGCCGTCCAGCTCGGCGCGCAGCTCGTCCGCCATGCGCCGGGCGTCCTCCTCGTCGGGGACGGTCCTGGGCAGTTCGCCGCGCCAGGCATCCGCGGCGCCCAGCAGCCGGGCCGCATCGCGCGGGCGGCCGGCGCGGCGCAGCGCCGGGACCGCGCACTCGGCGACGGCCGCCAGTACGGGCTGGGTGCAGTAGAGCGTCAGCCCCGAGCTGAGCGCCTGCCGGCACTGGCCGAGCGCGCCGGTGAGATCGCCTGACTCCGTCGCGATCCGGCCCGCCAGGGCGTCCAGGACGACCGTGAAGTGGGGCGGCGGGGTGCCCAGTGCGGCGGCCGCGCGCGCCGCCTCGCATGCCTCGTGCGCCTCCTCCGGCAGCCCGCGGCGGAGCGCGATCCGGGCGCGCAGCCAGTGGTTGAACGCCCGCGGGTCCTGCACCCCCCACTCGGCGGCCTGCTCGTCCGCCCGCACCAGCTCCTTCTCCGTGCCGTCCACATCACCGCCGGCGAAGTGGAGTTCGGCCAGCCGGGACAGGATGAACGGCCCCTCGGTGTACGCGCCCAGCTCGCAGGTCAGCGCGAGCGCCTCCTCGTAGGCCGTACGCGCCTCGTCGTAGCGGCCGCGGATCTGCCGCAGCTCCGCCGTGGCGGCCGCGACCTGGGCGAGCATCCAGCGGTCGCCGACGCTGCGGGCCAGCGCGATCAGCTCCCGCTCGTCCGCCTCGGCCGACTCCAGGCCGCCGGGCAGATCGATCGCGATATGCGTACGGAACGTCAGCGAGACGCCCAGCTCCCAGGCACCGCCCAGCTCACGGGTGGTGGCGACGGCGTCGTCCATCAGCGGCAGGATCCGGTCGTGGCCGCCGAGGAAGAACGCGGTGAACGGCCACAGCAGGCCCGGGAAGCGGGCGCTGCGCGGATGCCGGCGGCGGTAGGCCGTCAGGAGCCGGGCGACCAGGGCGCGGTTCTCCGGGTTGTCGTAATCGCGGTCGAGCTGCTGGTCCTGGAGCAGGAAGAAGAGCAGCAGCCGCAGATCCATCTGCGGCCACAACTCCGGATCGGTGTCGTCGAGGTCTTCGGGGGCGGGGCCGAGGGCCGCGACCCGCTCCACCCAGGACGCGCCCTCCTCGCGGTAGTTGCGCAGCCACCAGAACCAGCCCATGGCCAGGACGACCCGATGTGCGGTGTCCGCGTCCCGGTCGGTGAGCGCGCGGTGCAGCACCGCCCGTACGTTGTCCAGCTCGGCCTCGATACGCGTCAGCCAGGGCAGCTGCTCCGCGGACCGGATGCGCGGCTCGGCGTCCGTCACGAAGCCCAGGAAGTGGCGGGTGTGCCGGGCGAGGGTGCGCGCATGCTCCTCGGGGTGGCCGGCGGCCCGCTCCCGGGCGTAGGCATGGATGGTCTCCAGCATCCGGTAGCGGGGCTCGGCGCCCCGGTGGTCGACGACCAGCAGCGACTTGTCCAGCAGCGCCCCGAGCCGGTCGAGCACCTCCTCGCCCTCCTCGCCGCACACCGCCTCGGCCGCCGCGAGGGTGCAGCCGCCGGCGAACACCGACAGCCGGCGCAGCAGCGCGCGTTCGGGCTCGTCGAGCAGGTCCCAGGACCAGTCGACGACCGCGCGCAGCGTCTGCTGGCGGGGCAGCGCGGTCCGGCTGCCGCTGGTCAGCAGCCGGAAACGGTCGTCGAGCCGGCCGGCTATCTGGCGTGGGGAGAGCAGCCGCAGCCGGGCCGCGGCCAGCTCGATGGCGAGCGGCAGTCCGTCCAGCCGGCGGCAGATCTCGTCCACCGCCGCCGGGTCCTCCGCGGCCCGGAAATCCGGCCGCACCGCCACCGCACGCTCGGCGAAGAGCTGATGCGCGGGCGCCGGCGGCAGCGGCTCCAGCGGCCGTACGACCTCGCCGGGAACGCCCAGCGGCTCCCGGCTCGTGGCCACCACGGTCAGCCCCGGGCAGTGCCGCAGCAGCAGATCGGCCAGCTCGGCGGCGGCGCCCACCACATGCTCACAGTTGTCGAGGACGAGCAGCAGTCTGCGCGGTGCGCAGTGGTCGACGATCCGGGCCACCGGGTCGGTGTGCTCGACGGCCGTACGCGCCTCCATGGCCGGCGAGAAGACAGCGGTGTCGCGCCGGCCGAGCGCGGACAGCACGGCCCCCGGCACCGCCTCGGGCGCGTCCAACGGCGCGAGCTCGGCGATCCAGACCCCGTCGGGATGCTCCCCCGACAGGGACCCGGCCAGCTCCTCGGACAGCCGGGTCTTGCCGGAACCGCCGGGTCCGGTCAGGGTGATCAGCCGTACCTGACGCTTCATCACTTCGCTTTGCAGCGAGGAGAGTTCATCCTCCCGGCCGACGAAGGAGTTGAGGCGGGTGCGGAGGTTGCCGCGCCGAGGTCCCGCATCGGAGGTCTTCGCCTCCCCCGGTCCCGCGCTCTGTGCCAGCAACTGGGCGTGCAGGGAACGCAGTTCGGGCCCCGGGTCCACCCCCAGGCGCTCCGCGAGCAGCTGTCGGGTCTCCTCGTACGCGGCCAGGGCATCGGCGCCCCGCCCCGCGCTCCGCAGCGCCCGTATCAGCTGGCCCCGGAACGGCTCGTCCAGAGGATGGTCCGCGGTCAGCTGCCGCAACTCGGGCAGCAGCTCCTCGGCGCGGCCCAGCACCAGGTCCGCATCGATCCGCCGGTGCAGCGCCGCCAACCGCAGCGCCTCCGGGCCACGGGCCGCATCCGCCCCCTCGGGCAGATCCGCCAGCGCGGGCCCCCGCCACAGGGCGAGCCCCGCCCGCAAGGTCTCGGCCGCGGCCGCCGCGTCGCCCTCCTGCAACTGCCGTGTGCCCATGGCGACCAGTCGCTCGAACCGATGCAGATCCACCTCGTCCACCTCGCCGACCAGCCGATACGCGCCCGGCAGCGACTCCACGGCCCCCTTGCCCAGCACCCGCCGCAGCCGCCCCACCAACGCCTGCAACGCACCCGGCGCATCCAGCGGCGGCCCGTCCACCGCCCACACCTCATCGATCAGCGTCTCGACCGCCACCGGCCGCCCGCCCCTCAGCGCCAGCGCCACCACCAACGCCCGCACCCGCGCCCCGCCCAGGGGCACCGGCGCTCCCCCGTCGTCCAGGACCTCCGTCGAACCCAGAATCCGATACTTCACCCGGCCATTGTCCAGTCCCATGGCTCCGCCTGCCGGTTATCCACAGCCTGGTCGCGGAACGGCGGCCGGATCCGGGACGGGAGGGGGCGAGGGTGGGGGTGG
>NZ_QUAC01000088.1 GCF_003389455.1 Streptomyces inhibens | reverse complement strand
GCCGCTGCCGGCGGGGTGCGGAGCAGACGACTGAGGCTGCTCCGCACCCCGCCGTCACTCTGCTGACGGTGTCCGCGTCAAGCGTCACCCGTACGGGCTTCCGCGGCTGTCGCGCTCCCTTTGGCCACGACAGCCTGACGGTGCGGCCCCGTACACGTGCTGCCGCTCCGTCACAGGGAGATCAGATGACTGTGAGCCTGACCAGGGCCGGAACCGAGTGCGGCACCGAGGTGGTGCCCGGGGACCCCCGCTACGAGGCCCTGAGAAGAGGCTTCAACCAGCGCTTCATCGCGACACCTGACTATGTGTCGGTGGTCAGCTCGACGAGCGAGGTCGTCGCCGCGCTCAACAAATATCTCGCGGGCCACCGTTCCGACGAGAGTCTCCATCGGCGGATCACGGTCCGGTCGGGCGGCCACTGCTACGAGAACTTCGTCTGCGGCGACGACGTGGGCGTGATCCTCGACCTCGGGCAGATGGACCGGGCCTATCTGGACCAGGAGATGGGCGCGTACTGCGTGGAGGCCGGGGCGAACAACTGGCATGTCGCCACGCATCTCTACGCGCCGTTCGGCGTGGCGCTCCCCAGCGGATCCTGCTACTCCGTCGGCGCCGGCGGACATGTCACCGGCGGCGGGTACGGACTGCTGTCCCGGCAGCACGGTCTGACCGTGGACTATCTCTACGCGGTGGAGGTCGTCGTCGTCCGCGACGGTCAGCACGCGGAGGTCGTGATCGCACGCCGCGACTCACCCGAGCGGGAACTGCGGAACCTGTGGTGGGCGCACACCGGTGGCGGCGGCGGCAATTTCGGCGTGGTCACCCGCTTCTGGTTCAAGGGGCTGCCCAAGCCCCCGTCCGAAGTGCTGCTCCATGCCGTGGCCTGGCCGTGGGAGAAACTCAAGAAGCACCCGGAGCGCTTCAAGTCGCTGGTGCGGAACTACGGGCTGTTCTTCGAGCGCGAGAACACACAGGAGCTCCCGAAGTCCCTCCGCGGCGACTACAGCGACATGTTCACCCTGCTGAAGCTGACCCAACGCGCCAACGGCAAGGTCGGTCTGATCACCCAGCTCGACGCCACCAGGCCGGACAGCGTGGAGCGGCTCACCGCCTTCCTCAAGTGGATCACCAAGGATCTGCGCATCGACCCGACACCGCTGGACCGGCGCATGGGCGAGCACGCGCCCATGGGCGGACTGCAGGTGCCGACCCGGCTGCCCTGGCTCACCGCCACCCAGACGCTCAATGGCTCGGGCGACAACCAGTGCGGCAAATACAAGTCGGCGTACATGACGCGCGGTTTCACCGAGCCGATGCTCAACGCCATCTTCCGCCACCTCACACGCGACGGTTACGAGAATCCGCAGGCGCTGCTCCAGGTCGACTCCTACGGGGGCGCGATCAACCTCCCCGAGAGCGACGACACCGCGGTTTACCAGCGCAGTTCCGTGCTGAAGCTCCAGTACCAGACGTACTGGAGCTGGGAGAAGGACTCCAACAAGGACGGTGTCGCCGACCCTCACGACGCCGAGGTCGACGCGTCGATCGCGGCACCGCATCTGCGCTGGATCCGCGAGTTCTACCGCGATGTCTACAAGGACACGGGCGGTGTGCCGATTCTGTCGCCGGCCGGCACCGCTGCCGGTGCGACGGCGAAGACGGTGACCGACGGGTGCTACATCAACTACCCCGACACCGACCTCGACGACCCCGAGTGGAACCGCTCCGGCCAGCCCTCGCACCTGCTCTACTACGGCGACAACTACGGGCGGCTACAGGAGACCAAGGAGTACTGGGACCCGCGTAACGTCTTCCGCAACGCGCAGTCCGTCCAGCCGTTCACCCGCTGAGCCGTCAGCCGACGTGGACCCTGGGCCGACGGGCCCGGTCGGGTTCGGCTTCGCGGAGGACCTCACGGGTGACGGGGGCGACCTCGCCCTGGCCGAAGAGGAAGAACCGGAGGAACTGGGCGAACGGGTTGCCTTCGGTCCACTCGAAGTAGATGTGCGGCTGCGCTCCGGTGACGTCCCGCACATGCAGCAGCAGGGCGGCCAGCGCGTTGGAGATGGTGGAGCTCTCCAGACAGAGCACGCGGTAGCGACCGTGCATCACCTCGCCGCGTACCCGTAGCTCGCTCTCGAATTCGGACGGGTCGCCGACGGTGACCTCGATGAAGATGAAGTCGTCCCCGGCCGGGAGGTCGTTGTCGGTGCAGATCTGCTGGAGCTTGTCCCGGTACTCGGCCAGATCGCGCTGGTCGGGCTCGTTGGCGATGAACCGGACCTTGCGGTGGGCGATGTCGCGGATGAACCGCTCGGCCATGTCGTCGAGCACCACGCTGGTCACCCGTAGCTCGAAGGCGCGGGCGACGCGGGAGAGGAACGACAGCAGGATGATGCCGGCGATGAAGCAGGCACCGATCTTCACACCGTCGGGGCGTTCGATGACGTTCGCGATGGTCGTGTAGAGGAACACCACGGAGATCACGGCGAAGCCGATCGACCAGCGGCGTTCCCGGGCGCGCCGGGCGGCGATGGTCACCGCGATCGCCGCGGAGCTGATCAGGACCAGTACGCCGGTGGCGTAGGCGCCGCCCTGGGCGTCCACATCGGCGTTGAAGATCCAGGTCACCAGGAAGGCGACCAGGGTGAAGACCAGCACCATCGGGCGCACCGCCCGCGCCCAGTGGGGCGCCATGCCGTAGCGCGGCAGGTACTGGGGCATCAGATTCAGCAGGCCGGCCATGGCCGAGGCGCCGGCGAACCACAGGATGGCGATGGTGGAGATGTCGTAGACGGTGCCGAAGGCGGAGCCCAGGTACTCGTGGGCCAGGTAGGCGAGGGCGCGCCCGTTGGCCGTGCCGCCCGGTTTGAACGCGTCCTCCGGGATGAGCAGGGTCGTGATGAAGCTGGTGATGATGAGGAAGACGCTCATGATCACGGCAGCGGTGGTGAGCAGCTTCTTCGCGCCCCGGATCCGACCCGTGGGGCGCGCTTCGGTGTCGTCGGGGTCGCCCTCGATGTGCGGCATGACCGCCACGCCGGTCTCGAAACCGGACAGGCCCAGCGCCAGCTTCGGGAAGACCAGCAGGGCGACTCCGACCATGGCCAGGACGTTGCCGTGCTCGGTGGTCAGCGCATGGGACCAGTCGGGGATGACATGCGGCGCGGTGAGGACATGCCACAGGCCGACGGCGACCACGACCGCGTTGAGCCCGAGGTAGATGCCCACCAGCACGACCGCCACCCCGATCGCCTCCAGGAACCCCTTGAGGAACACCGCGCCCAGCAACGCGACAAGGATCAGGGTGATGACCAGCTGCTGGTTGTGCAGGGCGCTGCTGACGTGCGGGTTCTCCACGAGGTGGGTGGCGGCGTCGGCCGCCGACAGGGTGATGGTGATGAGGAAGTCGGTGGCGGCGAAGCCCAGCAGGGTCAGTACGAACAGCTTGCCCTTCCAGAACGACAGCAGCCGCTCCAGCATCGCGATCGAACCCTGGCCGTGCGGGCTCTCCTTGGCCACCCGCCGGTAGACGGGCAGCGCGCCGGCGAGCGTCACGATGACCAGCACGATGGTGGCGATCGGCGACAGCAGCCCGGCGGCCAGGGCGGCGATGCCCGGCTGATAGCCGAGGGTGGAGAAGTAGTCCACGCCCGTCAGGCACATCACCCGCCACCACCGCTGCCCCCGGTGGGCGCTCTGCGGCCCGGCGTGCGGACCGGGGTGGTGCTTGGCCATGTCGGCCAGGCCCTCCAGCATCCATGCCCGCAGGCGATGGCGTGCTGCGGCCAGGGAAGACTCCGCAGGGGCGGAGGGGGCCATCGTGCGCTCCTGTCGTGCCGCGAAAGCATCCAGCCATCGACGAGACGGCCAGGTCAGCGTACGTAATCCGGACGTCGTCGCCGTGGCCCTGCGTCGGCACGCCGCGTTCGTGTCTTCGACGCGCGGACGCGCACCCGGTTGCCGCGGTGAGCGCCGGGGCGTCCAACGGGCAGCCACCCGCATTTCATTCAACATTTAACATCTCGGAATCCGTAGGGCGGTGTGTCAGAGTGGGGGGAGGACTCGACAGCGCGTTCGACGACTGCCAGAGAGGGCGGCCTGTCATGTCCCTACAGTCCGACCGCCTCGGCTCGGCCACCGCCCATCCCAGGCCCGTGGCCCTACGGGGCGAGGAGTACGAGGACCTGTTCGATCAGGCTCCGGTGATCTTCGCTGCGCTGAGCGGTCCGGGACATGTGCTGGAGGCAGCGAATCCGGCGTTCTTCAAGGTGTTCGGCGACGATCGCAGCCGTACCGGCGAACCGATCGGAGAGCTGGCTCCGGAGCTGGGTCCGCAGGGCGTTCTCGACCGGCTGGACGAGGTCTACCGGACCGGCACCGCGTACCGGGCCCGGGGTGGGCGGCTGGTGCTCGGTGCGCCGGGGGCCGAGCGGGAGGGGTTCTTCGACTTCACCTACGAGCCCCGGCGCGACGCGGTCGGCCGGGTCGACGGGGTGATCGTGATCGCGGTGGAGACCACCGCGTACCACCACGCCCAGCTCCTCGCCGCCGAGCAGCGCATTCTGCTGGAGCAAATCGCGCGGGACGCCCCGCTGCCCGAGATCCTGAGCGGCATGGCCCGGGCCATCGAGGAGCTGGCCCCGGAAACGATCGTCTCGGTGCTGCTCGCCGACCCCGACGGCCTGCACCTGCGGCACGGCACCGGCGCGAGCCTGCCCGCCTTCTACAACGAGGCGATCGACGGGGTCGCCATCGGTGACGGCGTGGGCTCGTGCGGCACGGCCGCCTATCTGCGCGCGCCGGTGATCGTCACCGATATCGCCACCGACCCCCGGTGGGACGGCTACCAGGACCTGGCGCGGCAGGCCGGGCTCGCGGCGTGCTGGTCCACGCCGATCCTGGACACGGACGGTGAGCTGCTGGGCACCTTCGCGATGTACCACCGCACGCCCAAGGCACCCGAGGACAAGGACCTGGCACTCAGCGCCGCGTTCACCCGCACCGCCGCCCTGGCCATCGAACGCCACCGCGCCGTGGAGGAAGGCCACGCCGCGCGGGAGCGGGAGAAGGCCGCCCGGGAGGACTTGGCCTTCGTGCTGGACGCCAGCACCGCCATCACGCGCGAGCCGCACTACTTCGACTGCCTCCAGTGCATGGCCCGGCTGACCGTGCCCACCTTGGCGCCCCTGTGCCTCGTCCATGTCGTCGAGGACGGCCGGACCCGGCGGATCGCCGTGGCCGCCGCCGGCCGGGCCGCGGAGGACCTCCTCACCACCCCCGGGACACGTGACGAGGTCGACCGGGCGGTTGCTCGTGTCCTGGCCGCCGGCACCACCGAGACGTACCGTGCCGACGCCGCTCCCGGCGGCCGCGGCCCGCAGCCCGGCGCCACCGGTTATGTGTGTGTGCCGCTGACCACCCGCGGCCGCACCTTCGGCGTACTGACCCTCCTGGCCACCGACCGGCCCCTGGACGGCCATGTCATCGCCCTCGCCGAGGAGCTCGCCCGCCGGGCCGCTTCCAGCGCGGACAACGCCCACCAGTTCACCGACCGCGTCCGGCTCGCCCGCGATCTGCAGGCCGGTCTGCTGCCTCCCGAACTGCCCAGGATTCCCGGCGTCGATCTGGCCGCGTCGTACCACCCCGCCGGCGAAGGGCTCGACGTCGGTGGCGACTTCTATGACGTCTTCCCGCTCGCCGACGACCGCTGGGCGCTCATGATCGGCGATGTGTGCGGGCGCGGGGCGCGGGCCGCCACCACCACCGGTATGGTCCGCCACACCGCGCGCGCCGCCGCCCGTCTCCTGAACGATCCGGCGGCCGTCGTCGCCGCCATCAACGACGCACTGACGGAGAGCACCCCCGGCCAGGACTACTTCGTCGGCGCGGACTACTTCGTCTCGCTCGTCTACGGCGAACTACGGCGCACCGCCTCCCACCTCACCGTGGACCTGATGCGCGCCGGCCATGTGCCCCCGCTCGTGCGCCGCGGCGACGGCACGGTCGAGGAACTCGCCCACCCGGGCGGGCTCCTGGGCATCGACCGCGAGTTCAACGACACCCCGTGCCGCGTCCATCTGTATCCGGGCGACAGTCTGGTGCTGGTCACCGACGGCATCACCGAGGCCCGCTCCGCCGACGGCGAGTTCTTCGACGACGACCGCCTGGCCGCTGCCCTTGTCGCCCCCCGGACCCTCGCCGCCCCCACTTCGTCCCCCACGTCCGCCGACCTCATCGATGCGGTCACGGCCGCGGTCACCGCTTTCGCGGGCGACTCCACCCCCGACGATCAGGCCGCGCTGGTTCTCACCGCGGCCTGACACCGGGGCTGACCTGACACCGGGGCTACGGGGCTCCGCAATACGACGTACCGACGTACCGACGTACCGACGGGACTACGGCCTTCCGGGCCGCACCCGGGTCGGCAAAGTCGGCAGCATCATGCCCCGCCCGTTCGGAGCGGTGTGCGGCATGCCGTTGCCGGCCCGTGCCGCCTTGAGGAAGTCGGGGAGTTCATAGGGTTCGGCCGCGTCCATATCGACCTCGTACCCGAGGTCTCCGAGGCTTGCCACCGTCAACCGGCTCATGGGGTTACCCGCTTCACCGATCTGCGGAGACATCAATTCCATCCCGAACACCGCTTCGCGCCAATGGCTCCCGGCGCTTCCTTCTCCGCCGACATTGGCGACCGGCACCGGCTCCGCTCCCTCGGATCCGACGAGCGTGCCGAACTCCCGCATGGCGCCGGGTCCGACGAACGTCGGATTGGTGCCGGGGAAATGCTTGAGAAGTCCGAATTCGCTCCAGATGGACCCGATGCCCAGCACATGGCCCATCTCGTGCGCGATGACGTCGTTGATCGTGTCGTCGTCCTCCATACGGGCCAGATCCGCCGTGTCGAACCGCATGATGCCCTTGGCGGGGAGCCCTGCCCCCGAGGCCGCCGAATCGCCTCGGATATCGGTGGGCCCGGCCATTCCCAGAATGCCGAATGCCTCATCGATCGGAACGCCTTCGGCCTCGATCAGCACATCGTCGATGACATCGTTTCCGACGACCGCGGTTTCCAGATCGCCCACGATGACGTCGGTCCAGCGCTCGGCGGCCGCGGCGAACACGTCCTGTTGGCTGTCCGTGAGGCCACCCAGGAAACGCACCTCGATGGTGAAGGGCGACGTGGTGTTGGCCAGAGTCTCGGCCCGGCGTGCGTCGGCCACGGCGCGGTAGGTCCTGAATTCGAGCGTCATTCTCATGGCTACCGCTCCTATCTCAGCCGGCCATGCTCATGTCTCTAAACAACGCTACCCAAGGAGGCCGTTGTAGACAGGGCAACCACTTCGCACCGCGGCGGTTGTCGTCGGGGGACGGGCGACCTCCTCCCTGGTCCACGCGGCGGCCCGCTCGATGCGCGCGCCGAGGAGCGTTTTGGAGCGCGGAGGTTTTCTCAATACGATCCGGCGATGATCACAAGAAAACGGCTGGCGGCCGGGGTGTGCGGGCTGCTTGCCGCGATGACTGTCGCGCTTCTTCCCACACCCGCCGTCGCCGCCGATGAACCGGATGCGAAGTCTTCCCCCAAGGTCGAGTTGACGCTCGATGTCAGCGGCTCGATGCGGGCGCGGGACATCGACGGGCAGAGCAGGATGGCCGCGGCGAAACAGGCCTTCAACGAGGTGCTGGACGCCGTACCGGACGACGTCCAGCTCGGCATACGTACCCTTGGCGCCAACTACCGGGGCGAGGACCGCAAGGTCGGCTGCAAGGACACCCGGCAGCTCTACCCGGTCGGTCCGCTCGACCGGACCGAGGCGAAGACCGCGGTGGCCACGCTCACCCCGACCGGCTGGACACCCATCGGCCCCGCCCTGCTCGGCGCGGCCGACGACCTCAAGGGCGGCAACGCGACCCGCCGGATCGTCCTCATCACGGACGGCGAGGACACCTGCGCCCCGCTCGACCCCTGCCAGGTGGCCCGGGACATCGCCGCCCGAGGCATCCATCTCACCGTCGACACCCTCGGGCTGCTGCCCGACGCCAAGACCCGTAGCCAGCTGAGCTGTATCGCCGAGGCCACCGGTGGCACCTACACCTCGGTGCAGCACACCAAGGAACTCCGCGACCGCGTACACCAGTTGGTGGACCGGGCCGCCGATCCCGTCGTCACTCCGGTGGCGACCGAGGGCGCCCAGCAGTGCGCCAAGGCTCCGACGCTCAAGCCCGGTCTCTACAGCGACCGCGAGAAGTTCGCCGAGCACCGCTGGTACCGGGTGGAGGTACCGGCCGGCCAGGAACTGCGCGCCTCGGTGAGTATCGCGGCCGACCGCGCGGTCAACAACGACTACGGGGTCCTGCTGCGGGCCTCGACCGTGCACGGCCGGGAGATCGTCCGCGGCTCCGAGGCCGGCGACGGCCGTACGGATGTGATCTCTTCCGGGCTGCGCTATCCGAAAACGCCGCTCGAAGACGCCGACGGGGACGGCAAGCCCACGGCGGAGACCGTCTGCCTGCAGGTCAGCAACTCCTTCTCGGCACCCGCCTCGGTCAAGACCGACCCGGGCCTGCCCGTCGAGCTGGCCATCGACCTGGTGGACGGGCCCGACGACGCCTCCGACGCGGCCTCCTTCGGCCTCGGCCACGGCTGGTGGCTGCTGGGCGCGCTGGTGCTCACCGGGCTGCTGGCCGGTCTCGTGTGGGGCTGGATCTCCCGTTGGCGCGTGACCGTCTGGAGGACCAACTGATGCGCACCGTACGCACACTGATGACCGCTGTCCTGGCGGGCGCCGGCCTCTTCGCCATGACGGGAACGGCCCTCGCCGACACCGATACACCGAGCCCGAGCGCGAGCGCGGATGCGGCCGGCCCGACCGAGGCCGGTACCTCTTTCCGTACCGCGACCGCCATCAAACCGGACCAGCCGGCCACCGCCGGCGCCTCCACCGGCGACTACCTCTACTGGGTGCTGCCCGTGGACGCGGGACAGCGCGCCACGGTCAAGGCCAAGGTGACGCTGCCGGAGTCCGCCCGGCACGGCGCGGCCACCTGGCAACTCGACGTCTATGACGGGCTGCGCCGCCGCCAGGCGTGCATGTACGGCGCCCAGACCAAGGCGGCGGCCAAGGACGCCGGTTCCGTCGAGCTGTCCTGCACCCTGCGTACGGTCCGCTCCTGGGCGGAACCCTGGGCGAACGACCCCCTGCCGGGCAGCTACTACATACGCCTGACCGTCGTCGATCTGCCGCAGGAAGACCTGGGCCTGCCGGTGCGCGCCGAGGTCAGGGCCTCGACGGCCGACACGGGTGGCGCCCATGCCGTGGACGGCGCTCTCGCCGCTCCCCTGGTACCCGGCGCCTCCACCGCAACACCCCAGGCCGACGCGAGCACGCCCCCCGGAAAGACGGCGGCCGCGCACGAGCCGGACGGTGGCTGGTCCTCCGGCCGGTGGTCCGACCGCTGGCTCTGGACGGCGGCGGGCGGCATCCTCGCCGCCCTCGCGGGCATCGCGGGCTACCAGCTCACCCGCGGATCCGGCCGCCCGTCGCGGGTCCCGCCGGGCGCCTGACCGACCGGGGCGGCCACGGCACGGTGCCGTTGCCGCCCCGGTTCTTCCTTCAAGCGCGGGCCAGTTGCTCCAGGCGGCGGTGCAAGTGCTCCACATACCCCTCGGATTCGGGCTTCATGAGGACGCTGCGCAGGACCCGGGCGCCGTCGGTGTCGGCGGTGAGCTTCGGGTGGCGGGTGGTCAGCCGGTCGGCCCCGATGCGGAGGGTGCTCAGGAACACCGGGTCGTCGGTGTCGGCCATACCTGCCTGCAGGATCCGGCCGGAGGCCTCGTCGAGACGGGACAGGGTGCGGGGTTCGGTCACCGGGAAGTAGCTGACGATGTCGAGTTCCGGGGCCTGGTAGAGCTCCAGGTGCTCGGATTCTTCGATCAGTTGGGCCCAGTGGATCGCGGCACGGCGTCCGGCGGCGAGGGCTTGCCCCAGGCCGTCCGGGGTGGGTGGCAGCAGCTGGAAGGTGAGCCACAGGGCGGCCGCGGCCGCGCCCGCCCGGGAGCATTCCAGGCTGATCTCCCCGAGGTGCAGCTCCTCGGAGGTGAAGTAGGTGTACGGCGAGTCGTGCAGATAGAAGTGGCCGACGGACGGATCGCGGAAGAGGACTGCGCCGCATCCGTAGGGCTGGAGCCCGTGCTTGTGCGGATCGACCACGATCGAGTCGCACTCGGATATCGCCCGCCACGGGGCCTTGGGCAGGCCCTCGGGGCCGTCCGCGCCGGCGAGGAGGGTGAAGAACCCTCCGTAGGCGGCGTCGACATGGATGCGGACGCCGTACCGCTCGCGCAGCGCCAGCGCCTCGTGGAGGGGTTCGACGGCGCCGAGCGCGGTCGTGCCGGCGGTGAGTACGACGGTGCCGATGCGCTCCGTCCGCAGCAGATTCTCCAGTGCGTCGAGGTCCATCCGGCCGTCGTCGTCCACCGGCACCGGGTGGCCTGCCACGCCGAGGACCCGGCACATACGGCCGTGGGTGTAGTGGGCCTCGGTGCTGAAGGCGATGCCGTCGCGGGGGTGAAGCTCCCGGGCCACGAAGAGCGCCTCAAGGTTGGCGAGGGTGCCGCTGGTGGTGAGGTGCCCCAGGTGTGTGTCGTAGCCGAACATCGTGGCGAGCTGCTGGACGGCCTCGCGCTCCATCTGCGCCGTGGCCGGGCCGCCGTCCAGTGCGTGGTTGTTGGGGTTGATCAGCATCGCGGTGAGGTATCCGACGACGGCCGCGGGGTGCGGCGGCTTGAGCATCTGTCCGGCGTAACGGGGGTGGAAGAACGGGTAGTTGTCCTTGAGGCGCTCGGCGAACGTCTCGAACGCGGCGGCGAACCGTGCGTCATCGACCCCCAGTGACGGATGCGGGGGGAACTGGCCGAAGCCGCCGGCCCAGTCCTCGTGGGAGGTCACGGCCGCTTCGAGCCAGTGGCGCAGATCCATGGGGGCTCCTCATGTCAGTGCCGGTCGCCGATGATGGGGGGCGCCCGCACCCCCGACCGTTTGGCTCCAAATAAGCTAGCCAGCGCGCCTGGGCCGGTCAAGGCCCCCTCCCATGCCCCAAGTGCCTTACGACAGGCCTCAGTTCGGCAGCCTGAGTTCGGCAGCCCGAGTTCGCCGGTCGCGGCCGGCGCGGCGTCCGCACCCGCCCCGGCCGGCGATCAGCAGTCGCAGCAGCTACAGCAGTCGCAGCAATCACAACCGTCGCAACCGTCGCAGTCCCGGCAGCACCCCTCGTGCTTCTTGCGCGACCACGGCCCCTCGTACTTCTCCGCGCAGCAGAGCTGGCAGGTGCAGCACAGCCCGATGGCGACCGCGCAGCCGGCGAGGAACCCGCGGGGCTTCTTCGGCTGAGGGGGGAAGTGCGGCATTCCGCCTTCCCCGCCGCCCGAGCCGCCACCGTGGCCGCCGCCCGGACCGCCGGGCGGTACGGGGCCGCCGCCGTACGGATGCTGCGGGCTGTTCAGCGGCTGCTGACCGTGCGCGTACGGGCCGCCGGCCGGCGGCTGACCGTACTGGGAAGGCTGACCGTACTGAGGAGGCTGGCCGTATCCGTTCCCGTACGGGTTGCCGCCCTGGCCGTCGTACGGCTCCGGCGCCCCGTACCCCTGGTGGGCGCAGGCGGCCGTACCGAAGGCGCGGTCCACCGACCGCCGCAGTTCGTGCACCAGCAGCACATGCACCAGGGCGGAGTCGGTGAACTCCACATCGCGCAGCGCGAGTCGGATGCCGTGCAGCGCGTCGTCGCACAGCCTGCGGGCCTGTGCGGTGGTGGCGCCGGTGGCGGTGAGCGGGTTCCAGGCGCCCTCGGCGGCGTCCGCCGCGCGGTCCTCCACGGCGTCGAGGAGGTGGGCCAGCCGTCCGAAGAGCCGGCCGGCCTCGGCCAGGGGTACGGCATTGCCCGGACGGCCGGCCAGCACCGCGGTGTGGGCGAAGGCCGCGGCGGTGGCCGTCTCGGTCGGTTCGGTGATGACCGTCAGCGGAGTTCCGGGGCCGGCCAGCTGCTCGATGCCTACCTGCCGGTCGACCGCGTCGACGAGTACGGCGGTGTCGAAGCCGAGCGTGGCGCCGGTGCGCGCCCCGGCCCGGTCCCAGCCCGCGGCGACCTTGCGCGCGGCAGCCGCCACAGGCCGGCGGCGCAGCAGTCCGTTCCGGTCGGCGACATGGTCACGTATCTTCGCCGAGGCGAGCACCAGGGACACCGATGCCGCGAGCCGTGCGCCCTCCCCCTTCGCCACCGAAGCGGTCCGCATCCCGCGCAGTGGGCAGGGCCCGGCGGTGCGGCGGCCGTCCGCCGCGTGGGCGGACTGAGCATCCGTCAGGACGGAGACGATCAGGCCGTCGTAGTTCGTGACGACCCGGGCGAACTGCCCGTGATCACCGCGCAGCGCGAGACAGAGACCGCACAAATGAGCCATCCACTCCGCCTTGAGCCCTTGGGACAGGCGGTGGGTGCAGGGCCTGACGATTCCGAACACGTGAAAACCCCCGTAAAACGTCGGCGCGGGCCGGCGTACTTCTGCATGGACCGGCATGGGCCGGCAGCGGCTGGAAATCGTACCCATCATGCCGTTGACCTGGACGCACGCCCCTCGCCCGGCCCGAATGGATCCTGCCGGGAACTCAACGGCCCGTCGATCCGACTACTCGACCGTGGAGCAGAGCAACGAGCGGGCCCGGCCCCCGGCGGCCGGGCGGATGAGCAGATCAGGTGGGCTCGACCTACATTTTCGCGACGTGGTGTGCCGGCACGGCCGTCTGGAGGCGGTGGCCGGGGTCGATCTGAGCGTGGGCGCCGGTGAACGGATCGCGCTGACCGGGACGAACGGGTCGGGCAAGACGACGCTGCTGCGTGCGGTGCTCGGGCTGCACCGGCAGGTCGACGGGCAGATCCTGGTCGGCGGGCGGGGCAGCCGTACCGCGGCGGAATGGGCCTGGCGCCGACGGGCGTGCGCCTGGATTCCGCAGCGGCCGGCCGCAGGGCGTTTCCCTTTGCTGGCACGGGAGTTGCTGGCGAGCAGTGGCGCGCCGGCGGCTGCCGGGGAGGCGGCCGGGCGGCTGGGGGTGGGCGAGCTGGCGGACCGTCCGCTGAGTTCGCTGTCGGGCGGGCAGTTGCAGCGGATGCACCTGGCGCGGGCGGTGGGCTGTGTGGCCGCCGGGGCGGGGGTGCTGCTCGCCGACGAGCCGACGGCGGCGCTGGACTTCGAGGGGCAGGAAGAAGCCGCCGAGGTCCTGACGAGCCTGCCGGTGACGGTTGTCGTGGTGACGCACGACCGGGCGATGGCGGCGCGCTGCGACCGGACGCTGGAGATGGCCGCCGGACGGCTGCGGGAGGTGCGGTGAACGCGCTCGACCAGGTGGGTCAGTTGCTGCAGCTGGTCCCCGTGCAGCGCGCCGGGGCCGGTCTGCTGCTGTCGGCTCTGGGGCTGCCCGTGGTGGGCGTGGTGATCGTCGGTCTGGACATCATGCCGGTGCGGTTCGCGATGATGCATGTCGCGTTGCTGGGTATTGCGCTGGGTCAACTGCTGGGTGTGGACCCGGTGTTGTGTGCGCTGCTGGCCTGTGCGCTGGCGGGCGCCGGGGTCGCGCCGCTGGCCCGTACCCCCGACGGTCTGTCGGGGGCGATGGGCCTGCTGATGAGTCTGGCCATCGCTGCCGCGCTGCTGATGCTGGCGCTGTCCGGGGTGAATGCGAACGGCGCCTTCGCGCTGCTGTGGGGATCGATTCTGGCGGTGCGGCCGGCCGATCTCGCCGTACTGGCGGTGCTGGCGGTGCTGGTGCCCGCGCTGTTCATCTGGCGCCGTCGCGATCTGGCGCTGCTGCTGCACGACCGGGAACTGGCGTGGTGCTCCGGTGTGGCGGTCCAGCGGCTGACCGTGCTGCTGCTGGTCCTGGTGGCCGTCGCGGTGGCGGGGGCGATCCGGCTGACCGGAGCGTTGCTGGTGGACGCCCTCACCCTGCTGCCGGCCCTCGCCGCCCGCCGCATCGGACGCTCCCTGCTGTCGATCACGTTGTGGGCGAGCGGCATCGGCCTCGTGGTGAACGTGGTCGGTTTTCTCGCCGCTCTCGCCTGGGACCTGCCACCCGGCCCGGTCCTTGTTCTCGTCGCGGGGGCCGTCGCCCTCGTGGCTCATCTCGTACCCGAACGGAGAACCTCCTCATGGCGCGTGTCCGCGTCCTCGTCCGTCCCCTCGCCGCACTGACCGCGGGACTGCTGCTGATCGCCGGATGCGGCGACTCCGGGAAGACCTCGGCGGACAAGCCGGGGGGCAAATCCGGATCGGCCTCGTCCGGCCCGGTGGTGGTCGCCACCACCAGCTGGGAGGCGGCGCTGGCCAAGGCCGCCGGGGCCAAGAACGTCACCTCGATCGTCCCGCCGTCGATCCGGCATGCGCCGGACTACGACCTCAAGCCGACCGATCTGACCGCGGTGGCCGACGCCGACTTCGTCCTCTACTCGCCCTTCGAACCCTTCGCCGGACGCATCAAGGAGGCGGCGGGTTCCAAGGCCAAGATGATCGAGCTCGAACTCGACAACGCGCCCGCGAAGACGTCTGCGAATGTGACCCGGCTGGGGAAGGCGTTCGGCACCCAGAAGGCGGCCGCCCGGTGGAACGCGTCGCTGACCAAGGAGTGGGACACCCTCGCCAAGCAGGTGAAGGCCACCTGGCCCGGCGGGAAAGCTCCCGCGGTGACGGCGCAGATGTTCACCACCTGGGCCGCCAAGCTGGCGGGGGCGCGGCTGGTGGGAACGTACGGTCCGGAAGCGGTGACCGCTGGGCAGCTGTCCGAACTGACCGCGAAGAAGCCGCAGTTCGTCCTCGACAACGAGAACATGTCGACCGGGACCGTGCTGCCCGGATCCGGCGCCAAGCAGGTGGACATCGCCAACTACCCCGGCAAGGACCTCGATCTGCAGGCGGTCTACCGCAAGGCCGCCGCGCAGATGGAGAAGGCCTTCTCGGCGTCCTGAGCGGCGGCGCGGTCCGGTGACCGTGGGGTGTGTGGTGGAGGGGCTGCCCGTCGGGCGGCCCCTCCACCGTCGTATCAGCCCGCCTGCGCCCGCTCGGCCGGGGCGCTCCGGACGGCCTCGGCGCTCGCGAGCCGGGCGCGCAGTGCGGCCCGGTCGGGTTTGCCGGCGGGTGTGAGCGGCAGATCTCCGGTCAGCCGCAGCAGCCGTTCCGGATGCTTACGGCGTTCCACCCCGCACGCGTCGAGATGGGCGGTCAGGCTCGCCAGCGAGATCTCCCGGCCGGCCCGTGCCACCACGCAGGCCGCGAGCCGTTCGCCCATCAGCGGATCGGGCACCCCGACGCAGATCACGTCGCGGATGTCCGGGTGGGCGGAGAGCTCGCCCTCGACCTCGGCGGGGCTGATGTTGGCCCCGCCGCGTATCACGATGTCCTTGAGCCGGCCGACCACGTGCAGGGTGCCGTCGGCGTCGAGCAGACCCAGATCGCCGGTGCGCACCCAGCCGTCCGCCGTGCGGTAGCGCATGTTCAGCTCGGGAGCGCCGACGTAGCACAGGGGTGTCATGGGGCCGCGGGCGAGGATCTCACCGGCCTCCCCCGGGGCACCGCCCGGCAGCGGGGCGATGGTGATCTCGCAGACGGCGGGGTCGGGGCGGCCCACCGCGACTCCCGGACCGTCCTTCGGCGCGGCCTCCTCGCCGTATCCGGTGTGGCAGTTGACGCCGTCGGCCGATCCGTAGAGGTTGACCACCGGACAGCCGAAGGCCCGCTCCGCCTCCTGGCGGGTGGCGGCGTCGAGTGCGGAGCCGCCGAGTATCAGCGCCGTCGGCGCCACGGCCGGGCCGCCATCGGAGGGCCGGCGCTCCAGCATCATCCGGATCATGGTGGGGACGCCGAGGACATGGGTCGGCCGATGGGCCTCGATCGCGTCGAGGGCGGCCTCGGGTGTGAACCGGTCGAGCAGTGCCAGCGTTCCGCCGTGCCGGGCGAGGGTGACGGCGGTGCCGTTGCTGCCGAACGCGGAGGCGAGCGGGACGAGGAACAGACAGCGCGGGTGGGTGTCGCCGGCGAGCAGCGAGCCCAGAAAGTTGCCGCGGCCGCCGGCCAGCGCATTGTGCGAGTACGCCACCATCTTCGGCTCGGCCTCGGAGCCGGAGGAGACCAGGATCCGGGCCGCCGTGTCAGGGTCGCAGCGGTGCGGGGTGAAGGCGTCCTCCCCGGTGGTCAGCAGATCGGCCCAGGACAGGCAGCCGGCGGGGACGGGGCCGGGGCCGGCGGCGATCACCACACGCAGGGACGGCAGTTCGTCGGCCGGTTTCGCCAGCTCCGCGGCGTGGTCGATGCCGCGGTGAGTGGTGGCCGCGATCACCGCCCGGGCTCCGGAGCGACCGAGCAGCGAGCGGGCCTCGCGCCCGCCACGGCCGACCGGAAAGGGCAGCGCGACGGCGCCGAGCGCGGCCAGGGCGAGGTCGGCGGCCACCGCCTCCCGGCCGTTGGCAAGCTGCACACCGACCACATCCCCCGGGCAGACACCGGCCTCGGCGAGGCCGGCGGCCAGACATCGGGCCTGTCTGTCCAGCTCCGCGTAGCTGAGCTCGCCCCGGGCGTCGATCACGGCGGCGCGGTGTGGCGCCGCGATCCGTTGCGCCCGGAACAGCGCGTACAGGTCGAGGTCGGGGCAGTGCCCCGCGGCGGCCCAGGTGCGGCGCAGCGTGGCGGGCACCAAGTCGGGGAACCGAGGCGTCATTGGAACCTCCAGGGCGAGGGAATGATGAGAGCGCCGTGCGGGTCGCGGGCGAAGGCGCCGTTCAGTCGGCGGTCCTGCGGCAGTGCCGACAGGTCGGTGGTGACAGCGGTGGCGGAAAGCCCCTGTGCGCGCAGCTCGGCGACCGCCTGGTCCGTGGTCCGCTCCCGTAGCCGGGCCGACCGGTCCTGTGCGGCGGGCGCGGAGTCGTCGCTCGGCGCGAGCCATCCGTCGGCGGTCGCCAAGGGGCGGCGGAATCCGGCCGGGCGGCGCGGTGGTGCTCCGGCCGCGGCCCGCCGCAGCGCCGGCCCGGTGAGCGTGTCGGCGGCGCCGAGCAGCGACGATTCCACCCGTACGCCCCGGCCGCCGCGCTCTCTCAGCAGCAGTCCGCCGAGGATCGCCTCGGCTCCGAGCAGCCCGCCGAGCACATCGAGCAGGGTCATCAGGGAGGGCACCGGCGCCTCGTCGGCGGGATGTACGGCCGCACCGACACCCGTGCGGGCCTGCACCATGAAGTCGGTGCCCATCGGGGCATCGGCCAGCCGCCCTGCCCAGCCGCTGGTGTACGCGTACACCAGTCCCGGGTTCACGGCCGCCAGGCGGTCGCTGTCCAGCCCGAGTTCTTCCGCCTTCCCCGGGGCCCAGTTGTGCAGGAAGACATCCGCTCCGGCGGCCAGCTCACGCAACTCGGCGCGGCCGGCCGGGGACTTGATGTCGATCTGTACGGCGCGCTTGCCCCTGTTGAGGGCCAGCCACCGGGCGGAGATGCCGGAGCAGCAGGGCGGCATACCGCGCAGCGGGTCGCCGCCCGGTGGCTCGATGCGTACGACATCCGCGCCGAGCATGCCGAGCAGATGGGCTGCCAGGGGTGCCTGGATGCGGCGGCCCGCCTCCAGGACGGTCAGCCCGGAGAGCGGCAGCGCGCCCTCGGGGACGGGGCCGGCGGCCGGAGCGCTGCCCGGCCCGTCGTACGGGGTCAGGGTCCACGGCGCTCCGGCCGCCTCCTCCGCCGCACGGTCGGACAGCGACCGCACCCGGCACACCTCGGCTCCCGAGAGCTCCGCGGCCTCCCGCACCCGTGCCCACGAAGCGGTACCCGCCGTGCGGTGCAGCGCCTCGGGTATCGGGGCGCACGCCGTGGCGTAACGGAACTGGAAGGGACGCCAGCCGGCACGTATCGACTCTTCCGGTGCTCCGAGTTCCCGCCAGAACCGTGCCCAGGGCGCGGGGTCCAGTGCCTCCAGTTCGAAAAGGGTGCCGCAGCGGGCCGTGAAGGGCGGCCCGCCCGGGGAGAGGTCCACCGCTTCGGTCTCCGGCGCGTTCGCCGCCGCGAGGTACTGCGAGACGGTGAGCAGCGCGGCCCGGTCGGCGCCGGTGGTGAGGTGCGCGCCGTGCGCACTGCCCCGGGCCCGGCCGATCAGGGCGGCGAGCAGGCCTTGGACGGTCAGCACCGAGGCGCAGGTCGCCGCGTAGTCGACGGCCAGACCGCGCGGCTCGCCCCGGCGCCTGCCGTGCACCTGCATCACGCCGGTGGCGGCCTGCACTGTCGCCTCGTCCGCGGCGTCCGCACCCGGCAGTACGTCGGCCCATGACGTACGCGCGGTGATCTCGCCCGGATGGCGGCCGGTGACCGCGAAGTGTGCCGGGCCGCCCGGCTCCTCGGTCGTCTCCAACGTGGCGCCCAGCGCCCGTAGATGGCTCATCGCCGGCGCCGTGAGGGCAGACGGGCCCGCGACCCGTACGGTCAGGTCGGCCAACGGCCGGCGCGCGCGGGTGACGGCGGGGTGTCCCACGGCACTCCTCTCTCGCGGCGGCACCTCCGCCGCATCTCCTGCGTGGTTGCGGGAACCGGCCGGCGACTGCCGCCGACCAACTCCACGGCCAGTAAGTCGGACTGCCGGTTCACCGAGTTCCCGGTGAACGCGAAGGAGCACCATGCACCCCATCAACGCCGCCGAGAGCGCACCCGAAGCGGGCCGTGCGCCCGGTGCCGCCGGACTCGGGCAGCCCGGCTGTCCGCCCGAGGTGGCAGAGCTGCGCGGGCGCGTCGCGGCGTTCGTACGGGAACGGGTGATGCCCTGTGAGCCGGTGCTCGACGCCGGCGGTGCACCGGCCCGCACCGCGCTGCACCGGCTGCAGGACGAGGCGAGGCAGGCCGGCTTGTGGGCGCTGCCGATACCCGAGGAATACGGCGGGCAGGGCATCGGCCTGGCGCGGTATGCGCATCTGGCCGAGGTGGAGGGGGCCAGCGACCACGGCCCCGCCGCGCTCGGCTCCGCTCCCCTGCTCGATGTGCTGATGCTCGGCCGGCACGCCCGGCCCGCCGTACGGGAGCAGCGGCTGCCCGCCCTCACATCCGGTGCGCTGCGGACCTGCTACGCGATGACCGAGCCCGATACGCCCGGCACGGACCCGGCGTCGACCACGGCCCGTGCGGTCGCCGGGCCCGACGGGTCCTGGACGCTGCACGGCCGCAAATGGTTCATCACGGGCGCCGGCGAGGCGGATCTGGTCACCGTGATGGCCCGTATTGACGGTGCCGGGACCGGAACCGACGGCCTGTCCCTGTTCCTGGTGCCCACGACCGCCCCCGGATTCACGGTGCTGCGCGAGCTGCCGGTCCTGGGAGCCGGCGGCCAGTGGGAGATCGAGCTCGACGGCGTCACCGTCCCCTCGGACCACATGGTGGGAGAGCGGGGCGAGGCGCTGCGGATCGCCGGCGAACGGCTGCGGCTCGGCAGGGTGTTGCGCTGTCTGCGCTGGCTCGGGCAGGCCGAGCGGGCCTTCGACCTGATGTGCCGGCGCGCCAACTCGCGTGAGCAGTCGTCCGGCCCGCTGGCCGGCCGGCAGTTGGTGCAGCAGCTGGTCTTCGACTCACTGCTGGCCCTGCGCACCACGCGGCCGCTGGTGTACGAGGCCGTCACGCGGCTGGCGGCGGGCGAGGACGCCCGGCTGGAGACCGGGATGGCCAAGGTCGCGGCGGCCCGGATGCTGCAACAGGTCGCCGACGCCGCCATCCAGGTACACGGCGCGGCCGGACTCGGGCCGGACACCGCGCTGCCCGGCCTGTTCCGTACGGGCCGCGCGGCCCGTCTGCTGGACGGGCCGGACGAGCTGCATGTCGCGGCGGTGGCCCGGCGGGTGCTGCGCGACTACGACGTCACGCCGTGAACGGATCCGTCAGACCGGTGAGCGTCGCCAGCCCCGACGCCAGGAAGTAGTCGCCCCAGATCAGCTCATGGCGCGGGGCGAGGCGGTGCTCGGCGTCGTAGCAGCCGTTCAACAGCCCGCCCCTGGGCGACAGATGCTCCTCCGACAGGTGCCGCAGGATCCGGTGCGCCCGGTCCGCCGCGCGGCCCGCCAGGGCTCCGCGGCCCGTCGTCCTTGCCAGGGCGGCGAGTTTGAGAAGGGCGACGGCTTCGATGGCGGCTGCGGAGGTGTCCAGTGGGTCCGATGGGGCTGACGGAACTGGCTGAGACGGCGGATGCTCTTCCCGCGCCCGCGGTACGAGAGGTACGCCGGGCGCGAGCCGTGGTGCGGCCAGCCGCTCCACCGCCTCCCACAGCCCGCCGTCCTCCGCCAGGCAGTGCAGTCCGTCCGCCGCCCCCAGCAGCAGCCAGGGCACCGTACGGCTCCATCCGGGCGGCGGCGCGGCGTGCGGCGTCCACGTAGCGCCGGTCCCCGCCTGCCACGCCGGGCGCGGCGGCTCCTCGGACTGACAGAGCGTCAGATGCCGTGTCAGATGGCCGTATGCCGCGGCTGCGCCACCGTTCGCCGGACCCGCGAGCAGCGGAACCAGGCCCGGCACCCCGTCCGCGCGCGCCAGCAGCCGCGGCCCGCCGAACGCATCACCCCAGGGCACCAGTCCGCGCTCCGGGTCGTACGCGGCCAGGCAGGCCCGCGCCGCCTCGTCCCGCAACGCGGCGGCAGCGCCGTCCTGACCGGGCCCGGCGGCGAGCGCCGTGCCGTACCAGAAGATCAATCCCCTGGTGGCGGTGTCCTGTTCGGCCCAGTACGCCAGCCTCCGGGTGCAGTCCGCGGCCGCCGACCGGTCGCCGGAATCGCCGGTGGCAAGGGCACGCAGCCACAGCAGCCCGGCCCAGAATCCGCCCGTCCACGATCCGCGCGTGGTCGACTTCCAAGCGCCGGTCACAGGGTCGGCGTACAGCGGAAACCGCGCCCCGGTCTCGTCCGCGCTCTCCCGGACCCGGGCCAGCACCGCGGCCAGCGCAGGCGCGGCCCATCCCGCACATCCGGACGCCTCAGGCATCTTGCGCTCCAGCAGCACCGGCCGCTCCAGCGGCACCGACCGCTCCGGCCGCTCCAGCGGCACCGGCCGCCCCGGCCCACCGCGGCATCAGCGGTACCGCTATCAGCGCCGCCACCGCGAACTCCACCGCCACCGNCCACCGCGGCATCAGCGGTACCGCTATCAGCGCCGCCACCGCGAACTCCACCGCCACCGCGCACCAGCCCGCGCCGTACCCCGTCGCGGCGACCAGCGCGCCGAACAACGGCGGCCCCACCGCGAACCCGGCGAAGAACCCCGCCGAGATCAGGGCCGAATCCTGCCCGGCGCGCCCCGGCGCGGCGTTCCGCAGCACCACCACCATGGAGACCGCGTTCGCCGACACCGCGAACGACCCGACCGCCACCGCCGCCACCCACGCCAGCGGATGTACGCGGACCGACGCGGCGAGAAGCACCGCCGAGCCCACCGCGCCGGCCGCCAGCAGCGCCGGCAGGGCCTCGGCCCGCCCCGGCCTCCCCGCCCTGCGGGACCAGCCCACCCGCCCGCCGATACCGGCCACGCCGAGTACGGCCACCAGCGCCGCGGCCGCGGTCGGCGACAGCCCCAGCCGCTGCGCACCGAACAACGCGAGATAGGTGTTGACGGACGCGATGCCGCAGCCCAGCAGCAGCGAGAAGACGGCCAGCCGCCGGGTCACACCACGCGCGGGCGTGGGCGCGGCGGCGTGCGGACCGGAGGCGGGGCGCGGCGGATCGGGCGGCAGGGTGCGGGCCGCCCACAGGGCCGCCAGCGCCGAAGC
>NZ_QUAC01000092.1 GCF_003389455.1 Streptomyces inhibens | reverse complement strand
CGGTGTCCCCTCAGGGCACCGGGTCGCGGCCGTCGTCGTCGGTCAGTCGCCCAGCACCCGCCGCAGATACGCGTTGGCGAACCGGCGCTCCGGGTCCAGCCGGTCGCGTACCGCGGTGAACTCGCCGAACCGCGGATAGGCGTCGGCCAGATAGCCGGCGTCGCGGGTGTGCAGCTTCCCCCAGTGCGGGCGCCCGTCGTGCGCCGTCATGATCCGCTCGGCGGCCGCGAAGTACGCCTCGAAGGGTGTCCCGCGGTACATGTGTACGGCGATGTAGGCGGTGTCCCGGTCCGAGGCGGTGGACAGCGCGAGGTCGTCGGCCGGCGCGGTGCGCACCTCCACGGGGAAGCTGACCTTGAAGTTCGAACGCTCCACCAGCGCCTTCAGCTCACCCAGCGCAGCGACCGCGGCCGCGCGGGGCAGCGCGTACTCCATCTCCACGAACCGCACCCGGCGCGGCGAGGTGAACACCTTGTAGGGGATGTCGGTGTACGTACGGGCCGACAGCGCGCGGCTGGAGATCTTGGCGATGCCCGGTATGGCGGCCGGCACCGCCCGCCCGACAGTGCAGGCGAGCTGGAAGACACCGTTGGACAGCAGCTCGTCCTCCACCCAGCCGCTGACCTTGCCGGACGGCGCGGCGGGGCCCTGGCTGCGGTTGTTGCGCTTGGTGTTGCAGCTGCCGGTGTGCGGGAACCAGTAGAACTCGAAGTGCTCGTTCTCGGCGACCAGCTCGTCGAACCGGCCCGTCACCTCGTCGAAGGGCATCGGCTCCTCGCGGGCGGTCAGCAAGAACTCCGGCTCCACGGCGAAGGTGAGCTCGCTGATCACGCCCAGCGCGCCCAGGCCCAGCCGCGCCACGGCGAAGACGTCCGGGTTCTCCTCGGCGGAGCAGGTCAGGACGGAACCGTCGGCGGTGACCAGTTCGAGGGCGGTGATCTGGGCGGCGATCGATGCCGAGTCGCGGCCGGTGCCGTGGGTGCCGGTGCTGGTCGCCCCCGAGACGGTCTGCTCCATGATGTCGCCCATGTTGGTCAGCGACAGCCCGTGCGCGGCCAGCGTCTCGTTGAGGTGCTTGAGCGGCGTACCGGCGGCCACGGTCACCGTCCCGGCCTCGCGGTCGATCTTGCGTATCCCGGTCAGCCGCTCGGGGCGTATCAGCAGCCCGTCGGTGGCAGCCGCCGGGGTGAAGGAGTGGCCGGTGCCGACGGCCTTGACCGTCAGCCCGTCCGTGGCGGCGGCGCGGACCGCGGCCGCCAGCTCCTCGGTGCTCGCCGGGGCCACGCTGCGGGCGGGGCGGGCGGTGACATTGCCCGCCCAGTTGCGCCAGGGTCCGGCTGTCGAGCCGCGCCCTCCCGAGCCGCCGACGGCGTTGCTGACTGCCATGGTGACGTCCCCTCCCTCCGCGCGGGCCGGCCGCGTTCGGCCGCCGTTGGTGTGAGCGCATGATGTCAGTCACCGACGCGACGTCCAGAGGGGGTGACGGGAATCACATGATCATGGAATCGGCCGGAATCGCCCGGCTCCTGGACATGTCGTACCGCCGGTAACTCGCCGGCGGGTGGCGCGAGTCGGCGCACTGGGCCGGACGGCGCTATGCGACGCGTTCCTCGCCCTGCCGCTCGGTGGCCGGGGCGCCCTGGGTGGGCAAACCCCCGGCCGCGGCCGGACCTGCCACCGGAGAGCCGGGCTGCGGACGGAGCCATCGGTAGCCCGCGAACGCCACCAGGGCGGCGAGCACACCCGCCGCCCCCGGCACCAGATAGCCCCGGGCGGCCCCGGCGGCGTCCACCACCCAGCCCGCCGCCGACGAACCCAGCGCGACGCCCACCGCCAGACCGGTGCTGGTCCAGGTCATGCCCTCGGTCAGCTTCGCCCGCGGCACATGCTCCTCGATCAGCGCCATCGTGGTCACCATCGTCGGCGCGATGGACAGCCCCGCGATGAACAGCGCGACCGCCAGCAGCGGCAGTGTGCCCACCAGTTGGAGCGGCACCATGCTCACGGCCATCGCGCACACCCCGACCACCCAGCGGCGGGAGGCATGCCCCTTGAGGTGCAGCAGTCCGAAGACGGCACCGGCGGCACACGAGCCCAGCGCATAAACGGCCAGCACCAGACTGGCCGCGGCCTTGTGCCCGACCTCCTCGGCGAACGCCACGGTCACCACGTCGATCGCCCCGAAGATCGCGCCGGTCGCCACAAACGTCACCACCAGCACCTGCAGCCCTCGCGAGCGCAGCGCCGAGCCCTTGGCGTGCTGCTCACGCGGATGCGGTATCGGCTCCGTACGACGCTGCGCCGTCAGCCAGAAGACACCGGCCGCCAGGAAGCCGGCGGCCAGCAGCGGCCCGGCTTCCGGGAACCACGCCGTGGACAGGCCGATCGACAGGATGGGCCCGATGATGAAGCACATCTCGTCGACGATCGACTCCCACGAATACGCCGCGTGCAGCATGCGCGGGGAGCCCCGGTAGAGCTCCGCCCAGCGCGCCCGGATCATCGAGCCGACGCTCGGCACACAGCCCACACAGGCCGCGAAGACGAACAGGATCCAGTCCGCCCAGCGCTGCTGCGCGCTCAGCAGCAGACCGGCGACCGCGGCGATCGAGACCAGGGTCGCCGGGCGCAGCACCCGGCGCTGGCCGTGCCGGTCCACCAGCCGGGAGATCTGCGGGCCGATGACCGCGGCGGACAGCGCGAGGGTCGCGGACAGCGCGCCCGCCAGGCCGTAGCGGCCGGTCAGTTGGGAAACCATCGTGACGATCCCGATGCCCATCATCGACAGGGGCATCCGGCCCAGCAGTCCGGCGGCGGAGAACGACTTGGTGCCGGGGCGGCCGAAAATGGCGCGATAGGGACTGGGCAACGGGGCGCTCCGCCGGATCGAGGACCGAAGATCGGTAAGGAATGTCTGTGGCCGATACAGCTTACGGGCGGTGCGACACCCGGCGCCTCCGAGTTTCGGTCACCGCACCGGGACCGGCGGCCCGCCTCCGCGCCGGGACCTGCCCGCCGCATCCGGGGGAAGGGTGGCAGGATCGATGGCATGCCCGAACAGTGCGACCCCCGCCCTTATGACGCCCTGCTGCTGCTGTCCTTCGGCGGCCCCGAAGGCCCCGACGACGTCGTCCCGTTCCTGGAGAACGTCACCCGCGGCCGCGGCATCCCCCGAGAGCGCCTCAAGGAGGTGGGTCAGCACTACTTCCTGTTCGGCGGCGTCAGCCCCATCAACGCCCAGAACCGGGAACTGCTGGACGCGCTGCGCAAGGACTTCGCCGAACACGGCCTGGACCTGCCGGTCTACTGGGGCAACCGCAACTGGGCGCCCTACCTGACCGACACCCTGCGCACGATGGTCCAGGACGGCCACCGCCGCATCGCCGTCCTCGCGACCAGTGCCTACGCCTCGTACTCGGGCTGCCGGCAGTACCGCGAGAACCTCGCCGACGCGCTCGCCGCCCTGCAGGCCGAGGGCCTGCCGGTGCCGCAGGTCGACAAATTGCGGCACTACTTCAACCACCCCGGCTTCGTCCGTCCGATGATCGACGGCGTGCTGGCATCCCTCGCCGAACTGCCCCAGGAGGCACGGGACGGCGCCCATATCGCCTTCACCACGCACTCCATCCCGACCGCCGCCGCCGACACCTCCGGTACGCCCGCCGACCACACCCAGGACGGCGAGGGCGGCGCGTATGTCGCCCAGCACCTGGACGTGGCGCGGGTGATCGCGGACGCGGTGCGTGCGGAGACCGGCGTGGACCACCCCTGGCGGCTCGTCTACCAGTCCCGCAGCGGTGCCCCGCACATCCCCTGGCTGGAGCCGGACATCTGCGACCACCTGGAGGAGCGGCACGCGGCCGGTGTCCCCGCCGTTGTCATGGCCCCCATCGGGTTCGTCTCGGACCACATGGAGGTCAAGTACGACCTCGACACCGAAGCCACCGCCAAGGCCGCCGAACTGGGACTGCCGGTCGTCAGGTCGGCCACCGTGGGCGCCGACCCGCGGTTCGCCGCGGCCGTCCGTGACCTCCTCCTGGAGCGCGCCGCGACCGAACGGGGCCTTGCCCCGGAGCGCTGCGCACTGGGCGCGCTCGCCGCCGGCCACGACCTGTGCCCGGTCGGCTGCTGCCCCGCGCGGGCACCGCGCCCGGCCGCCGCCGGCGCCGACTGGCGGGGCCCGGTCGCGGAAGCCCCCGTGTAAGCCCGTACGCCCCCCCGCACGCCCGTACGTACGTCCGCGTGAAGCCCGCACGCCCGCGCCGGCCGTACGCCCGACCACCGCTCGTCCGAGCAAGGAGCATCGTGCCCGACCCGCTGCACCCCGACGCCGCGCCGACCGACCCCACGCAGACCGAAGCGCTCTACGACGAACTCCTCGGGCTGGCCCTGGAGGCCGCCCGCCGTGCCGGGACGCTGCTGCGCGACGGCCGGCCCGCCGACCTCGGTGTGGCCGCGACCAAGAGCAGCCCCATCGACGTCGTCACCGAGATGGACATCGCCTCGGAGAAGCTGATCACCGGCTTCCTGGGGGAGCGCCGCCCGGACGACGGCTTCCTGGGGGAGGAGGGCGCCAGCACCGACGGCACCAGCGGCATCCGCTGGGTCATCGACCCCATCGACGGCACCGTCAACTACCTCTACGGCCTGCCGTCCTGGGCCGTGTCCATCGCGGCCGAGAAGGACGGCGAGGCGGTCGTCGGGGTCGTCGCCGCCCCGATGCGCGGCGAGACCTACCAGGCCGTCCTGGGCCGTGGCGCGTTCAACAACGGCGAGCGCCTCCACCACCGGCCCGCGCCGCCGCTCTCCCAGGCGCTGCTGGGGACCGGCTTCGCCTATCTGGCCGAGCGCCGGGCCGCCCAGGCCGAGGTGCTGCGCACCCTGCTGCCGCAGGTCCGTGACATCCGGCGGGGCGGCTCGGCCGCGATCGACCTGTGCGATGTGGCCTGCGGCCGGCTCGACGCCTACTACGAGCGCGGCCTGAACCCCTGGGACCTGGCGGCCGGCGCGCTGATCGCCCGCGAGGCCGGCGCGCTCACCGGCGGCCGGCCCGGACAGGCGGCCTCCCACGAGCTGACCCTCGCCGCCTCCCCGGCCCTCTTCGAGCGGCTCCAGCCGCTCCTGGACGAGCTCGGCGCCTGGCACGACTGATCCGCCCCGTATCCGGGCGCGACAGCGCCCCGGCACCATCCCCTGGATGCCGGGGCGCTGTCGTCGTACGCCGGCGAACGGTCAGGCGGTGCTGACCGCCCCGTAACGCACGCCGTGCTCGGTCGCCAGGCGCTGCAGGTCTTCGAGCTCGGCCTGCTCGACCTCGGCGAGGAAGTCATCGCCCGCAGCGCGGGCCCGGTCCAGATCGGCTTCAGTGTTCTCTATGCGCTGCAAAATGCCTGCGGTGAACGCGTCCATGTGCGCCCCCTCGTCGTGGGTCGGTGGCACGGGGGTGTGCCGACGGGTGGGTCGATCACGGCGTAGCCCCTGCGATGGTTCAGTTCATGGCAAGTTGCCAACTAAACAGGGCGTGATCGCGGGTGTGCAGTCGTCCTCCCCACGCGCACCCTCAGGGAAACCTCAACCCGCCCAGGAATCCCGCCCCTAGGGCGCCACGGCCCTGCCCTCCACCCCCGCGGCACCCCTCTTACCTCCGGTTTATGGCTCTTCGGGGCAGGATGGAAGGGCTCTGAGACATTGTTGTGCCTGCCCGAAAGGGCTCTGAGGAAGGACTAGCGACGTGCGTGTTCTCGTCGTCGAGGACGAGCAGCTGCTCGCCGATGCTGTGGCCACCGGACTACGCCGGGAGGCCATGGCCGTCGACGTGGTCTACGACGGCGCTGCCGCCCTGGAACGGATCGCGGTCAACGACTACGACGTGGTCGTGCTGGACCGTGACCTTCCGGTCGTCCACGGTGACGATGTCTGCCGCAAGATCGTCGAGCTGGGGATGCCCACCCGCGTGCTGATGCTCACCGCCTCCGGCGACGTCAGCGACCGCGTCGAGGGCCTGGAGATCGGCGCGGACGACTACCTCCCCAAGCCGTTCGCCTTCACCGAGCTGACCGCCCGGGTGCGCGCCCTGGGGCGCCGTACGACCGTCGCCCTGCCGCCCGTCCTGGAGCGGGCCGGCATCAAGCTCGACCCCAATCGCCGCGAGGTCTTCCGCGACGGCAAGGAGGTCCAGCTCGCACCGAAGGAGTTCGCGGTGCTGGAGGTCCTGATGCGCAGCGAGGGCACGGTTGTCTCGGCCGAGCAGCTCCTGGAGAAGGCCTGGGACGAGAACACCGACCCGTTCACCAATGTCGTACGGGTCACGGTCATGACGCTGCGCCGCAAGCTCGGCGAGCCCGCGGTGATCGTGACCGTCCCCGGCTCGGGATACCGGATCTGACCGGCGATGCCTTCCCTGCCCTCGTTCTCCAAGGCGGCCACTCCGCCGCCGCCCATGCCGCCCAAGCCCACCTGGGATCCCCGGCCGGTCAATGTCCGGCCGTTCCCGTGGCTGCGCCCCACGATCCGGATACGGCTGACGCTGCTGTACGGCGGCATGTTCCTGATGGCCGGCATCGTGCTGCTGACGATCATCTACATGCTGGCCGCTGACGCGCTGCACGACGGCAGTGCGCTGCCGCTGAAGATCCTCGGCGGCAAGTTCCAGTCGACCAGTGACATCTGCGACCTGCCCACCGAGACCTCCGGGCAGCTGCTCCAGGAAGCCGTCAACCAGTGCCTCCAGCACCAGCGTGCGGTGGCCCTCAACAGCCTCCTCAACCGCTCCCTGCTGGCCCTGCTCGGCCTCACCATCGTCGCCTTCGCCTTCGGTTACGCGATGGCCGGCCGGGTGCTCTCGNCCTTCGGTTACGCGATGGCCGGCCGGGTGCTCTCGCCGCTGGGGCGCATCACGCGCACCGCGCAGCGGGTGGCGGGCTCCGATCTGCACCGTCGGATCGAGCTGGGCGGGCCCGACGACGAGCTGAAGGAGCTCGCCGACACCTTCGACGAGATGCTGGACCGTCTGGACCGGGCCTTCGAGTCGCAGCGTCGCTTTGTCGCCAATGCCTCGCACGAGTTGCGTACGCCGCTGGCGATCAACCGGACGCTGCTGGAGGTCCAGCTCGCCGACCCGGACGCGTCGCCCGAGCTCGCGCAGCTCGGCAAGACGCTGCTGGCCACGAACGAGCGCAGTGAACAGCTCGTGGAGGGCCTGCTGCTGCTCGCCCGCAGCGAGAACAGGGTCGTGGACAAGAAGCCGGTCGATCTGTCCGAGGTCGCCTCGCAGGCCGTCGACCAGGCCCGCGAGGAGGCGCAGACCAAGGGTCTGGAGCTGCGGGGGGTCCGCCAGCAGGTTTTCGTCCAGGGCAATGGTGTGCTCCTGGAGCGGATCGCGCTCAATCTCGTCCAGAACGCGGTGCGCTACAACATCCCCGAGGACGGCTGGGTCGAGGTCACCACCGAGCCGCAGCCCGGCTGCGCGGTGCTGGTGGTCACCAATACGGGACCGGTGGTCCCCGCCTACGAGGTGGAGAACCTCTTCGAGCCGTTCCGGCGGCTGCGTACCGAGCGGACCGGCAGCGACAAGGGCGTCGGCCTGGGTCTGTCCATCGTGCGCTCAGTGGTGCGCGCACACGACGGCACGATCACGGCCGAGCCCCGTGAGGGCGGCGGACTCGTGGTGCGGGTGGTCCTGCCGCTCTGAGGCGGGCCACAGGGCGGTTGTACGGCCGCTGGGGCCGCTGTGCGCCCCGCCGGGCGGTCGTCGGACATCTGTGCGTACGATCGCCCGTCTCACGGTCGTACACCGTCTCGCCTGCCGGTTTGACGAGAAGGGGGGTGGGCGTGGATCCTTCGCCGAGTTCGCTTTGCGCGGAATTGCGCCGGTCCGCACGCCGGCCTTCGCGTGTGTGATCGCTCACAGACGCGAATTTCCAGCCATCTACGCTCCGTGATCAAAATACCCGGTGGAATGCCGGGGAAGTCCGGGTTTCCGGAGGGTCAGATCACGGGAAGTACAGGTGATGGGCTGCGCGAGGTGCGACATTCGGACCGTGTACGGTCCTGATCGCCATCCAAACCGATCACCTCTTCAGGGGTGCGGTTGGGTGTCGATTGAGTAACAGACCTTGATGTGAGGCAAAATCTCCGCCTCAGGTCGGGCACAAGTCCGGCCTCTCACGCGTTACGAGCGCTGAGACACCGCAGACACCCAGAGGGGGAGAGCGAATATGGCTACGGATTACGACACCCCACGCAAGACCGATGACGACCTCAACGAGGACAGCATCGAAGAGCTGAAGTCGAGGCGGAACGACAAGTCCGCGTCGGCCGTCGACGTCGACGAGTTCGAGCAGGCCGAAGGCCTGGAGCTGCCTGGCGCCGACCTGTCCAACGAAGAGCTCGCCGTGCGCGTGCTGCCCAAGCAGCAGGACGAATTCACGTGCATGAGCTGCTTCCTGGTCCACCACCGCAGCCAGCTCGCTGCGGAGGACAAGAACGGGCAGCCGATCTGCCGCGACTGCGCGGCCTGACCGGTCTACGCCGTGGCAGGCGTGAACCCGTTCCGTAAGGGCCCCAAGGGCGCCAAAGGCCCGGCGGCCGGCGCACGATCACGCGAGGAAACCGCGCCCGTGCCCGCCGACCCGACCGCCCTTCCTGCGGAACGGACGACCGGTGCACCGCAGGAGCGAGGCCGCAGGGCCTCGCTCGCGGCCGCGGTCGGCCGCGGTGCCGGGACGGGCGGCCGGGTGCGGGCAGCGATCGCCACGATCGCCGACCACATCATCGACACCGCCCCGCGGATCCCGGTCCGCGACCTCGCCGCGCTGCGCGCCCAGTTCCCCGGTCTGACCCCCGAGGACCTGGCCGACAAGCTCGTCGCGGGCGCCTGCGCGGGCACCGCGACCGTCGGAGCGGGCGTGGGCGCGGCAGCGATGCTGCCCGTACCGCCCGCCATGCCGGCCGAGCTGGCCGCCGAGGTCACCGGCGTGGCCTCGGTCGAGATCAAACTGATCGCCGAGCTGCACGAGGTCTACGGGCTGCGGCCCGCGGGGAACTTCCGGCAGCGCGCGATGGCCTATCTGGCGTCCTGGACGGAGGAGCGGGGCATCGACATCGCCAATCCGGCCTCGCTGAACTTCGCCCTCGGCGGGCAGATGAAGCGCGAACTGCGCCAGCAGATCATGAAGCGCACGCTGCGCAACCTCCCCAACCTCACGCCGTTCCTGGTCGGCGCCGCCGTCGGCGCGTTCATGAACCGCCGCGACACCAGAAAACTTGCGGAAAAAATCCGCAAGGACCTTCGCGCCGGGCAGGTCCCCTGGGACGCTCTCCCCGACTCCGCGCCGGCCGCCCTGAAAGACGGCAGGCGGGCCAGGAAGGCCCCGCCCCCACCAGGCGGCTGAAGAGGGCTCCCCAGGCCCCCACGCGCCGCTGGTCAGCCGCGTACGGCCACCAGCGCCGCCACCAGCCGCTCCGGCTCCCGCGTCGAGAGATACGCGTACGGCGTCGGGTCCTCGGGGTCCGTGATCTCCACCCGTACCGCGGTGCGGATGTAGCTGCGCAGCAGCATGAACGCACGGGCGTCGGCCTTGTGCGTACGCCAGGCCAGCGCCTCCGCCTCGTCCAGCGCCCGGGCCTCGCCCAGCGCCGTCGCCGGGATCTTCGCGTCGCCGGCGATCAGCGCACCGCCCACCACCCTGATCCGCGCCGAGCCGTACGTGCTCACCGCCACCGCGGACAGCGCGGCGCCACCGATCAGCCCGCCGAGCATCGGGAGCGTCCCCACCGGGAGCAGCATCAGGGCGCAGGCGACGCCGACCAGCGCGGCGATCACCCACCAGGAGCGGGGCGCGGTGAGACGTTCTTCGTACGACTGCATGACTCCAGCTTGGCACGGCGGCGCAGGCCCCTTACGCGCGCGGGTAGGGTCTGCACTCGTGAGTGGAACTGACGAACCCAGGGCGCGGCTGACGCCACCGACGGACGCCGTCGCTCCGGTCCGGCATGCCGACGCGCCGGCGCCCGGAGATCTCCTCGGCGCGCACTACGACCGCTGCTTCGGCTGCGGCACGGGCCAGCCGCACGGGCTGCACCTGGAGGCGCGGGCCGGCGAGGGCGTGAGCGTACAGGCGGAGTTCACCGTCAAGGAGGCCCACCAGGGTGCGCCGGGTCTGGCGCACGGCGGAGTGCTGGCCACCGCGCTGGACGAGACGCTCGGCTCGCTGAACTGGCTGCTGCGGGTGATCGCGGTGACCGGCCGGCTGGAGACCGACTTCGTACGGCCGGTGCCGCTGGGCACCGTGCTTCATCTGGACGCGCGGGTCACCGCGGTGCACGGGCGCAAGATCTACTCGACGGCCGTCGGGCGGATAGCCGGTCCGGACGGCGAGGTCGCGGTGCGCGCCGAGGCCGTCTTCATCGAGGTGAAGGTCGACCACTTCATCGACAACGGCAGGGCCGAGGAGATCCAGGCGGCGATGGCCGACCCGGACCAGGTCAAGCGAGCGCGTGCCTTCGAGGTGAACCCGTGAGTCAGGTACGGAATCCGGTGGATGTGCTGCTGCGGCGGCTGGACCCGGACGTGCCCGTTCCGTCGTACGGACATCCCGGCGACGCGGGCGTGGATCTGGTGACCACCGAGGCCGCCGAGCTGGCGCCGGGGGAGCGCGCCGTGCTGCCCACGGGGGTGTCGATCGCGCTGCCCGACGGGTACGCCGCTTTTGTGCACCCGCGGTCGGGGCTGGCCGCGCGCTGCGGGCTGGCGCTGGTGAATGCTCCCGGGACGGTGGATGCCGGGTACCGTGGAGAGATCAAGGTGATCGTGGTCAATCTGGACCCGCGCGAGAGTGTGCGGTTCGAACGATTTGACCGGATCGCCCAATTGGTCGTCCAGCAGGTCGAGAAGGTGCGCTTCCACGAGGTGGCGGAACTTCCCGGCTCGGCGCGGGCCGAGGGGGGATTCGGTTCCACCGGCGGTCATGCGGCGGTGGGCGGCTCCACGGGCGGGAATGAATACGCATCGGTCGGTGCCGACCGGGAAGGACAGTGACGTGTTCGGACGTCGCAAGAAGAACGAGGCTCCTGAAGAGTCGGCCAAGGACACCCTGCTCGACGACGAGCAAGCGGTGACCGACGCCGACGAGGACAAGGCGACGCAGCAGCGGCTCAACCTTCCGCCCGCGCCGCGCCCCGACGGCCCCTGGGACGCGTCGGAGGTCTCCCAGCCCGCAGAGGGCCGGGTCGACCTCGGCGGTCTGTTCGTTCCCGGGGTCGAGGGCATGGAGCTGCGGGTGGAGGTCGCAGGGGACGCAATCGTCGCCGCGACGGTGGTGCTGCAGGACAGCGCCGTACAGCTGCAGGCTTTCGCCGCCCCCAGGAACGAGGGCATCTGGGGCGAGGTCCGCGAGGAGATCGCCGCGGGCATCACCCAGCAGGGCGGTGTCATCGACGAGGTCGAGGGCCCGCTGGGCTGGGAACTGCGCGCCCAGGTACCCGTACAGCTGCCGGACGGCACCAACGGTGTGCAGGTCGTGCGCTTCGTCGGTGTCGACGGCCCCAGGTGGTTCCTGCGCGGTGTGATCTCCGGCCAGGGCGCGGTGCAGCCGCAGGCCGCCGGCGTGCTGGAACACATCTTCCGGGACACGGTCGTCGTCCGTGGCGAAGGCCCGATGGCGCCGCGTGACCCGATCGTCCTGAAGCTGCCGGACGACGCCCAGATGGTGCCGGACGGTGTGCAGCAGGAGTCGGTCGAGCAGTCGCGCTTCGGCGGTGGCGTGGAGCACCTGGAGCGCGGACCGGAGATCACCGAGATCCGCTGAGCACATATCGCGCGGCGAAGCGGCGCGAAGACGTCCGCTTCGCGGCCTGATAACGACGGTCGTAAGGGCCCGTGCCCCCTTGAGAGGGGCGCGGGCCCTTGTCGTTTATGCAGGTCAGATCCAGATGCGTATGAAGTTCGTCAACAGAGCGCTAATGGCCGTAAGGGAGGCGTCAACAGTGTTCAAGCCGCGTCGGAAGGACGCTTTGCTTTGGGGGTCCTAATCCCCATCATCTAGGAGCACACGATGGCCGACGTGGCCTTCGTCGTTGTCACGGTCGCGGTCTTCGCGCTGGTGGCTCTCGTCGCCAAGGGGGTGACGAAGCTGTGACCATCGAAAACATCGTCGGCCTGATCGTTGCCGTCGCCCTGCTGGGATACCTGGTCCTCGCTCTCGTCTTCCCGGAGAGGTTCTGAGAGCCCTATGAGCCCCGTTCTCGCAGGCGTGCTCCAGCTGATAGCGCTGACCGCCGCACTGGCCCTGGCCTACCGTCCCCTCGGCGACTACATGGCCGCCGTCTACAGCTCCCCCAAACACCTCCGCATCGAGAAGGTCATCTACCGCTGCATCGGCGCCAACGCCGACACCCAGATGCGCTGGCCTGCGTATCTGCGCGGCGTCCTGGCGTTCTCCGTGGTGGGTGTGCTCTTCCTCTACCTGCTGCAGCGCGTCCAGGGCGGCCTGCCGCTGTCCCTCGGCTTCGCCTCGATCAGCCCGGACCAGGCGTTCAACACCGCGGCGTCATTTGTCGCCAACACCAACTGGCAGTCCTACAGCGGCGAACAGGCCATGGGCCACGTCGTGCAGACCGCCGGCCTCGCGGTGCAGAACTTCGTCTCCGCCGCCACCGGCATGGCCGTCGCCATCGCCCTGGTCCGCGGCTTCGCCCGCTCCCGCACCGGCGACCTCGGCAACTTCTGGGCCGACCTGGTCCGCGGCACCGTGCGGGTGCTCGTCCCGATCGCCGTCATCGGCGCCATCGTCCTGGTCGCCTGCGGCGCCATCCAGAACTTCTCCGGCATCCACGGCGTCGGCCAGTTCATGGGCGGCTCCCAGCAGACCAACGGCGGCGCGGTGGCCTCCCAGGAGGTCATCAAGGAGCTGGGCACCAACGGAGGCGGCTACTTCAACGCCAACTCCGCCCACCCCTTCGAGAACCCCAACGCCTTCACCAACCTCTTCGAGATCTTCCTGATCCTCGTCATCCCGTTCGCGCTGACCCGCACCTTCGGCAAGCTCGTCGGCAACGTGAAGCAGGGCTACGCGATTCTGGCCACGATGGGCATCATCTGGCTCGGCTTCACCGCGCTGATGATGTGGACCGAGTTCGCGCACGGCGGCCCGGCCCTGCAGGCCGCGGGCGCCGCCATGGAAGGCAAGGAGACCCGCTTCGGCGTCGGATCCTCCGCGATCTTCTCGGTGGCCACCACCCTCACCTCCACCGGCGCGGTGGACTCCTTCCACTCCTCGTTCACCGCATTCGGCGGCGGCATCCAGCTGCTCGGCATGATGCTCGGTGAGATCGCACCCGGTGGTGTGGGCTCCGGCCTCTACGGCATGCTCGTGATGGCGATCATCGCGGTGTTCCTCGCCGGGCTGATGGTGGGCCGTACGCCCGAGTACCTCGGCAAGAAGATCGGCACCCGCGAGATCAAGCTCGCCGCCTGCTACATCCTCATCACCCCGACGCTGGTCCTCGGCTTCACCGCCGCCTCGATGGTGCTGCCGGACGCGCTGGGCTCGATGCTCAACACCAAGGCGCTGGGCGCCGGTTCGCACGGCTTCTCCGAGGTGCTGTACGCGTTCACCTCCGGCGCCAACAACAACGGCTCCGCCTTCGGCGGCCTGAACGCCAACACGCCCTGGTACAACACCACGATCGGTCTGGCCATGCTGCTCGGCCGCTTCCTGCCGATGGTGTTCGTGCTCGCACTGGCCGGCTCGCTCGCCGAGCAGAAGCCGATCCCGGAGACCGCGGGCACCCTCCGTACCGAAAAGCCGCTCTTCGCCGGGCTGCTCGTCGGCACGATCCTGATCATCACCGGTCTGACGTACTTCCCGGCGCTGGCCCTCGGGCCGCTGGCGGAGGGCCTGTCATGACCGCCCCCGTGAAACCGGAGGAGCCCGGCTCCATGTCCACCGCCACTCCGACTCGCGCTCCGCACCAGGACGTCCCGAGCGGGCACAAGCCCGGCGACGGCCGCGTGGGCGGCGGTCTCTTCGACCCCAAGCAGCTGATCAAGTCCTTCCCGGACGCGATACGCAAGCTCGACCCGCGGGTGATGGTCAAGTCCCCCGTGATGTTCGTGGTCGAGGTCGGCTCCGTCCTGACCACGATCTTCGCCCTCAAGTCCCCCTCGGACGGGTTCGGGTGGGCGATCGCCGCCTGGCTGTGGCTGACCGTCATCTTCGCCAACCTGGCGGAGGCGGTCGCCGAGGGCCGCGGCAAGGCGCAGGCCGACACCTTGCGCAAGGCCAAGACCGACACCGTGGCGCGCCGGCTGAACGGCACTGCCGAGGAACAGGTGCCCGGCACCGAACTGCGCATCGGCGACCTGGTCGTCTGCGAGGCCGGCGACATCATCCCCGGTGACGGCGATGTCGTCGAAGGTGTCGCCTCCGTTGACGAGTCCGCCATCACGGGTGAGTCGGCTCCGGTCATCCGCGAGTCCGGTGGTGACCGCTCCGCGGTGACCGGCGGTACGAAGGTGCTCTCCGACCGCATCGTCATCAAGATCACGACGAAGCCCGGTGAGACCTTCATCGACCGGATGATCAACCTCGTCGAGGGCGCCGCACGGCAGAAGACCCCCAACGAGATCGCGCTGAACATCCTGCTCGCCTCGCTCACCATCGTCTTCCTGCTCGCGGTCGTCACGCTCCAGCCGTTCGCGATCTACGCCGGCGCCGAACAGCCCATGATCGTGCTGCTGGCGCTGCTGGTCTGTCTGATCCCCACGACGATCGGCGCACTGCTCTCGGCCATCGGCATCGCCGGTATGGACCGGCTCGTCCAGCGCAACGTCCTGGCCATGTCCGGACGCGCCGTCGAAGCCGCAGGCGATGTATCGACATTGCTGCTCGACAAGACCGGCACCATCACCCTCGGCAACCGCCAGGCCGCCGAGTTCGTCCCCGTACGCGGTACCACCGAGGCCGAGGTCGCGGACGCCGCCCAGCTGTCCTCGCTGGCCGACGAAACGCCTGAGGGCCGCTCCATCGTCGTCCTCGCCAAGGAGAAGTACGGGCTGCGCGAGCGCCACCAGGGCGAGTTGGAGCACGCCGAGTGGGTGCCGTTCACCGCGCAGACCCGGATGTCGGGTGTGGACGTCGACGGGCGCAAGGTCCGCAAGGGCGCGTCCGGTTCGGTCGTCGCCTGGGTCAAGGAGCGCGGCGGCACGGTCGCCGACGACGCCCAGCAGCTCACCGACTCGATCTCGCAGGCCGGCGGCACCCCGCTGCTGGTCGCCCTGGAGGACGAGGGCGGTCCGCGCGTCCTGGGTGTCATCCACCTCAAGGACGTCGTCAAGGACGGCATGCGCGAACGCTTCGTCGAACTGCGCAAGATGGGTATCAAGACCATCATGATCACGGGTGACAACCCGCTGACGGCCAAGGCCATCGCCGACGAGGCGGGCGTGGACGACTTCCTCGCCGAGGCCACGCCCGAGGACAAGATGGCGCTCATCAAGCGTGAGCAGGCCGGCGGCAAGCTCGTCGCGATGACCGGTGACGGTACGAACGACGCCCCGGCGCTCGCGCAGGCCGATGTCGGCGTGGCCATGAACACCGGAACCTCGGCCGCCAAGGAGGCCGGGAACATGGTGGACCTGGACTCCAACCCGACCAAGCTCATCGAGATCGTCGAGATCGGCAAGCAACTCCTGATCACCCGGGGCGCGCTGACGACGTTCTCGATCGCCAACGACGTCGCCAAGTACTTCGCGATCATCCCCGCGATGTTCGCGGTGGCCTACCCGGGCCTGGACACCCTCAACATCATGCGGCTGTCCAGCCCCAACTCCGCGATCCTCTCGGCGATCATCTTCAACGCGCTGATCATCGTCGCGCTGGTGCCGCTCGCCCTCAAGGGCGTGCAGTACCGGCCGGTCAGCGCCGACAAGATGCTGCGGCGCAACCTCGCCGTCTACGGGCTCGGCGGACTGATCGCCCCGTTCATCGGCATCAAACTCATCGACCTGCTCATCTCCCTCATCCCCGGAATCGGGTGACCGTCATGAACAACTCCGTACGCAACACCGCCCGGTTGATCGCGGCGGGGCTACGTGCCCTGCTCGTACTGACCGTGGTCTGCGGGGTCGTCTACCCGCTGGTGGTCACCGGAGTGGCGCAGGCGGCCTTCCCCGGCAAGGCCAACGGGTCCGAGGTGAGCTCCCACGGCAAGGTCGTCGGCTCGTCACTGCTCGGTCAGCGCTACGACAAGGGCAAGGACAAGCACGGGAATCCGATCCCGGACCTGAAGTTCTTCCAGCCGCGCCCCTCGGCGGGACTGGGCAGCAACAAGACCAACGGCGTCAACACCCAGTACGACCTCCAGGTCTCCGGAGCCTCCAACCTGGGCGCCACCAACACCGACCTCGTCAAGGCGGTGCAGGAACGCAAGAAGTGGGTCTCCGAGACGTACGACGTCCCGGAGTCGAAGGTTCCGGCGGACGCGGTGACATCCTCCGGCTCCGGCCTCGACCCGGATATCTCCCCGGAGTACGCCCAGTTGCAGACCGGCCGGGTCGCCAAGGAGAACCACCTCCCCGCGAACACGGTGGAGAAGCTGGTCAAGGACCACACCGACGGACGCCTCCTCGGCTTCATGGGGGAACCGCGGGTGAACGTCCTGGAGCTGAACGTCGCTCTCAAGGACCTGGTGCAGAGCGGGGGCAGGGGCTGACCCACCACATACCGGGCGGCCTTCGAGGAGAAGTAATCCTCGAAGGCCGCCCGGCCCTTTGCGCCCTTCACCCTCCTTCGGAATCCGAACCACCCATCGGGACAAGGCGGTTGATTACCCCACTCTCCGGCGTCAGTTGTTGACGCCACCCCTCGACGCCGAGTCTTGACGCCGCGATGGCTTGCCCTTACGTTCCCCAGCCATCGCAGGTGTTCACGTCAACGCCTGCCGTTCATGTACGAGAACAGCTCCCGTCCATCGAGCCTCTCGACAGGAAGGCACCCACCCCCCCATGCGCAGAGAGCTCACCCTCGTCGTCGGCGCGCTGCTCGGCGCCCTGACGGCAGGCCTGCTCGCAGGCGCCCCGTCCACCGCGGCGCCGGCCGCCTTCACCCACCCCGGCGTCCTCGTCGGCACCGCCCAACTCGACCTCACCCGCAGCAAGGTCAACTCCGGCGCCCAGCCCTGGAAGAGCGCCTTCGACACCATGATGGCGAGCACATACGCCTCGCTGTCGCGCACCCCCAAGCCCCGCGCCATCGTCGAATGCGGCTCGTACTCCGACCCCAACCACGGCTGCACCGACGAACGCGAGGACGCCCTCGCCGCCTACACCTTCTCGCTGGCCTGGTACATCACCCGCGACAGCAAGTACGCCGACAAGGCGATCCAGATCATGGACGCCTGGTCCGGCACCATCAAGGACCACACCAACGGCAACGCCCCGCTGCAGACCGGCTGGGCCGGCTCCACCTGGCCACGCGCCGCCGAAATCATCCGCTACACCTACAACGGCTGGCCCAAGGGCCGCATCGACCGCTTCGCGGGCATGCTGCGCACCGTCTACCTCCCCAAGGTGATCAACGGCTCCCACAGCAACGGGAACTGGGAGCTGAGCATGATGGAGGCGGCCGTCGGCATCTCCGTCTTCATCGAGGACAAGGCCTCCTACGACAAGGCCATCGCCACGTTCCGCGCCCGGGTGCCCGCATACATCTATCTGAAGTCCGACGGCGGCCTGCCCAAGACCGCTCCGGGCAGTGGCCTGAACACCCGCGACAAGATCATCAAGTACTGGCAGGGACAGTCCACCTTCGTCGACGGCCTCACCCAGGAAACCTGCCGCGACTTCACCCACACCGGATACGGCCTGTCGGCCATCTCGCACATCGCCGAGACCGGCCGCCTCCAGGGCCAGGACCTCTACCCCGAGGTCGCCGACCGGCTGCGCCACGCACTCGGCTTCCAGGCCACCTACGAACTGGGCACCGCCCCGCCGTCATGGCTGTGCGGCGGCAGCGTCAAGCGCGGCCTGGGCCCCGTCACCGAGGTCGGCTACAACGCACTGCACAACCGGATGCATTACGCCATGGCCAACACCCAGAAGCTGACCGAGCGACAGCGACCGGCCGGCTCCAACAACCTTTTCGTCGGCTGGGAGACCTTGACGCATGCGGAAAACCCCAGCTGATGCGGGGGTTGGTTCGGGGCTGATCCCGAACCGATCCGGAGGTGATCCCGGGCTGTGCCGGGTCGATCCGGAGCGGATCCGAGAGTTATCCACAGGCGTTGCCTGCCGAAGTGAGCGGTACGCATACTGACGCAACCGGCAGGCAACGCGAGTACGGCTGACCAAGCGGTCAACACGGCAACTTGCTGTCAAGTCAATGCAGTTGGCGCATGAAGGAAGTGGGGGAGCGGACCATGAACGACGGGGGAAGCGCATCCGGCAACGGGGTGTACGCGGGGACGGCGGTCGCTGATGCGACGCGGGCCGGCGCGATGGTTGTCGTCGAGGACCTGCACCGCAGTTACGGCACCGATGCCGGCGCCGTACACGCGCTGCGCGGGGTGTCGTGCGTCGTCCCGCGCGGCGAACTCGTCGCCCTCCGTGGGCGTTCCGGATCCGGCAAGACGACTCTTCTCAATCTCATAGGCGGCCTGGACGTCCCCGACTCGGGGCGGATCACCGTCGACGGCACGCCGCTGGCCGACCTCGGTGAGAGCGGGCTGCTGGAGATGCGCCGCGACCGCATAGGTTTCGTCTTCCAGTCGTTCGGGCTGATACCGATACTCAGCGCCGCCGAGAACGTCGGTGTCCCGCTGCGGCTGCGCAAGGTCCCACCGCGCGAGCGCGAGGAGCGCGTCGCACTCCTGCTGTCCCTGGTGGGCCTCGCCGACCATGTCGAGCAGCGGCCCGGCGAACTCTCCGGCGGCCAGCAACAGCGCGTCGCCATCGCCCGCGCACTCGCCAACCGGCCCGCGCTGCTCATCGCCGACGAGCCGACCGGGCAACTGGACGCCGAGACCGGCATGGAGGTGATGGAGCTGCTGCGCGCCGTCGTCCGCAGCGAGGGTGTCACGGCCCTGGTCGCCACCCATGACGCCAACCTCCTCGGCCTGGCCGACCGTGTCCTGGAGCTGAACGATGGGGTGATCACGGAGGAGGGCGAGAGCTGAAGGGAGAGGTCTGAGCCTGCCGGGTTCGTGTCTGCCAAGTCCGTTCCCACGAAGCCCTGTTGACGCCGCGAGCAGTGCATCCAGCAACCCTCTGAACGGAGTCTCGCCGCTATGTCCCGCACCGCCTCGGCCGCTCTCAGCACCCGCGAGATATTGGACCGTTTTCACCGCGCGATGCTCGACAAGTCCGCGGATGACCTGGCAGATCTGTATGCGCCTGACGCAGCGCACGAGTTCCCGTTCCTCTTCCCAGGTATGCCGGAGCGCTACGAGGGACGCGAAGAAGTCCGTGCGGGGTACAGGGCGGCCTGGGGTGTGAGTCGGGCGGCGCCGCAGGAGATACAGGAGATATGTGAGGTCGTGGTCCACGAGAGCGTCGACCCCGAAGTGATCACCGTGGAGCAGACGGTGTGTGGAGTGGTGACGACGACCGGTGAGTCGTTGAGCTTCCCAGGCCTCCTGGTGCTCCGGGTGCGGAACGGGCTGATCGTGCATGCCCGCGACTACATGGACGGCGTCCGCGTCGCCCACACGACTGGCCGCCGTTGCCGCCAGCTTGGGTGACGGCCAGTAGGGCTGCTTGTTCCGGGGGCGGCTGCTCTTGTTTCGGGGGCGGGAG
>NZ_QUAC01000086.1 GCF_003389455.1 Streptomyces inhibens | reverse complement strand
CCCGCGGCCGCCCGCGCTCAGCCCTTCGCGCTCGGCTCTCGGCCCTCGGCCCCGCGCCCGGTCCGCCGCCCCCGCCGCCCGTACTGCACCGCCAGCACCACAAGCCCCACCACCAGCCAGACCCCGCCCACGACCTGCGCGGTGGCGGACGCCTCGACGACCACCGCGATCACCACCGCAAGCCCCAGCAACGGCACCACCACATGCCGCAGCACACTCGGCACCTCCGCTTGCCCACGGACCCGGAACCAGCCGATCACCGACGCGTGCAGCAGCCCGAACGCGGTCAGCGCGCCCACATTCACGAGCGACGACAGCTGATCGAGCCCGTCGTCCCTGCGCGCCGCCCACACCGCCGCCACCAGCGTCACCACGGCCGCCCCCAGCAGCGCCCGGCGCGGCACCCCGCGGCGCGCGTCCACCTTCGACATCGCCCCCGGCAGCCGCCGGTCCCGGGCCATCGCGAACAGCAGCCGGCCGGCCGCCGCCTGCCCCGCCAGCGCCGCGAACGCCGCGCCGATCGCCTTGCTGCCCGCCACCAGCTTCTGCAGCCACTCACCCACGGCCGCGTCGGCCGTCGCGTAGAAGGCCTCCCCCTGCTCGCCCGGTTCCGCCGCCAGCTCGGCCGCCGACATCGGGGCGAGCAGCGCCGCCAGATACGTCTGTACGGCGAACAGCACCCCCGCCACCACCAGACAGGTGAGCACCGCCCGCGCCACCCGCTGCGCCCCGCCCGCGGACTCCTCCGCGAACGACGCGATCGCATCGAAGCCCAGGAACGACAGGACCGCGACCGACACCGCCGCCAGCACCGCGCTCATCGAGAAGGCACCCTCACCGGTGAACGGCGTCGCCCAGCCACGCTGCGCCCCGTGCGCGACCAGCGCCCACACGGCCGCGACCACGAACACCACCAGCACCACGATCTCCATCACCAGCACCGCGAACCCCACCAGCGCCGCGGTCCGTACGCCCCACAGATTCAGCAGCGTCGTCACGGCCACCGCGAGCGCCGTCCACACCCACTGGTGCACCGACGGCACCAGCGCATGCAGCGCGATCCCGGAGAACAGATACGCCACCGCGGGGATCAGCAGATAGTCCAGCATCGCCATCCACCCGGCCACGAACCCCGCGCCCTCGCCGAGCCCCACCCGGGCGTAGGTGTAGACCGACCCGGCCTGCGGGGCGACCCGCACCATCTGGGCGTACGAATACGCCGTGCACGCCATCGCGACGGTCGCGACGAGGTAGACGACGGTGATCGCGCCGTGCGACTTGGCCTGCAACGTGCCGAAAATTCCGACCGGAGCCATCGGGGCGATGAACAGCAGCCCGTAGACGATCAGGTCCCGGAACGTCAGCGTCCGCCGCAGCGAACCCATCCCTGCCTCCTCGAAATAGGAAGCCCCAGTCTGGGCCACCGGCGCGATCTTCCGGCGAGGGGGCACGGCCTTACGATGGGACGCATGACTGCAACTCCCGGCCCGCAGCCCGCCACCACCCCGAGCGGTGACGCATCGCGTCGCTGTGACACGCAGCCCACCCGCAAGGTCCTGCTCGCCGCCCCCCGCGGCTACTGCGCGGGCGTGGACCGCGCCGTGATCGCCGTCGAGAAGGCCCTTGAGCAGTACGGCGCTCCCGTCTACGTGCGCCACGAGATCGTGCACAACAAGTACGTCGTGAAGACCCTGGAGAAGAAGGGCGCGATCTTCGTCGAGGAGACGGAAGAGGTGCCCGAGGGCAACATCGTCATCTTCTCGGCGCACGGCGTCGCCCCGGTCGTCCACGAAGAGGCCAAGCGCGGCAAGCTCGCCACCATCGACGCCACCTGCCCGCTGGTCACCAAGGTCCACAAGGAAGCCGTCCGGTTCGCCGGCGACGACTACGACATCCTGCTGATCGGCCACGAGGGCCACGAAGAGGTCATCGGTACCAGCGGTGAGGCCCCCGAGCACATCACGCTCGTCGACGGCCCCGCGGACGTCGCCAACGTGGAGGTCCGCGACCCGGACAAGGTGGTCTGGCTCTCCCAGACCACGCTCTCGGTCGACGAGACCATGGAGACCGTGGACGCCCTCAAGGGCCGCTTCCCCAACCTGCTCTCCCCGCCCAGCGACGACATCTGCTACGCCACCCAGAACCGTCAGACCGCGGTCAAGCAGATGGGCGCCGAGGCCGACCTCGTCATCGTCGTCGGCTCCAAGAACTCCTCGAACTCCGTCCGCCTCGTCGAGGTGGCGCTGGGCGCCGGCGCCCGCGACTCCCACCTGGTCGACTACGCCGAGGAGATCGACGAGGCCTGGCTGGAGGGCGTGAGCACGGTCGGCGTCACCTCCGGCGCCTCCGTCCCCGAGATCCTCGTCCACGGCGTCCTGGACTGGCTCGCCGCGCGCGGCTACGAGGACGTCGAGACCATCACGGCCGCCGAGGAGTCCATCGCCTTCTCGCTGCCCAAGGAGCTCCGCCGCGACCTGCGCGCCGAGGCCAAGGCGGCCACCGAGGGCTGAGGCCCGCCGGAGCTTTGCCGCCCCCCGGACGTCGTACGGCCGGGGGCCGCTCCTTCGGGGGCGAGCCGGCCGCTCCCGAAGGAGACGGGTCGGTCGATCCCGGGGGCGAGGGGCCCCGTCGGCGCCTAGCCTTTTCCCATGAGGGTCTTCGGCGTGGACATCGGCGGAACGGGCATCAAGGGTGCCCCGGTGGATCTGGAGCGCGGCGATCTCGCGGAGGAGCGCCACAAGGTACTGACCCCGCACCCGGCCACTCCGGATGCGGTCGCGGACGGCGTCCGGCAGGTCGTGGAGCATTTCGGGTGGTCGGGGCCGGTCGGCGTGACCTTCCCCGGCGTGGTCACCGGCGGTATCACCCGTACCGCCGCCAATGTCGACAAAGGCTGGATCAACACCGACGCCGCCGCCCTGCTCACCGACCGGCTGGGCGGTGAGACCGGCGGCTGCCCGGTCACCGTCCTCAATGACGCGGACGCGGCCGGCCTCGCCGAGCTGCGCTACGGCGCGGGCCGCGGCCGGTCCGGCACGGTCATCGTCCTCACCTTCGGCACCGGCATCGGCAGCGCCGTCTTCACCGACGGCCGCCTCGTCCCCAACACCGAGCTCGGCCACCTGGAGCTGCACGGCCACGACGCCGAGAAGCGCGCCTCCTCCAAGGTCAAGGAGGACCACGACCTGAGCTGGCAGCAGTGGGCGCACCGGGTCAAGAAGTACCTCGCCCATGTGGAGATGCTCTTCTCGCCCGAGCTGTTCGTGATCGGCGGCGGGGTGTCCCGCAAGGCGGAGAAGTTCCTGCCGCTGATCGAGGGCATCAGGGCCGAGATCGTGCCGGCTCAGCTTCAGAACAACGCGGGGATTGTCGGGGCCGCGATGGCTGCGTACGCCGCTCGGGCTGGCGANCTTCAGAACAACGCGGGGATTGTCGGGGCCGCGATGGCTGCGTACGCCGCTCGGGCTGGCGAGCCACCTGCCGCGGACGGGTACCCGGCCGCACCCGGTCCGCCGGCCGCCCGGCCGACCGGTCCTGCGGCCCGTACTGCCCGCCCTGCGGTCGACTCGCCGCTCGGCCGGCCCGACGCCGCACGATGATCAGCGCGCGGCGGACGATCGCGAGCAGCGCGCAGATCAGCGTGCCGGCATAGAGCCAGCCGGCGTTCAGCGCGAGGACCGTGAAGACGCCCATCAGCAGCCCGCCGAACCCGTCCGCACCGCGGTGGATCGGCAGCGCGCCGATCGTGAACGCGATCGGCAGGGTGACCGGCGCACAGATCAGGTCGTACGGCCTGACCCACATCGCCGCGCCCACGCTGACCAGCAGGAAGAAGAAGCCGTACGCGGGCTGCGCGCCGGCCAGGAGCAGCCGGTCCAGGAACGCGAAGGCCAGCAGCACCAGGGTCGCCAGCAGCCAGCAGCCGAGGCCGGTGAGCTTGGCCGCCGGCATCCGGCGCACCGGGGCGGGCGGCGGGGCGGGCACCGGCCGCTGGGGGCGCGCCCGGTAGACGGCCGGGGATCCGGCGCCGCCCGGTGGCGCCG
>NZ_QUAC01000007.1 GCF_003389455.1 Streptomyces inhibens | reverse complement strand
GGCCGACCGTGGACAGCGCCGCGGCACGCAGCCGCGCGCCACCGGCCCGGCCGCCCCTGGGGCGCGGGGCATGGCGACGCGCGGCGTCCTCGGCCTGCCTGCCCAGCAGCAGACAGTGGATCCACAGCTCGTCCGCGAAGCTCGCGCCGAACAGGCGCCGTACCTCCCCCTCCGCATCCGCCGGCCGGTGGCGCCGCGCGATCTCCCGTACCTGCCCCTCCGTGAGGCCGGTGGCCGGCAGCGCCTCCTGCCACCTGGTGTGCCGCCGGGGATCGGCGAGCGCCTCCGGCCCGGCCGGCCGCAGATACCCCTCCCCGTACCTCATGTACGGCAGCCAGTCCAGCTCCTCCAGAACCCACCCGTGGCACAGCAGCGGCCGGGCATCCGCGGCACCGACCGGGCAGGCGGCCAGCCGAACCCCCTGTGCCGCATGCCCGTTGATGCTGCTGGTGCCGATGTGCTCCACCACATTGGGTACGGCCAGCAGCCCCGCCCGGCCCACCGTACGGAGGAAGGCGGCCATCACCTCGTCGTCATGGCGCTCCGTGCTGTCCTGGGCGAACCGCCGGAATCCGGCCGCCCGTTCCGCGGGCAGACAGATGGCCAGCGTCGGAGCGAACTCCTCGGGTACGGCGCGGACCCAGCCCGCGCCCGCCAGCGCGGCCAGCCGGGCCGCGGAGCCGTTGCGCGCATGCCAGTTGGTGTAGAAGATCAGGGCCTCGTCCGGGAACCGCGCCACGGACCCGGCGACGAGGTCGAGCAGCTCGCGGGGCGCGGCCACATCGTCCTGTACGACCAGATGGTGACTGGCCTCCGCGGACGCCGCCGACCAGGCGACCAGCGCGGTCCGTAACGCCGACGGCGCACCCTCCGGATCCGGGTCCATCGCCAGCCCGCCGAGACCGAGCCGGGCGGACAGCGCCGCGGCCTGCTCCCTGCGCACCGGATGCGTCATCACGGCCGAACTGACCCGAGCTGCGCTCACCAAGCACTCCTCACCTCGCCGCCAGGGCGCCTCATCGTGGCAGATCAGCACCCCGCCCCCGGGCCCCGAAGCGAACAACGGCCGGATCCCACCGCTCGGCAGCCGAACTCATCCTCGCGTTTTTAGAGATACCTCTCTAGAACGATGCCGAGCCCCACATCCCCCGGACACCATGCTGCTTGTGAACACCGACAAACCGACGCTCGATACGCCCACCATCACCGCCGCCACCGCCTCCCCTTCGCCACCGCCCCGCTGGGCGATCCGCACCGCACACCTGACCGTCGTCTGCGTCCTCCCCTCGTCCCTGTGGCGACTGGCCCTCGCAGCAGGCGTTCCCCTGGGCTACAGCGCGGCCGTACTGCGGCAGGACTACGACTCCCCCGGCTGGGGCACGCTGTACATGATCGCCCTCAGCCTGCTGTCCGAAGCGCTCGCGTTCCTCACGCTCGGCCTCGTACGCCCCTGGGGTCAGGTCGTCCCGCGCTGGCTGCCGCTCCTCGGCGGGCGCCCGGTCATCCCCAAACTGGCCGTGACCGCCGCCGCCATCGGCGCGACGCTCCTCTCCCTCCTCCTCACCGCGCTGCCCCTCGCGCAATGGCTCCTGCTCGACCACCTCGACAACGGCCTGCACGGCGCTCATCTCGCACTGATGCAGGCCTGCTACCTCCCCCTGATGGCCTGGGGCCCCCTCCTAGCGGCCGTCACCCTCTCCTACCACCGACGCCACCGCGGCCACAGCAACGACCACGACCGCCACAGCCACCACAGCCACCACAGCCACCACAGCCACCAGTGAACTGGCCCTGGACGGCAGCCATTCGACAACAGACCGCCCTGGGCAGCACCCCCCGGAAAATCCCCCAGAAACCCACCTGACCGCTGCCCAGAAAGCCTCCATGACGGGCTTCCACGGCGACACGAACGACCGCACATACACACCTGCGACTGACCCCCTCCCCCCTCCCTCCCAGCCCTCGCAAACGCCCGTCCACGCCCTCGCCCCAAGGGTCCTGAGCTCGGCTTTTGCCTCGTTCGGCCCTACCGTCTCCCCCACACGGAAGGGGACCCGCATGGACCGGAACATCCGCACGGTCGACGATGTGCTGAAGCTCCTGGACGACCTGTTCGCGCCGGAAGCCGACCGCTGGACGGCTGACGCGGCCACCTGGTGGGACGGCTTCTACTCCGACCGCTCCAGGCCGGTGCCGTTCTTCGTGGCGAAGCCGGACGAGAGTCTGGCCTCGTACCTCGACAGAGGTCTGATCACCCCGGGCCGGGCTCTCGATCTGGGCTGCGGTCCGGGCCGTAACGCCCTCCATCTGGCCTCCCTGGGTTTCCGGGTGGACGCCGTCGACCTCTCCCCGACGGCCGTCGCCTGGGGCGAGGAGCGCGCCCGCGAGGCCGGGGCCGACATCCGGTTCCACTGCGGCGACGCCTTCACCCTCACCGCGGCCGAGCTGGGCGGCCCGTACGACCTGATCCACGATTCGGGCTGCTTCCACCATCTGCCGCCGCACCGCCGCATCAGCTACCTCCGCCTCCTCGACCGCAGCCTCGCCCCCGGCGGCCATCTCGCCCTCACCGCCTTCGCGGCCGGAGAGATGGGCTCCGAACTCCCCGACGCGGCCTTCTACCGCCAGTCCCGCCTCCACGGCGGACTCGCCTACACGCCGGAGTCCTTGCGCTGGATCTTCTCCGAGCTGACGGAGGTGGAGCTGCGCCGTATGCACGACGAACCGCCCGAGTCCCCGTACTTCGGCGAGTCCTTCCTCTGGACGGCCCTGTTCCGCCGCGACACCCCTCCAGCTCCTGACCAACGGCTGCGCTGACCGATGCGCGCGCAGCCGGGCCGGTCGCCCACCTCAATCCCGCCACTCTCCACGTGAACCAACCACGTTTTCACTAGAGTTGACGCATCGGACGAGGGGGGACGTCATGCAGGAATCCGAACCACCGCTCAGCGAACCGACGCTGCCTTTCTGGGTGTCGTTCGACGACGAGAACGAAGAGCCCAGGGACTTGATGGGGCTTTTCGGGGACAGCGGCGACACCGCCTTACGGAACGTACCGCTGGGCCCCCTGCGCAAGAACCTGGCCGAGGCGGTGGACTCGCTACAGCAGCTGTTCACCGACGTCGCCGCGCGCGGCGGGCCGCTGCCGCTGCGCGAGGCGCATCTGTCCTTCCAGGTGACCGCGGCCGGCGGTGTGCAGTTCATCGGCACGTCCCAGCTGCAGAGCAGCCGCGGCATCGTCCTGGTCTTCAAGCAGTGACCGGCCGGCCATGAGGCGCCACAGAGCCCTGGGCCGGGTCACCGTCGGGTCAGGCAGCACTGGATGCGGGTCGTTCCGGCTCACGTCGTTCGTAGACGCTCACCCGGCGGCCCCGTTCGACACTGTCCGAGCGGCGCACGAAGTGTTCGTCCAGAACACGCTGCTTGGCGAGGTCGCGTGCGGAGTCGGCCTGGCTCGGCCCAGGATCGGTGACGAGCACTATCCGCCGTGCACCCAGCATGGCCCGCTCTATGTCGCGCGGTCCGGCCTCTATGCCCTTCAACGTGCCTGACTCCACCGGCCCCTGGGCCAGGGCGAGATCCCGCAGGCCTGCGAACTCGCGGGGCGAGACGAGGGCGGTGTCGCGGCGCGCGGCGGGAATGTAGAGGACGCCGTCGGTGGCGTCGCGGACATGACCGACCGTGGCCGCCGCGGTGAGTACGTCGTCGACGCGGCTCTGTTCCGTACGCAGACGGAGCTCTATCGGGAGAAACGCCAGGAGCGCCAGGGCGACGGCGGCGGGGAGCAGCACGCGGGCGTGTGTTCTCAGACGCGCGGCGGTCGTGGCCAGTAGGGCGCCGATGAGGAGCGCGAGACCTACGTACGCGAACAGTACATAGCGGGTGATGTAGAGAGGTTTGACGAGCGAGACCAACGCCAGGCCGACCTGCGGCACCGCACAGAGCGGGAGCGCGACGGCTGCGAGGTTCACGCGTGCATGCGGCACTTCCTCGCGCATGCTCTGTGACAGGCGCGCATGCGGCAGGCGCGTGCAGAGGGCTGCGATCGTTACGGTGATCAGCACACCGAGCACCGTCGACCAGCCGAGCGGCTTGATCCAGGAGACCTGCGAGGCTTGGGCCCGGCTGGCCAGGATCAACGGCAAGGCCGCAGCAACAGCCCCGGAGGCGGCAAGCGCCCACCCGACAAACCGAGTTCGGCCAGGGCGGACGTACACCATGGTGACGGCATGTGCGACAAGCGCGAGCAGCGAGAACCAGTTGAGCAACGCGGCGATCAGCGTGGCCGCCGCATACCAGGCCCACCGCCGAACGCCCGGCCGCTCAAGGGCGCCTACCAGCAGCCAGGTCGCGAGTACCACGAAGGCGAGGACAAGGGCGTACGACCGCCCCTCCTGGGCGTGCTGCTGGACTGCTGGAATCACCGCCAGGGCGAGCCCTGCCCCCATCCCGACCCGGCGATCCGAGAGCCGGGCGCCGACCAGCGCGGTCAGTCCGCACGCGGCGGCAGTGGCGAGCACCGAAGGCAGCCGCAGGGTGACCAGACTGTCGCCGAAGAGGGCGCGAACACTCCGTGCATCACCGCGTAGTAAAGGCCATGGACGACGTCGACCTGACCGACCATGTGTCCTATCGCGGCCAGCGACCGATGCGCTNTCACCGCGTAGTAAAGGCCATGGACGACGTCGACCTGACCGACCATGTGTCCTATCGCGGCCAGCGACCGATGCGCTGCCTGCCAGGTCGCCGCCTCATCCCGCCACATGCTGTGCTCGCGCGTGATGCCCCACAGCCCGAGAGCGAGCGCAAGGACGGCCGGACCGGCGCAGATGGATATGCGACCGTGCCGCACTGTTCCCCCCATTAGTGATGTGTCAGGCGCGGTCTGGCCGGCCCGACCGAACGCCTCGGCGGCATCCAGGTCATTGATGCCACGTCACTGCGACTTCCCTCAGACGGGAGTGGCCCATCCGGCCTTGGGGCGACCCGAGGCATACCCCGATGCGTCGCTGGTCGACGCCGGCTCGGACTGCCGTGCCGATATGCCGGAAGGCGATCTTCCTGAACCAACGCCATTCGCCACGAGGGCTCCCCCAACCGAGTACAGGAACGACAGCTGGGGCGTTCCCTCAAGTCGACGGGAGAGAGCCTCACTTGGGCTCGGCGACCGCCCCCTCGCCAAAGAATCTAGCAATCTTCTTCACCAAGGGCGCGTATCACCTCGGGAACAGCTTCCGACGGACCCGCGCCAGATCACCTCGGACACCTGTACGAGCGTCCTGCCGGGGGTGATGCGCGCCGAGGCCGTGTCCGTCCTCTCTGTGGTCCCCCGAGAAGTCTCGGACGAGGTGCACGGCCCGCTGGAGATCCCCGGCACGGCCTGGCGGGGCAACGTGACGGTGATCTTCGCCCACGGGCCCGGTACTCCGGCGACAAGTGGGCGCCGTCAGGGGTACCCGGAGGACAAGCGGCCGCACTTCTCACTCGTCCGCTTCACGATCGCCCGCTCTGCAGCGGCAGACATCGACGAGTGGGAGCTGCCGCAGGGGCTGCCGTCCCCCGGATTCGTCCGCGTGTCCCCGACGTGCCCCCTGTGCGTCCCCTGGATCTTGGTCCAACGGGGTGCAGAAGGGCCGCCACGCTCGCGTGGCGGCCCTTCTTTCTGCGTCTCCCCCAGGTAGAAAGGATCTTCGCCCTGGGAGCCGGAGTGGGGCGGGTGGGACTCGAACCCACGGCCGACGGATTATGAGTCCTTTGAGGATCTTGGCGGCCCTTGTCGATCTACGCTCATCCATGACGTTTCCACTGGTCAGACGGAACAAGCCGTGTCGGCATCCCTTCGTCTTTGTCGGTCTGTTCCTGTCCTTGCGTCCCGAACTCGTCCCGAACACGTCCCGGACGGACGGGCCCTGCGAGTGCGAGCCCGATCCGCCCCAGCTCGGCGAAGGGTCTCGAACCCGCACGCAGCGGATTGCCCTTCCAGCGCGCAGAGGATCCGCCCCAGCGCCCCTCACACTCCCGGCCGCCGCCCCGGCACTGGCGGCGGCGTCGGGGGCGGCCCCGACGGAGTGAGTGCAACGTCCGCGAGATCGATGTCGCCACCCGTGATGACTTTGCCGAACAGCCACACCAGCCGCGTGGCGCGTACCACCCCCAGGGCTATGGCCACCTCGGCCAACCAGTGTGTCCCGCCTGGGTCCCGCTGCGTCGTGTCGAGGATGATGGCCAGCAGGCACAGTCCTGAGATCACCAGCGTCGCGCTGAGGATGCTCATCCAGTTCCGACGGAACTGCGGCCCCTGTACGGGATGCGTGCGCAGCGTACGCATCCGCTGCCCGGTGGATGCGGCGTACAGGGTAACGGCCGCGGTGATGAAGCTGCCGACGACGGCGGCGACGGTCGCCGTCGCAGTGTAGGCAGCGATCCGCTGTTCCCTGTCGGGCCAGGCCAGCACATCCCCGCCACCTGCGACCTGCACAACCGCCAAATGCACGCCGGTGACCGTCAGCGCGAGGACCCAGTCCACCGCCGGCCGCCCAACCCATCGTCGCCACAGCCAATCCAGCACGTCGCCCCCAGCCCTGAACTGCTGCTCAGGTTAGCGGCCCATACTGACAGGCTTCCTGGAGCGCACTTTCATGCGTGCGGGCCGCAGCGAAAATCGCGTCGACGGCGTAGCGCAGATCGACCGATCGGCCGTCAGTGAACGCGACCGGCACATCGCACTGCGCTGTGATGCGGGTGTGCCAGGAAGTCGAGCGGCTCGTACTCCAGGGACTGTCGGTGCGGGTCCCGTATGGCGACCTGGCCGCTGACCGAGCGCACCACACCCGACTCGTCCATCCACTCATCGAGGTCGGGAATGAACTGCAGTACATCGCTGCGCAGTTGGGTCGCGGCACGGTTCCTGCGGAGCTTGCTCAGCCGTCCCCCGCGCCTGGGAACCTTCAGCGAGAGTGTGATGGAGGTGTCGGGATGACGCTGCCCGAAACTCCGCAGCGAGTCCGCGAGATCGCCTCGCGCTCTCAAGGCACTGACCGTGTCCGCCGGGGCGCCTTCGAGTTGCACGGTGAACTCCGACACCGCCTCGATGCGGTTGAGTTTCTCACGGGCTCGCGCGTGAATGACCGGCTTGAGTACGACCTCGCCACACGGGAGTCCAATCCCGTTCAGCCACTTGGTGATGGCGCTGACGCGCGGCGCGGAGAAGCCGCCGTGCAAGGCGCCGATGATGTTTCCGTACGGAAGGAAGCAGAGCGTGGTCACATGGACGACATCCGTGCCGGCCGCGAGCTGTAGAGCTTCAATGGTGCCATTGCTGTGGTCGAGCTGGTGCGGCACCTCACCGGTGATCTTCGCGAGCTGCAGATGGTCGGCCGCGGTGGCCGTATCCACGATCCCGACCAGCTGATCGTCCGCGCTGCGCACGATCCGCTCGTGCGGCTCCGAGACCGCGACATGGTCAAGGAAGTCTCTCCAGGGCTGGGGCTCCATGCGGGGCTGGCCGCGTTTGGCTTCGACGATCTCGAAGAAGAACACGGTTCGCTTGCGTACCGTCCCGGCCATATCCATCTCCCCCGCCTGCGGCTCATTGAGTGCCACATGATCGTAGGCAGACGCGCCGTGACGCATGACATACCGGCCACAGAATGGCCTGATCGCGACAATCTCAATCTCGTTCGCCTCGCAACCGTCCCAGCTTTGCACCTGAGCCCTGCGGCACCTCCTCCCACCTGGCAAGATGTCCCATTCACTTGTCTGACGATCTGAACATGTCGCGATTCACTACATCCCATCACGCTCCCCACGGATCACGTCGATAGGCGGGTGGATCGGACAGATGAAAGGTGCGGTGAACGGTGGTGGCGGCAGCAGCCGGCCAGGCGACCCCCAAGCCCGGTCCACCTCAGGTGAAACGCTGGTACCAGACGCGGCCGTCACCGTTCCCCTGGGAGCAGGCGGCCCTCGATCACATCAAGCAGCGGATGCCGGTCACCGCCCCGCACTACGCCTGGGCGACCTTCTCCTTCACCGCCATGAGCGGCCGTATCAATGAGTGCGATCTCTTCATCGTCGTACCCCGCGGCCTGTACCTGGTCGAGTTGAAGGGGCACCCGGGCCGGGTCGTCAACAGCGGCGACACCTGGAGCTTCCACGCACCCGACGGCCGGATCCGCACGATCCGCAATCCGCTGCACCTCACCGACCTGAAGTCCAAAGAACTCAAGTCCCGCCTCCAGGAAGCCGCCCGCGAGATCTGTCCGGGGGAACGGATACCGCGCATCGACCCGGCCGTCTTCCTCTCCGACCCACTGCTTGACAGCGAGCTGGACACGGTGCAGCGCACTCATGTGTACGGGCGTGACGGCTCCAGGACGGGGCTGCCCGGCATCTGGGACCACTTCCTGAGCCTGCCACCGGAGCGCGAGAACTGGCGGATCACCGAGAACTTCGCCCGGCACCTGCCCGCGTTGATGAAGAAGATCGGGGTGCGGGCCTCCACCGCCCACCTCGACTTCGGCGATGGCTGGAAGCTCTCCTCCCGCCCCTTGGACGCGGGCCCCACCTGGGAGGACCGGCTCGCGGAGCGCAAGGAGATGATCCACGAGGAGGGCCGGGTCCGGGTCTACCTCGTCGAGCAGTTAGCGAGCGAGGAGAAGCGCCGCTCCGCCACCCGGGCCGCAGAGCGCGAGTACCAGGTGCTCCAGGGCATCACCCACCGCGGTATCGCCCAGGCCGTCACCCTCCGCCAGCACCAGGGCGGTCCGGCGATCCTGTTCCGTCACCGTGAGAGCGATCTGCGCCTGGACAACTACCTTGCTGTGTACGGCGCGAAGCTCACCGACGCGATACGCCGCGACATGGTCCGCCAGCTCGCCGAGGCCGTCCGCTACGCCCACCGCCGCTCGCTCTACCACCGCGCGCTGGCTGCCCGCTCGGTGTACGTCAGCGCGCGGGAGAACGGCAGCAACCCGGTGTTGCGGATCATCGACTGGCAGGCGTCCGCACGCGACTTCGACACCACCTCGCTACGCTCGCTCGGCGAGTCCTCCTTCACCGGGGAGCACATCGAGGACGCCGCCCAGTGCTACCTCGCGCCCGAGACCGACGCCGACTTCCCCGACCCGGTGGACCTGGACGTCTTCGGCCTCGGCGCGGTCGCCCACCACATCCTGACGGGGATGCCGCCCGCCGAAACCCGTACCGCGCTCAAGGAGCGGCTCCAAGCCGACGGCGGACTGCACATGTACGCGGTCAGCGACGCCGTCGACTCCGGCCTCGACGAGCTGGTGTACGCCGCCACCCGGGCCTCGGTCGACGATCGCCTCGACTCCGCCGACGCTTTCCTCGCCCGCCTGGACGAGGCCGAGCAGGCCCGGGCCGCCCAGGCCATCGCCGTGGAGGCCGACCCTCTCGACGCCACCCCCGGACAGGCCGTCGACGGCGACTGGACGGTGGAACGGGTGCTCGGCACGGGCGCCACCGCGCGCGCCCTGTATGTGACCCGCGTCAGCGAAGACGAACGTGGACGGAGAGTGGAGGAAGAACGGGTCCTCAAGGTCGCTCTGGACGCGGAGAAGAACGAGCGTCTGACCTCCGAGGCCTCAGCCCTGCAGCAGGTCAGCAGCGGCCGCATCGTCAAACTGTACGAGGGTCCACGCACCCTCGCCGGCCGAACCGTCCTGGCCCTGGAGTACGCGGGCCAGGAGACGCTGGGTCGGCGGCTGCGCAGCCACGGGCCGCTGGGCTACGAGGAGTTGGCGTCCTGCGGCGAGGACCTCTTCACTGCGCTGGACGACCTGGCGGCCAGAGGCATGCGCCACCGCGACCTCAAACCCGACAACCTCGGGATCAAGGTCAGGGAGGACGGCGAGCAACAGCTGATGCTGTTCGACTTCTCGCTGGCGGCCGTCTCCGACCGTGACATCAAGGCGGGCACCCGCGGCTATCTCGATCCGTTCCTGGGTGACGCACGGCGGCCTGTGTACGACGACTACGCGGAGCGGTACGCAGCTGCCGTCGTCCTGCACGAGATGGCCGCCGCCGAGCGGCCCACCTGGGGCAATGGCACCGACGATCCGCTGACCGCCATGAAGGACGAAACGCCACTCCTCGCCTCCGATGCCTTCATAGCCGTACTGCGTCCGGGGCTTGAGACGTTCTTCGAACGGGCTCTCCACCGGGACGTCAACCGCCGCTTCGAAACACTGCGGCAGATGCGGGACGCCTGGCGGGCGATCTTCACCGCCGCCGACCGTACCCAGCCGCCTCCGACCACGGACACCGTGTCGCTCCTGGGGGTCGGGGGGCTGCCTGAGGGGTTGTCCGAGGACGACATCCGGGATGTGTACGCGGACAAGGCGAAGCTCTCCACCACGCTCAGGGACGCGGGGCTGACCGAGCGGGCGGCGGCGGTGGCCGAGGAACTCGGCGCGGTGACGGTCGGCGAGCTGCTCGACGTACCGCTGCCCCACTTCCGCAACAAGCGCGGGATCGGCGCGGTCGTGAAGAAGGAGCTCAACCGGCGGCACCGGCAGTGGACAGCGGCGCTCCGTCCGAAGAAGTCCAAAGCCGCGACTGCCGTGCCGGAAAAGCCGGTTGAGACTGTCATGCCCTTCACGGACGACAAGCTCGGCGCGCAGCACGAGGCCCGGCAGAACGTGGAGCGGCTCGCGGCCCTCCTCAACCCGGAGCCGACGGGCCGCAAGGACAACAAGCGACCGCAAGTGGTCGCGGCTTGGCTCGGGCTCGACGGCAAGTCGGAAATCGGCACCTGGCCGACCAACCGGCAGGTCGCGGAGGCGGTCAAAGCCTCTGAGTACACAGTCTCCAAGCACCTCGGCTCAGCCATCGGCGACTGGGCCAAGGCAGGCTGGATGGACATCCTGTGCAGTGAACTGGTCGACGCGGTTCGGGACGCCGGCCGCGTGATGACCGCCCGCGAACTGGCCCGGGTAATCGCCGCCGGTCATGGCTCGGAGAGTGAGACCAGCGAGGGCTCGGAGGCCGCCGCGCTCGCCGTCGTACGGGCGGCAGTCACCGCCGAGACGCTGCTCACCGGCCGCGACGAGGAGCACGAGCCCCGACTCGCACAGTTTCGGCGCCGGGGACGGCTGATCGTGGCCCTGGAGTCGCTGGACGGCTCCGACGACCCGACACCGGATGAACTCGCCGCGTATGCCATAGCGTTAGGCGACGCGGCCGAGAAGATCGCCGACACCGATCCCCTTCCCGACCGGAGTGCGGCGCTGCGCGACCTGCGAGCCGTGGGCACGCCCGAGGGCATGGACCCGCTGCCCGACGCCCGGCTGGTCACACTCGCCGCGGCGACCTCGGTGGAGGCGGCCGCTTCACCGCGCCTTGAGGTGTACCCCAAGGCGCTGGAGCTGTGGCGAGCCTTGCAGATCTCGCAGGCCGCGGCGGGTGTTCGCCGCGAGGTCGGCATCAGCCTGGATGGGCTGCTGGCCCGGCTGCGTTCGCGCTTCCCCGAGATGGCGCTCGGCAAGCCCACGTATGTCGAGGTCGAGGACGCGCTGAAGAAAGCCGGCTTCTCGCTGACGTACGAGACGGCCGAGCAGCGTTTCAAGCCGCCAATGCCGGTCGCACCGGTGGGCGGCGGCAGCAGTTGGCTGTACTCGTCCTCCACGGGCACGGTGACGACGGCCTCCCGCGCGCAGGCGGCGAGGGCGGGGGCCGGGCGGGACCCGGTGGCCCTGCTCACCGCGAAGCTCAACTCCGCGGTAGGGGACGGCGGTTTCCTCGCGCTGAACGTGGCGGTCAAGCGGATGCGGAGCGAGAGCGGATCGGTGTCGGAGGCGATCGCGAGTGCGTTCCCGGTGCTTTCGGTGAATCTGGCGCGGGTCTTCCTGGAAGAGTTCCGGGCGCTGGCCACCGAGCACGGCACGGACTGGTCCAAGGTGCTGGGCGCGGACACCCGGTACACCAGGAGTGGTGAACTGCCGGGCGGGCTGCGGTCGTTCGTGGTCCGGGTATGGCCCCGGGTCGCGGAGCGACTGGAGGAGGCGGCCGGTCGGGAGCCGGGGACGGTGCTGTTCGTCCACACGGCCGGACTGCTCGCACACTACTACCCCGCCGACGGGCATGAGCTGCTGGTGGGGCTCCAGCGGGAGGCCCGCAAACCGGGCGGCCGACCGCATGGACTGTGGCTGCTCACCCCCTCGCACAACGCGCACGGCGCACCGGAACTGGACGGACGCACGGTGGAGGTGACCGGCGGCGACGCGGAACGCGTGGTGCTGACCGAGGACTTCCTCAAGAACTTGGCTGCATTTCAAGGGGGATTGGCACAGTGAGCACGCGTGGCAGCGGTGGCAGTGGCAGTGGCAAGGACAGTCTGCTGAAGGACCTCCGCACGCAGGTCGCGGTCCTGGAGGACGACTTACGGGCGGGCAGCGACTCGGTGGACGTGCACCGGGAGCGGTTGGGAGCCGAGTACGGGAGGGCATACGCCGCAGGGCGTACGGCGGCTACGTACGAGGCGTGGCGGGACGAGCGGGTCACGCAGGTCGCGGCGGCGTGGGTACTCGGCTGCGTCTTCGTACGCTTCTGCGAGGACAACGGTCTCATCGCCCGGCCGTGGTTAGCCGGTATCGGCGAACGCCTCAAGGACGCGGAGGACCACGACGCGGCGTTCTTCGCCGCCAACCCAGAGAAGAACGACCGCGACTGGATCATCGCGGCATTCGACCACCTGGCGGGAACCAATCCGACGGTCGCGGGCCTCTTCGACCGCGCACACAACCCACTGTGGGAGATCGAGCCGTCGTACGAGGCGGCGACGGGGCTGTTGAAGTTCTGGCGACGAGTCGGGGCGGACGGCGAGATCGTCCACAAGTTCGTGGACGAGGACTTGGACACACGCTTCCTGGGCGACCTGTACCAAGACCTGAGCGAGCACGCCCGGAAGACTTACGCACTGCTCCAGACCCCAGTGTTCGTGGAGGAGTTCATCCTCGACCTGACACTGGAGCCGGCGGTGGCGGAATTCGGGCTGTCACCGGTCGTCGAGATCCGCGACGGGCGCGGTGAGTTACGCGAACTCCCGGCGGGCCTGAGGACGATCGATCCGGCGTGCGGGTCGGGGCACTTCCTGCTGGGGATGTTCGAGCGGCTACTGGAGAAGTGGCGGGACGCGGACAAAGTAGCGGACGAGTGGACGCTGATCCGACGCGCGCTGGCTTCGGTCCACGGCTGCGACAAGAACCCGTTCGCGGTGGCGATCGCACGGTTCCGGCTGCTGGTGGCGGTACTGAAGGCAGCAGAGGAGGCTCCGGGGAAGCGGCGGCTGGATGCACTAAAAGAGTTCCCTATCAACATCTCGGTGGGGGATTCGCTGCTGCATGGGCGGGATGCAGGGCGTGAACACGACACGCTTCCAGAGGACGGGGAAGGCGACAGCGAGCCATTCCTGTACCGAACCGAGGACATCGACACCTTCGTTGAGCGATGCGACCTCCTGGGCCGGGGTTCGTATCACGTGGTGGTCGGAAACCCGCCGTACATCACGGCCAAGGACAAGAAGGAAAACCAGAACTATCGGGATGCTTACGACACTTGCGCGGGGACGTACGCGCTGTCGGTTCCGTTCGCACAGCGCATCTTTGAACTGGCGGTGCGCGCAAGCGGGTCGGAGCGCGCGGCGGGGTTCACCGGGCAGATCACGGCCAACTCATTCATGAAGCGGGAGTTCGGCAGAAAGCTGATTGATTGGTTCCACCAGAAGGTCGATCTGACGCAGGTCATCGACACCTCTGGGGCCTACATCCCGGGGCATGGGACACCAACAGTCATTCTGGTCGGGCGGAATAGGGTGGCCTACCAGGGCGAACCCATTCGTGCCGTGCTCGGCATCCGGGGTGAACCGTCTCAGCCGAAGAACGCGGCTGAGGGGCTTGTCTGGTCAGCCATCGTCGATCAGTACAACCGACCCGGCAGCGGGAGCGAGTGGGTCTCGGCGATCGATTCTGAACGTAGTAAGCTCGCTCAGTTCCCGTGGTCTCTGAGTGGTGGTGGAGCTGGAGAACTCGTCGACGGGGTTGCGTCGGGTCGGGAGAAGCTTGGCTCCAGAGCCGTCAGTATCGGCCGGACCACTGCAACTGGAGCTGACGACGCCTTCTTCCTTCCAGATATCGGTACCGCTCAGCGACTCGGCGACGAGTCTGTAATCCGAACGCTGATCACAGGTGACGCCGTACGAGACTTCCGATTCACTGGCTCCGTTACTGTACGGAACCCTTATTCAGGACAAGAGAACCGACTGTCCATTGATCCTGATAGCCACCTCGTGAAGCACAGCTTATGGCCATTCCGCACACAGCTAGCGAACCGCGTCATCTTCGGCAAGACGGTGATTGAGAACGAATATCCTTGGTACTGCCACCTCGAAAACTATTCGAGCAAGCTCACCACTGCGAAAGGAATATCCTTCGCCTTTGTTTCCACGCACAACCACTTCACGCTCGACACTCAGTCGCGTCTGTTCAACCGGACCGCGCCGGTAATCAAACTTCCGGAGGGGGCAACTGAGGACGAGCACATTGCCTTGCTCGGCGTGCTCAACTCGTCGACGGCATGCTTCTGGCTCAAGCAGGTTTGCCAGGACAAGGGAAACCGAGGCGGCGAGCGGTCCACCGGTCGGTGGGCGTGGGAGAGCTTCTACGAGTTCACCGGCACCAAGCTTCAGGAGTTCCCCCTTCCCGCACAGCTCCCGCTGCCACTCGGTCGCTCCCTCGATTCGCTCGCGCAGGAGCTTTCCAGCCACGAGCCCCCAGCCGTCTGTGCCTCGGAAGCACCCACACGTGCACGCCTCGACGCGGCTCGTGAGGCGTGGGACCGTACCTCTCAGCGCATGATCGCCCTCCAGGAAGAGCTGGACTGGGAGGTGTACCACTCCTACGGGCTGCTCACCGAGGGCCAGAAGTCTCAACTCACCGATCCCTCTCTCTCCGCAACGACCATCCCCCAAGTAAAGCTCGGTGAGCGGGCGTTCGAGATTCTGATGGCGCGGAAGATCGCCTCTGGTGATGCCGACGTGGAGGCCGAAACTGCCTGGTTTGACCGGCACGGTTCCACCCCCGTCACCGAAATCCCACCCCACTGGCCCGACTGGTACCAGGCCATCGTGCAGGCCCGTATCGACACCATCCCCTCCCGCCGCGACCTCGCACTCATCGAACGCCCCGAGTGCAAGCGGCGCTGGGCCACCGACCCGTGGGAGAAACGCGAAAAGGCCGCGCTCCGCACCTGGTTACTTGACCGATGCGAGGACAAATCCCTCTGGTTCCACGTCCTCAATGACTTCGTTCAGCCCCGCACCCTCACCGTCGCTCAGCTCGCCGACGAACTCGAAAAGCGGCCCGATGCGGACGCGATCCTCAACACGGCCCACCTCTACGCGACCCACCTCGGCAAGCCGAACCTCTCCCTCACTCAGGTCCTGACCGACGTGGTGGACGCCGAGCACGTCCCCTACCTCGCCGCGTACCGCTACAAGGACACCGGCCTGCGCAAGCGCGCGCAGTGGGAGGCGGTATGGGAGCAGCAGCGCGAGGAGGACCGTACCGGGGAGCGGCTCGACATACCCGTACCGCCGAAGTACGCCTCCGCGGACTTCACCAAGCAGTCCTACTGGTCGAACCGCGGAAAGCTCGACGTGCCCAAGGAGCGTTTCGTCTCCTACCCGGATGCGAACCCCGACTCCGACCCGACCCTCCTCCTCGGCTGGGCGGGCTGGGACCAGCGCGACCAGGCGAGCGCCCTGCTGAACATCGTCAGCGACCGCCGCAAGCAGCAGGACTGGCCGGCCGAGCGGCTCGTACCGCTGCTCGCCGGCATCGCGGAGCTCATGCCCTGGCTGCGGCAGTGGTTCGGGGAAGTTGACGAGGAGTGGGGTGAGGAGTCGGCCGCCGAGGAGTTCCAGAGCTTCCTGGACGGGGAGTTAGCGAGCGCACGGCTCACCCCGGCCGCACTCAGCGACTGGCGCCCGGTGAAGAAGATCCTGGCGCGTAGGGCGACAACCACAGCGGTGAAGACGAAGACAACGGGCACGACGGAGATGGTGGAAGACGATGAGTAGCAGCGGCGGCGAGCTCTACCTCCGGGACGTACTGGACCTGTCCGAGGTAGTCCGTGCCGGGTCGTTCAAGATCGAGCTGTCCGGCGGCTTCGACGAGACCGCCAAGCGCGTGGGCGAGTACGTGGTCACTCCGCAGCTGGAACAGGCGCTGCGCCGTGCGCTGAAGATCGTCGAGGCATCCGTCCGGGCGGGGTCGTCCGACGCCGCCTATCTGCACGGCTCCTTCGGCTCCGGCAAGAGCCACTTCATGACCGTGCTGCACGCGATTCTCTCGAACGACCCGGCCGCTCGCGCCAAACCGACGCTGCAGTCGGTCATCGCGGATCATGACGCGTGGTTACGGGACCGGAAGTTCCTGATGGTGCCGTTCCACCTGGTCGGCGCGACCGATCTCGACTCGGCGATCCTCGGCGGCTACGTCCGCACGGTCCGGCAGCTGCACCCGGACGCACCGGTGCCGCCGGTCTACCGGGCCGACGCGATGTTCGACGACGCCCGCCGCCAGCGGGAGTTCTTCGCCGACGACGAGCAGTTCGTCCGCTGGCTCGGCAACCCCGCGCTGCCGAAGGAGGAGAAGGCACCCGCCCAGCAGACCCCAGCAGCCGACGACGAGGACGACCTGGTCGACCTCGACGTCAAGGAGGCCCCGCAGATCTGGACCCCGGCTCTCCTCGACCAGGCCCTGGCCGTGTCTCCCGATCCGAAGGTCCGCGAGTGGCTGGCGTCCGCGCTGCTGTCCGGTCCGTACTCCTCGTACTCCCGTGGTGCTCTCGGCGCGAAGAATGCTTTCCTGCCACTGGAGAACGGCCTGGACATCATCAGCCGGCACGCCAAGTCCCTCGGCTACGACGGTCTGATCCTCTTCCTCGACGAGCTGATCCTCTGGCTCCAGGCCCACCTGCGCGAGCGGACCTTCGTCAACGACGAGGTCAACAAGCTGGTCAAACTGATCGAGTCAGGTACGGGCGGCCGCGCGCTGCCGGTCATCTCCTTCATCTCCCGCCAGCGCGACCTGTCCGAGCTGATCGGTTCGGACGCTGTCGGCGCCGAGGCCAAGAACCTCGAGCAGCAGGTCAAGTACCTGGCGGGGCGTATCGACCCGATCAGCCTGGAGGACCGCAACCTCCCCGAGATCATCAAGGAACGCGTCCTCAAGCCCAAGGACGACGCCGCGAAGGCCGCCCTCGAAGCGGCCTTCGCCCGGATCGAGACCTCGAACCAGTCCGTACGTGACGTACTCCTCGACGCCAATGGCGTCACCCACGCCGACTGGAAGGACTTCAAGGCGCTCTACCCCGTCTCCCCCGTGCTCCTCAACGTCCTGGTGGCCCTCTCCGGCGCACTCCAGCGCGAGCGCACCGGTCTCAAACTGCTCCAGCAGATGCTCTACCAGCGGCGCGAGGACATGAAGGTCGGCGAGCTGATCCCGCTGGGCGACCTGTGGGACGTACTGGCCGAGGGAATGGGCGAGGCGTTTACCGACCGGCTGCGCAGTGAGGCCGAGGCGGCGACCCGCTTCCACGGCAAGGTGAAGGACCACCTGCTGGAGAAGTACGGTTCTGCCGAGGACGCCAAGTACAAGGCCGACGAACGCTTCGTCAAGACGATGCTGCTCGCCTATCTCGCACCCGAGGTGCCGGCTCTCGCCCGGCTGACCGGGCCGCGGCTGAACGCGCTGAACCATGGGTCGATCCGCTCACGCACCGGTCAGGAGGACCGGATCGTGGTCAGGCGGATGCAGGAGATTCAAGCGCAGTTCCCGGGAGAGCTGCGCAGCGACGGCCATGACCTGGACCCGGTGTTCACGCTGCATCTGTCCGACCTGGATGTGGAGCCGATCCTGGACAGCGTCGGCGAGAAGGACACCCTCGGGGCACGCAAACGGTGGGTGCAGGAGTGGCTGTGGCGGGAGTTGAAGATCGCCGACAACGGCACGCTCGTCGCCGACCGTGAGATCGTCTGGCACGGAACGCGCCGGACCGCGGAGTTCGTCTTCGAGAACGTACGCGATCCGCAGATCCTGCCCGACGCGCAGTTCGAGCCGTCCACCCCCGACCGGATCCGCTTGGTCATCGACTACCCCTTCGACGAGGACGAGAAGGGCACACCCAGCGCGGACGAGAACCGGGTCTACCGCCTGCAGCGGGAGAAGCCGGACGCGGCGACCGTCGTCTGGCTGCCGTCCTTCGTCTCCAGCCAGCGGGGTACCCAGCTCGGCCGCCTACTGAAGATCAACTACCTGCTCGATCGCGACCGCTTGAAGGACTTCGCGACCCATCTGGGCTCCGACGACCAGGTGCGGGTCCGCCATCAGCTGGAGGCGCAGCGCGAAACGCTCGTCGCGCAACTGGGGCAAGTTCTGCATCAGGCGTACGGGATCGCCAGGGCCAACGAGAGTGACCTGGGCGCCCAGGTCACCGAGGGCAAGCACGTCCACGCGCTGTACGCCGGGCACACCCCGCAGCTCCAGGGCGGCGGAGCCTTCGAGTACAACCTGCTGAAGCTCGCCGACGGACTGCTGGACGCGATGTATCCCAAGCATCCGAACTTCGACCGTCAGGAGAGCCGCAAACCGGTCATCGCCGCGAAGTTCAAGATGGCGTACGGGTGGATCGTCAAGGCCATGGACGACAGCTCACGCCGGGTCGTCGTCGACAGTCGAGACCTGGGTGATCTGGCGCGGATTGTGCATCCGCTGGAACTGGGCGAGGTACACGACGGGCCACTGAACGTGTCCACGGACTGGCGCCGGCACATCGACCAGCAAGCTGGCAAGCACGGTGCGAAGGGCGACTTCGGGGTCGAGGACATTCGCACCTGGATCGCCGAGCTGGGCTGGACGGGGCTGGACAAGCTGGTCTCCAACCTGGTGATCGCGACCTATGCCCTGCTCGCGGACCGTTCCTGGGTCTACAACGGCAAGGCAGACAAGGCACCAGCGCTGGACCAGATCGGCCCCGGCTGGGCGCTGCGGGCACAGGAGCGGCCGAGCGAGGAGGAGTACACCAGGGCGCACGAGCGGGCCGCGGCGCTGTTCGGCACGAGCGTGCCGACAGTGCTGTTCACCCGTAACGTCAACGCGCTCGCGGCGGATGTCCGCACCAAGGCGGAGGCGCGCGAGGATGCCGTCAACGGGCTGCGGCGGGCTCTGGCCCGCTACCGCTCCGCCCTCGGCATCACCGGCGAGGCGCCGACCACACGCGAGCAGTCGGTGCGAGACGCGGCCGACCTCCTCGCGCGGATCAGGCAGACTCCGGAGGCGACACCGCTCGCCCGGGACCTGGCGGCGGCGACGTATGTGAGTACGTACTTCGAACTGGGCAAGGTGATCTCCTCGGCCCAGGACGTGCTGGACACGCTGGAGGGCACCGACTGGGAACTGATCGACAGTGTACGGAAGTACGCCGGCCGCGGGGACGGCCTCGCCGACCGGTCCGAGCGACTGCTCACGGAGATCGCGGAGGCCGCGTCGAGGAACGAGTTCGACACCAGCCTGAAGCCGGTCCTCAACGGGGCACGCGGTCAGGCGGTGGCTCTCATCAACGAGGCGGCACGGCTGAGCACTGTCGCGCCTGTGTCGCCCCCTCCCCCGCCGGCCGTGACGCCCGAGGTGAACTCCCCCGGTTCCAGTACCGGTCACAGCGGTGTCAGCCCGACCACGGACGACCAGCCACCACTGCCCTCCCCGCCGACCACTGCGGCGACGGCCTCTCGTCGCTCTCGGCGGGTGAAGGCCGCGGAGAGCGGAAGCGTGCTGGAGAACGCACTCAGCCGGGCTCTCGCCGACGTACAGGACGAGATTCGCGACTACGCCGCCGCCCATCCGGACGTCGAGATCGAGATCAACTGGCAGGTGCTGCACGCCGGTCAGGGTGACGGCTCGAGCCTGCCGGGCGGTGATCTCTGATGGGAGCCCTCGTGCCTGAAGTCGACCAGCGGGTCATCACCGGACTGCTCACCACCCGGCTGGCCCGCACCAAGGGCCGGCGGCTGCTGCTGGTGCACGGGAAGTACGCGGCGGGTGGACCCGAGGAGTTCAGCGTGCCGGTCGGCGACGGGACACGGCGCAAGGTCCGGGTCACCCACACAACCTCGGTGCTCGGACTCACCGACGCCTGGCAGGCCCATCTGGCCGCCGAGGGCGCGGACTTGCTGGTGGTCACCACGGATGTACCGGGGGAACGGATCAGTCTCGATCTGCTGGGCGAGATGGTGCGCTCGCAGATCATCGCCGTCGACGAGGCCGATATCGTTAAGCAGCTCTTCGGCGCCGCCGACCTCGACCCGCGGATGCGACGCGATCCGTGGCTGTGGCTGCCGGCCGCGCTGATCGACGCCGAGGCCGATGCGTCCCAGGGCGGCTGGCCGCAGTACGGCGCCGTGCTCACCCTGGACGCAGCGATGCGCGCGTTGGTCGGGGTGCGGCTCGGACTTGAGGGCCTCTTCGAGGGAGGGGCGTCGGTGGACGTCGACGCGCTGCTGGCCTGGTCCCGTACGCCGGGCGGACCCGAGCGCCTCGCCGTGCTGTCGGAGGCCGAACGCCGGGGCATCACCGAGTGGCTGGCGCAGAGTGCGGGCGAGGCTGCATCCGTGCTGCTGCGGCTCGCGCTCCAGGGACGGGGGCCCGAAGCCACCGCGTTGGGTGTGCTGGCGTCCGTCATGACCGGGGACACGGCGTCGGCCGACGCGGCTGTGGCACTGGGCTCGGTGTTCGGGTTGGGATCCCGGCCCTCCGAACTGCGCGCCTACGCACGGGCGGTGTCAGGCACCCTGACCCGCTGGATCGGCGAGGCCTCGGGCCGGGGGCCGCAGAGTGAGGAGGCCCGGCAGTGGGTTGTGGATGTGCTGCACCAGGCTGACCGGCTGGCAGACAACGCCCATCTGACCGCCGCGCTGGCCGGCAACCCCTTTCTTCCGTCCGGCTTCCAAGCGCGGCTGCACGGGCTGGCCGACGCCCTGTCCGAAGGGCCGCAGGCCGCTCAAGCCGCCTGGGAACATGTGGTGGAGCATCAACTCGCCGCCGTCCTCTACCCGAAGCGGGTCGAGCTCGCGCGCATGGCAGTACGGCTGCTTCGCTGGCTGGAGGCACCGGAACCGGCCGTTTCCTCGGTCGGCCAGGCAGTGAGTGCGCATGTCGCCGACTGGGGGTGGGTGGACCGGGCGCTGGCACAACTGTGGGTGGGCGACGGAGAGACCGAGCCCGTGCTGGCGCAGGCGTATCGCGCGGTGCACGACGCGGCGCGACGACGGCGGGCCCTGCTCGATAAGGCGTTCGCGGCTCAGCTCGGTCCGTGGGTCCAGCGCGCCACCGCCGCGCAGCCCGGTGGGGCGCTGCCCATCGAGGATGTCCTGCGGACGATCGCACTGCCACTGGCGAAGGTGCGGCCGCCGCTGGTGCTCGTCCTGAACGGGATGAGCAGCGCGGTCGCGGCCCAGCTCGGCGAGGAGCTGACCGGCGCGGGGCGGTGGAGCGAACTGTCCAGCGACGGGCAGCGGGCCGCCGCCGTCGCGACGATCCCTTCGGTGACGGTGATCAGCCGGGCGACCTTGCTGTGCGGACGGCCGGTGTCGGGCGGTCAGAGCGTGGAGAAGGACGGGTTCACCGCCTTCTGGAAACAGCACCGGCACGCGGCGGTGCTCTTCCACAAGAGCGAGATCCCCGGACCGGACGGGCAGCTGCTCGATCCACGACTGGTCGCGGCGATCGCCTCGGACGACGTGGTCGGTGTCGTACTGAACACGATCGGCGAGAGTCTCGATCACGGGCAGCGGAGCGCACTCGCCGACTGGTCGGTGAGCCGGGTGAAGTACCTCGCCGAGCTCCTCAACTCCGCGCGTGGGCAAGGGCGTCCGGTGGTACTGGTGTCCGACCACGGGCATGTGCTGGACCGGACGAAAGTCGAGGTCAGGCCGCCGGCCGCCGAAGGTGTGGAGTCGGCCCGCTGGCGTACAGGGGCAGAGGCCGGTGAAGGCGAGATCGCGCTTTCCGGACCCCGGGTACTGGAGAACGACGGCCGGGTCACCGTGCCCTGGTCGGAGGAGATCCGTTACACCCCGCGCAAGGCCGGGTACCACGGCGGTGCTGCGCTCGCTGAGATGACGGTACCTGTACTGGTCCTGGCACCGTCGGCCGAACTGGCACCCGCGGAGTGGAGCGAGCTGCCACGCGAGTCCATACAACCGTCGTGGTGGGAGGCGGAGACCCCATCCGCGCCCGTCCCCACCCCCGTCAGGCCGGCGAAGAGGGCGGCGCAGGCCAAGCCGAAACCACGGCCGCAGGAAGGCGAGCTCTTCGCCGACGACGCGGTCAAGGTGCCCGCCGCCGCCCCACCGGCGGAACCGGCCATGCTCACGCTCGGCCAGCAGATCCTCGACACCACGATCTACAAGCATCAGCGCAAGTTCGTCCGCAAGTCGCCGGAGCACAAGGTGGTGGCCTCCGTCATCGACGCGCTCGACCACGCGGGCGGCACGCTCTCGCTCGCGGCGGTCGCAGCGGCCGCCATCGGCTCGGGTGGCCGTACGAACACCCGACCCGAGGGCCTTGTGACCGTGCTGACCCGGTTGCTGAACATCGAGGGCTACGAGGTCATCAGTCTGATCGACTCCCGGACCAGGGTCCGGCTCAACCGTGAGACGCTGCGCGAGCAGTTCGAGCTGCCCGAGGAGAGCGTGTGAGCGCCGCATCCGTCAGCGCGGCCCGCTGCCGCGAGGTCATCGACGCGCTGCGGCGCGGGACCGTGCCGCAGTCGGGACTCGACCTGTTCGCGGTCGGCCTGGAGCGTTTCGCGCCCGCCCTGGATGAGCGGATCTCCACGATCGCATCGGGCGGCGCGTCCTTCCACGCGATCCGCGGCGAGTACGGGTCCGGCAAGACCTTCTTCGCACGCTGGCTCGCCGAACGGGCCAAGCGGTCCGGGCTCGCCACCGCCGAGATCCAGATCTCTGAGACGGAGACCCCGCTACACAAGCTGGAGACCGTCTACCGCCGGCTCACCGAGCGGCTGACCACTGCGACCGAACCGGCCAGTGCGCTGCGCTCGGTGATCGACGGATGGTTCTACACCCTTGAGGAAGAGGTAGACGAGGCACATCCCGAACTCGCCGAGGACAACCAGGCGTTGGAGGCGGCAGTCGAGGACCTGCTGGAGGAACGACTGCGTGCGGTCGCACAGACCACGCCAGCGTTCTCAGCGGCTCTGCGCGGCTACCGCAAGGCCACGCTCGCCGGGGATTCGGCGACCGCCGAGGCTGTGATCGCCTGGCTCGGCGGCCAGAAATCGGTGGCCGCCTCAGCGCGACGGACCGCAGGGGTCCGCGGAGACCTGGACCACTTCGCGGCGCTCGGCTTCCTCCAGGGGCTGCTCACCGTACTGAAGGACTGTGGGCACCCCGGGCTCCTGGTGGTCCTGGACGAGATCGAGACCTTGCAAAGGGTCCGGGGGGACGTAAGGGAGAAGGGGCTGAACGCACTGCGTCAGCTTCTCGACGAGATCGACGCAGGTCGCTTCCCCGGACTCTTCCTGGTGATCACCGGCACCCCCGCCTTCTATGACGGACAGCAAGGCGTACAGCGACTCCCACCGCTCGCGCAGCGGCTGGCGACGGACTTCTCGACCGATCCGCGCTTCGATTCACCGCGGGCGGTCCAGTTACGGCTGACCGGCTTCGACCTCGCGCGACTCGGCGAACTGGGCCGTTCTGTAAGAGACTTGTACGCGGGCGCGGCCAAGAACCCTGAGCGCATCGCCGCACGGGTCGACGATGCGTACGTCGCCGAACTGGCCACCGCCATGACAGGCAAGCTCGGCGGACGGGCCGGGATCGCCCCACGGCTGTTCCTGCGCAAGCTCGTCGCGGACGTACTGGACCGGGTCGACGAATTCGACGAATTCGACCCGCGCAAGCACTACGCGCTGACAGTGAACGCCACCGAGCTGAGCGAGGTCGAGCGCAACGCGGCAGCCGACAGCGCCGACGAGATCGAGCTGGAGCTGCCGTGACAGGCGCCCCCGAGCCACTCGACCGGTTGCATCCCGGACTGGTCCATCACATCGTCAACACCCTGGGATGGCCAGGGCTCCGCCCTCTGCAGGAGGAGGCGATCGAGCCGCTGCTCGACGGCATGGACGCTGTTCTCTTGGCCCCGACCGCCGGCGGCAAGACTGAGGCCGCATCCTTCCCACTGCTTTCGAAGATGGCGCAGGAGGACTGGACCGGCACCTCGGTGCTGTATGTCTGTCCGCTGAAGGCGCTGTTGAACAACCTTCTGCCGCGCCTGGAGACGTACACCTCCTGGCTGGGGCGGACCGCCGCCCTGTGGCATGGAGACGTGTCGCAGCCGCGCCGTAAGAAGATTCTGCGGGACCGGCCGGACGTACTGCTGACCACACCGGAATCACTGGAAGCGATGCTCGTCAGCACCAATGTCGATCACCGGGCATTCTTCTCCGGACTCCAGGCCATCATCGTCGACGAGGTGCACGCCTTTGCGGGGGATGACCGGGGATGGCACCTGCTGGCCGTACTCGAGCGACTGCAGCGGGTCGTTGGACGACCGGTACAACGCATCGGGCTTTCCGCGACGGTGGGAAACCCGGATCAGTTGCTCGCCTGGCTACAGGGCTCAGGGACCGGACACCGCTCCGCGCGGGTCATTGCCCCGCACCTTCGCGAGGAATCCCCTGCACTGCCACCACCCGGCGACATCCAGGTCGACTACGTGGGCTCCCTGGAGAACGCGGCCACTGTGATCGCTGCCCTGCACCGCGGCGAGAAGCGGCTGGTGTTCTGCGAATCACGCCGACAGGTCGAAAAGCTCGGAGAGAGCCTGCGGGCCAAGGGCGTGACCACCTTCCTGTCCCACGCGTCCCTGTCAGTGGATGAACGGCGGCGAGCAGAGGAAGCCTTCGCCGAAGCACGCGACTGCGTGATCGTCTCGACCAGCACCCTGGAACTCGGGATCGACGTAGGCGACTTGGACCGCGTCATCCAGATCGATGCGCCCGCCACCGTGGCTTCCTTCCTCCAGCGGCTTGGCCGTACCGGCCGGCGGCCAGGTTCCACCCGTAACTGCCTGTTCCTCACCGTCGACGAGGACGGACTGATCGGTGCGGCAGCCCTGCTACTGCTGTGGTCACGCGGCTGGGTGGAGCCAGTGATGGCCCCACCAGAGCCCCGGCACATCGTCGCCCAACAAGTACTGGCCCTCTGCCTCCAGGAGCACCGGGTCGGAGACCGACTGTGGCAGGAATGGTGGGGAGGGCTTGGCCCCTTCGGAACCTCGGCCGAGCCCATCGTGCGCCACCTGATCGAGGAGGGGTTCCTGGACCGGGACGGAGGGATGCTGTTCATCGGCCCCGAGGCGGAACGCCGCTTCGGCTACCGGCACTTCATGGACCTCACCGCGGTGTTCACCGCGGCTCCGGAATTCACGGTCCTCTCGGGCCGTACCGAGATCGGCACGACCAATCCCGCGCTGCTGACCGAAGAAGTGACGGGTCCTCGGCGTCTGCTCCTCGCCGGACAGAGCTGGCAGGTGACGTACATCGACTGGTCCCGGCGGCGATGCTTCGTCGAACCGGTCGACGGCGGCGGCAAGGCGCGCTGGGGAGGAACAGGTTCCGGCCGGACCGCGTCGTACGAACTGACTCGCGCGGCACGGGAAGTGTTCCTCGGCGCGGACCCGCCGGTCACCCTCACCGGGCGCGCCAAGACCGCGCTCGCCCAAGCACGCGAGAGCAGCTCGGAACTGGTCCACCCCGACGGGACAGTAGTCGTAAGGGGCGGGCGCGACACCAACGTGCGCTGGTGGACCTGGGCCGGCTACCGGGCCAACGCGACCCTGGCCGCCACACTCACCACGGTCGCCGATCCGCTGCAGAGGCCAACCGATACCTGTATCCGACTTCGCGAGGACGTGACGCCCACGGAATGGAGGAAGGTCATTTCGGAGGCCGCCGATCAACTGTGCCTTCCCACAGTGGATGCGCATGCGCTGAACGGCCTCAAGTTCAGCGCCGCACTGCCAACCCGGCTCGCGGAGGCCACCCTGGCCGCACGACTCGCAGATCTGGACGGTGCGACGGCTGCGCTCAGTGAACCGACCAGGTTCACAGTCTTGGGACAGTGACTTGGACATCGATCAGCGAGAGGCCAAGAGGCGGACACCGTGGACCGGCCCCAGGAGATCAGGCTCGTACGTCTCGCTGCTGAACTTCCTTGAGCACTCCGGCCACCGTCGCGAAGTCGTTGTCCACATGGAGGACGGTATGCCCGTGGTGGACCGCGGTCGCACACACCAACAGGTCGATCGCTCCTGCCGCGCGATGCTGACCCCGCTGGGTCAGTTTGTACTAGGCGGTGTCGACCCAACGCCAGCTTCCTGTCCTTGTGTCCCGACTGCGTCCCGAACACGTCCAGGATGGACCAGTCGACCTGACGCCAGCGCTCACCTCTTTACCTGGACGCCGTCTCCGGAAACGCGGCTTGGCACCCCCACGTCACCCTCGTGAGCGCCGCCCACCTGTTCCTGGCTGAATGATCGGTCAGGCCCAGAGTCGGTCAAGGTCGAGTCGTATCGCGTGGAAGCCGTCAGGGCCACTGACGGTCAGTTGCCCTGTGGGTGTGAGCGCAAGGGCACTGCAACGGTAGAGAAGTGGCAGTATCTGGACCTTCCCGCTCAGAATGTGCCAGAGGTGGATTTCGGAGTCGTTCCACGCGGCGGCGAGGAGCGGGCCGGCAGGAGTGCTGGCGGCAGCGAGGGCCGTGACGAGGGCTGGGCGTTGGTCGACAGGGGACTCCATCGGGCGCTGGGAGGTTTCCCACAGGCGGATCGAGCCGTCGAAGGCGGCGCTGATGGCGAAGGTGAGGTCTTCGTCGGGTAGCCGCAGGCAGGTGACGGCCGTGACGGGGACCGTATGTAGGCGCCAGGTCTGGGGGGTCGGCCGGTATTCGGCCAGGGACCAGAGGTGAACAGTGCCGCTGGCGTCACCAATGGCTGCCAGGGACGACTGAGGGCAGGAGCCGAGAGCCGTGGGCCGGTGGGTGTCCGACGTGAGCAGGGCGTGGCTGTGATGGGAGGCGATGTGCCCGAGCACGGTGGCGGCCATGCCCTCCTCGTCGGACGTGAGAGGGTGCAGCGGCCCGGTTTCGTCGAGAATCAACAGTGCGTCGGTGCCGGACCCTGCGATGCCGGAGGGACGGATGGCAGGAGGTGAAGGCAGTATTCCGGTGCGGTGCCCCGTGGCTGGGTCGTGCGTGTGCAGCCGGCCCAGGGGGTCGGAAACCAGTAGCTGGCCCTCATTTCCTGGCAGTTGAGAGTGCGTAGCGGCAGGCACCCCGTGCTGCGCCCAGGTGGCGGTCCAGCAGTGCTGATCGGCGAGGGGGCGCAGGTACTCGCTGAGGGTGGGGCTGGTTCCGAGGGATGCAGCGTGCAGCAGGGCACCCCGTTCGGTGTCGCTGTGGTCGACGGAGGAAAGTTGTGGGGCGGCGCGTTCCCAGATCACGCGCAGGCCGGACGGGGCCGGGGTGGCGGTGCTGTGGAGCGCGGTGGTGATTGCCGTGGCCGAGCCGTGAATCAGGAACCCCGGGTCGGCGAGCAAAGCCCGGACGGCTGCGCCGTCGTCGTCTGCGTGGAGTGCGGTGTCGAGGATGTGTTTCCGGACCGTGTGGGGAGCTTGGCTCCAGTCCGGCCTGCCATCGACGGTGCGGGGGATGGCGGCGAAGAGGGACGCGAAGTCTGGTGCTGCGGTGTTCGGGCGTGCGGCGCCGGGGAACGGTGCTTCGCCAAGGTCGATGACGTGATGGTCCAAGGTACTGAGAAGGTCCGTTGAACCGGCCTCTACGACAGCTCGCACATGAGGGAACTGCACAAGCGAGGAGAGGAGTTCGTCGACGATCTTCTGAGAGGCGGCTGACGGCTGGTCGGGGTGTCCACGCCCGGCAAGATGGAAGTCGGGCACCAAGAGCAGCAGGGGCCGTTGGTCGGCGGCTACACGGTTCAGGAGGCGGTGCGGCGGCACGGGGCCGTAGCCGAGTTGACGGCCCATCTCCCAGGCGAGGGCGTCGGCGGTGAGTCCGTCCGACGGTACGGCGGCGTGGGCGGCGGTGCGGGGATGACTGGCCGACCCGGCGAGGAACCATGCGAGCAGATGGCTTTTGCCGCTCGCCCGCCCACCCCGCAGGAGGCACAGTCGCGGAAGGCTGTCGTCGGTCGTGGCCGTCCAGTCGAGCAGTGCACGGCCAACGTGTGCGCGGTGTGGATCTAGCGGCGGCCATGCCGCCATGTCGGGTGCTGATGTGGCACTTGCAGTCGTCATCGTATGGTCCCCCTCGTCCGTGACCATTAGGAAGGCTGCGCTGCGGCCTCGCGGAGGAGGCGGATGCCCTCGGCACGGGATTCAGCCGACTCGCCGTAGGGGAAGTTGTGGGTCAGTTCGGCGTGCGGGAAGGTCTGGGCCATCCACAGGGCGCAGTAGTGGCCCGGCAGGAAGCACGGTTCCAACTCTGTGTGGATCTTCACCACTTGGTCGGGCTCGATCCCCGATCCGCTGAGGGCGGACCACAGGCGTTCCTCAGGGTGGAGGCTGACACTCCCGGCCCGGGTGACGATCTGGTTCTGGCCGTTGGCACCGACGTATTCGAAGGCGGCGTACCACTCTGTGCCAGCCGTGTCGCGGATGTCATCCAGTACGAGCGGCCACCAGCTCTCGCGGTCGGCGAAGGCAGCTGGGTCCAGACGGCGCAGCCGCCGCTCCGCCCGCGCAAACGCATCCGCGGCGGTTTGAGGTTGGTCGGTCCCAAGGATGGCGCGCAGCGCCTGGTCCAGTTCAAGGAGGGACTGGGCGAAGTTTTCAGGCGAGGAGTTCACAAACCGGAGTGACTCGTCGTAGCCGAGGAGTACGGCACGCATGGCACCCGTGCGATCAGCGCAGATCTCGTATCCGTGGTCAGTGCCGACGCGCGCCAAACCCTGCTCGTCCGCTTCCGCATCCTGCCCGACGGAGGCTGCGTACTCCCCGAGGGCAACGGGGTCAGTGGCAGTGGTGGAGAAGTAGGGACCGACTTGCCAGGGAACAGCTACGTCTGCGATTCGGCGGACACTCTCGGGTGTGCTGAACGGATCACCAGCCGCCGCATCCACGAAATGTCTCATTCCGCCGTCAAGGGCAGCCATGGAAATCTCCTCGCGATCTGTCTGACTTAATTACTGGAAATGGTTCCAGCCTCCAGCAGGGGCGGGTATTCTATCGAGATTCAGGGTAGGCCACATATTCCAGAATGTCATGCCACCGCGAATGATCTGCCTCCAGAGCTTCGGGGTCGATTTCCCGCATCTGGTCATTCAGCCGCCGGGTAGCCCCTTCCGCATCGAGGGAATCCTGTTCTGATTCGAAATCCCAGTTCGTCCGCTCCTTCTCAAGGAGATACAGGAAGTGAGCGAAAGCATAGAGGTCCCTGTTGAGCGGATAGACCTCTTCCTCGTCGGCTGGGAGGCAATAGATGACCCCCGTGGTGCCGTCCAGGGCGATGTCGTCGTAGGGAATCATGCCGAGCAGCAGCCAGTTTTCGGCGTGGCCGGGAAGGTTTGTCCAGGATTCATCCAGATCGTCATAGCAGTCGCCCACCGTCTGGAGTTCTTCCGTAGTCGCTTCGATCAGGTCGAACCAGGGGTTGGGGCGGGATGGAATGCCGACGTGGCGCAAGAAGTGCAAGCTTGGTTCGTGCTGGATACCCTCCAGCAGTCCCGCCGGTAGGGTCACCAGCTCGTCAGGGCCGAACTCGGCTTCAAGGGTGTCCCGGTCGATGGGAGTCGTCATGCCGTGACCTACTCTGTCGATCGCGATATGGGCGGTTCGATACTATCATTTATGAAGCGGGTTTTGATGCCCGGAGGTAAATGGGAGGGGAGCTTCACTACCTGTGTTTATTCGCCTTCAGGCGATCCAGATAATTCATCATGTCCGCATTACCTTGCGCTCGGGACTGAGCTGTGGAGCCGTATTCGACGCTGTGCGTCACTTGAACATGCGGTAACCTTTCTTTCATCCATGCACTGCAGTTAGCCCCTGACGAACACGGGGCACGTTCTGTGTACAGCTCGCTCATCCTCCCCCCTGCCCCGTCTCGCATGGTCGGGAAGCCGATCATTCTTTCGGAGTGCCTGAATCCTGAGCTTCGCGCGACCAGTATGAAGTCTCCATTTTTGTCGCTGCTTTCGAAGCGGGCGGCGGCATAGTTGTTGCTCTCAAATTTATCCTTACCGTTGACCTGCTTGTGGTTGCCGTAGCTACCGTCTGCGTGGCGGGCGAGTTGGGTGGCCCGGGACAGCGGCGTGCTGCCAAGCTCAACCTGCTTCGAACCTGTGAGGGGACGGGGCTTCTTCTTTCCCTGAAGCTTGAGCGAGGGTTCGCCGGCCTGGGCCCTACCAACATTGTCGCCGTCAAACTGGAGGCCGATGCGCTTCTTATCGTCATCGGTCAATTTGTCCGTCGACCCGTCGGAGCGTAGGCGCCTGACCGTTCCGTCGTCCCCCATCAGGTACATCGGTGTACCGTCGTCCCGCTTGCGCAGCTTGGCTATCGACAGGGCGGTCTCGTCGTCGTTGTCTCGATGGTTCTTGGCCATCTTCTTGACGCCGCCGGTCATAGCCTCGTCGAGATGCGTGGCTGTCCTCTTGACGCCCTTCTCCAGTCCGTCCATGACCTTGTCGATCATCGGAGCGGCGGCGTTGGCGATGACGTCCTTGCCGCGGGTGCGCCCATGGTGGCTCTTGGCTCGCCCGAGCTTGCCGCCGGCTTTGTTACGGAAGGTGCCACCGGCACTCTGCAGTCCGGTGACAGCACTGTCATGGGCGTCAGGATCGAAGGTGAAGCCGCCGCCGGCACCACCACCACCGCCTCCCCCTCCCCCACCGCTCCCACCGCCGGCGCTCAGCAGCTGCATATCGGTAGCGGCGGACTTCCCAGCGTCCTTGCCCGCCTGGGCCGCATGGCCGAGGTCAACGCCCTTCTGCATACCAAGGGCGTTGGCCCCGAGCTGCACCACCAGATCGCCGACCATCGCACCAAGAGCTTCCTCAACAGGGGTCAGGGCGGCACTGACCACCTGCTCGACGACCTGCTGACACACCTCTTTGATGATCCTGCGTACTGCCAGGCGCGTGGCCTGAGTGCCCGCCAGTGCTCCCAACTCGGACAGGCCGAATGTGAAGGGAGCCGCGACCTGAGCGGCGACCACCTCAGCGGCGAGAATGCCGAGTTGAACGATTGCGGCAATTTTGGCGCCCTCGATGAGCAAAGCCACGCCGTCCATGGCCGTCCCGGCCAGGCGTCCGCACTCGGCGAGACCCTTCAGATGCTTCCCGTTGATCTTGCTCCAGTGGGCGTTGAGCGCCTCCACTCCCAGTGAACCGCCCGCCGAGCCGACGAGGCTCTGGATGGCTTCATGCGCCTCGTTCGCACCGCCATCGATGTCGTCCGCGAACTCCCGCAGCGCATCAGCCATATCACGGTAGTCGTCCTCATCCACATTCGGCCATGAAACGCCGATGATGTCGAGGATCTCGTCCGCCCAGCCCGGTAGCACAACACCCACGCGAAACAAGCCCCCCGTCGATCAATTCACCACAAGGAGGTAGACGCTGTCATTTAGGTGACGGTTCCTCAAGAGACATTTAGGCCTGCGGTACGCACCCCGCAGCCAGCAAGTCTCATCGAGTACGCAGTGCAAGGACGGTGGTCCAGCTTGGGAGTCAGGTGCCTCGGTGAACGCTGCGCTGAGCCCACGCGGGCCCTTCACCGCCGTCGGTCTGGCGCGAGCAGCAGGATGAAAACTGTTCCCGCCCCCCGGCGGGACCGGTACCGCACCTCTACCAGTCGAGGCAGGCGGGCTTGGTCTGGTTTCAGCCGGTGCCATAGGCGGTGCCTCTACCTGGTGACGATGTCCTCGGCGGCCACGGTGCCTTCAGCGTCGGCATCGATGTCCAGCTAGCTGGCCAACCCTCCGCGCCAGGCGCCTCCCAGCGATGCCGTCACCCGCCCCCGTCAGCGGTCCGGCACACCCCTGTCCGGTCACGGTCGGACAGCCATCCCATCTGGCCAGACGCGTACCGACGAGGCGGTCCTGTTGGTCAAACCAGCCCAGGCACTCCGCCCGCCAGTCCGGCTTCACGTCCCCCATGAGGGAACCTGCATATGACCGACTGCGAGCCGGCGCATGACGAATGCACGATGCTCCTCGCGATTGATCGCCTTCAGCTGATAGCTCGTGGCGTGCACCGCGACAGCCTGCGGGACGCAGCTCTCGCACAGATGTGTCCAAGTAACCGAATCGATCACCTGCTCGCCGTGCATCACCCCGGAGCGTTCCAGAGCGCCCGGCTGAGTCACCAGGGCTTCCAGACGGTTGTCCAGCGCGAGGCGTGCGGCCCCGCGGTCCACCAGCCGGGGGCGACGATCTCCCGCCGACCGCCGTGGACGGTCGATTCACCGCAGGTCCGCGTGACAGTGACCGTCCGGTAGCCCGCGTCCTGCCGGCGTCCCGAACCGCGTCCCCTCCACCATCGAAGGGCCACCCGACACGGCTCACGACGACCACGAGTCGCCAAACCTACGCAGGTCAGCGTGGCTCCAATGATCCGAGAAGGGCGCGAACCGAACCCCTGACCAGCGGATTCAATCCGTTGGTCAGGAGTTCCAGATCGGAATCTCCGTCAGAGCATGTTCGGCAGGTCAGCGACCTGCCGAGTGGGGCGGGTGGGACTCGAACCCACGGCCGACGGATTATGAGTCCGCTGCTCTAACCGGCTGAGCTACCGCCCCCTCACGGCGCGTCGCGCACATTTGTGCGCGCCGTCTGCCGCAGCATAGCTGCTCATACGATCTGCTGCCCGTGAGGGCCGCCGTCGCGCGACCGCGCACGCCCAAGAGGACTTCGATCATTGGGGATTCGGTTCCACGGCACAAGAAAAAGGACCCCTTGCGGGGTCCTCGTTCTCTCTGCTCCCCCGACTGGACTCGAACCAGTAACCCTCCGGTTAACAGCCGAATGCTCTGCCAATTGAGCTACAGGGGACCGAGCTCCCCCGACTGGACTCGAACCAGTAACCTGCCGGTTAACAGCCGGCTGCTCTGCCAATTGAGCTACAGGGGATTGCTCTGTGTGCCTCGAATGCACCGCTGTCCGGGGCTCCGGACGGCGCGCGCTCGCTGCGACACATACATTAGCGCAAGCAGGGGGGTGCTCCGCCAATCGGTATCGCCTCAGGTCACCTCGGGTGATCTCCGGCCCCGGAGGGTAGGCGCGCGGCACAGCCCGGCACCCCGGTGCGTACGGCACCGGACGGGACCGACGAGAGGGAAAGGTGGAGCGATGCGCTACCGGCTCACGTTCATCGCGGGACTGGCCACGGGGTACGTGCTCGGCGCACGGGCCGGCCGCGAGCGGTACGAGCAGCTCCGCAAGGCCGCCCAGCGGGTCGCGCAGAATCCGGCGGTCCGCAACAGCGCCGAGACCGTGGCGCTGACGGGGCGGGAGACGGCGGCGAAGGCGTTCGGGGCTGTTTCCGCCAAGGTCGGGGACCGGCTGCCCGGGCCCGTCAGCGACCGGGTCCGCTCGCTGCGGGAGCAGCGCGCCTCCGACGAGGACGAGTGGGGCACGAGCAACACCTGAGGCCGAACCCGGCGCGGCACCCTCCCGGGGCAAACCCTGACTCTTTCCTTATGCGTCCCATGGGGCATCATCTGGGGCCATGGGGATAGTCGCCGGATTGGACAGTTCGTCCGAGAGCACACGGATCGTCGTCTGCGATGCGGACACGGGTGCCGTCATCAGGCAGGGGTATGCGCCGCACCCTGTCGAGAAGGGGCCCGAGGCCGATCCGCAGGCATGGCTGATGTCACTCGGCGAGGCAGCGGGCAATGGGCTGCTCGAAGGGGTGCAGGCGATCGGCGTCGCGGCGCAGCAGCACGGTCTGCTGCCGCTGGACGTCGAGGGCAATCTCGTACGGCCCGCGCTGGTGGGCAATGACAAGCGGGCGCAGAGCGCGGCCGCGGACCTGGTCGACTCGCTGGGCGGGCGTACCGCGTGGGCGCAGGCCGTCGGGGCGGTGCCGCAGGCGGCGCACCTGGTGACGAAGCTGCGCTGGCTGGCGCGTACCGAGCCGGCGCATGCGGCCCGGATAGCGGAGGTCATGCAGCCGCACGACTGGCTGGCCTGGCAGCTGCTGGGGCGGCCGGCGCGGCGTACGACGGACCGCGGCGGGGCCTCGGCGACCGGGTTCTGGTCGGCGGCGACCGAGTCGTACCGGCCGGATCTGATCGAGCTGGCGCTGGGCCATCAGGTGCGGCTGCCGGAGGTGCTGGGCCCCTCCGGGACCGCCGGTTTCACCCCGGAGGGGCTGCTGATCTCCGCCGGTACGGGCGAGACGATGGCGGCCGCCTTCGGGCTCGGTGTCGGCGAGGGTGACGCCGTGGTGTCGCTGGGCGCCTCGGGGTCGGTCTTCGGGATCCATCACGAGGCGCTGGTCGATCCGAGCGGCACGATCACCTCGTTCGCGGACGCCACCGGGCGGCATCTGCCGGTGGTGCACACCAGCAACGCGGTGCGGGTGCTGCGCGGCGCCGCGGAGATGCTGGGGACTGATCTGGAGGGCCTGTCCGATCTGGCACTGAAGTCGTCGCCCGGTGCGTACGGCATGGTGCTGCTGCCCTATCTGGAGGGCGAGCGGACGCCTCATCTGCCGCACACCGCCGGGTCGTTGCACGGCATGCGGCGGGAGAGCATGAAGCCCGAGCATCTGGCACGGGCGGCCGTGGAGGGCATGCTCTGCGGTCTCGCGGATGCGCTGGATGTGCTGCGCGGGCGGGGTGTCGCGGTGCGCCGGGTGTTCCTGCTGGGTGCGGCCGCGGAGCTGGGCGCGATCCAGGCGGTGGCGCCGGGGCTGTTCGGGGTGCAGGTCGTGGTGCCGCAGCCGGCGGAGTACGCGGCGCTGGGTGCGGCGCGGCAGGCGGCCTGGGCGTGGGGGGTCGCGCACGGCACGCTCACCCCGGCCGCCGGCGCGGAGGCCGGGC
>NZ_QUAC01000095.1 GCF_003389455.1 Streptomyces inhibens | reverse complement strand
CCCTGCCGGGCCGGCTCGCGCGAACGGTCTGGGCCGCCGGGCCTGCCCTGCGCGGAGCATGGGGCGTGGCCCGGAGCTGCCGGCAGGGGGACCGCCGCCGGCGGAGGCAATGGTGGCGGCGACGGCGGGCGGCAGCCCGGTGGCTGGCCCACGGCCGTGGCCCCGGGGCAGGGTGGCCAGGGGGCTCAGGGCCGTGCGCCCGCCGCGCCGTCGGCAGGTGCGCCCGAATCCGTACAGCAGCAGCCGGCCCAGGGCGGGGCGGCCGGTGCCTGGCCGGCCGCGTCCGGACCCGGTTCCGGCGCCCCCGCACCCGTACAGCAGCAGCCGCAGAGTGGTGCGCCCGCGCCCGTGCAGCAGCCGGCCGCCGCGGCCCCTGGGGCTGCCCAAGGCGCCGCTCAGGTGCGGCAGATGTGGCCGGACATTCTTGAGGCGGTCAAGGACCGCCGGCGTTTCACCTGGATCCTGCTGAGTCAGAACGCGCAGGTCTCCGGCTTCGACGGGACGACGCTGCAGATCGGCTTCCCCAATGCCGGTGCCCGCGACAGCTTCGCCAACGGGGGAAGCGAGGACGTCCTCAAGGACGTGCTGGCCGAGCGGTTCCAGCTGCAGTGGCGGGTCGAGGCGATCGTCGACCCGTCGGGCGGCGCCAATCCGCCGGCCGGCGGCGCTCCCCGTAGTGGCGGTGGCGGCTTCGGCGGCGGAGGGGGCGGTGGCTTCGGTGGTGGCGCGCCCGCCGCACCGCAGCAGGGCGCGTCGCAGGCGCCGCAGCAGCAGAGCGGCCCGGGGGCCCAGTCGACCGGCGGGCAGTACGGGCCGGGCGGCGGCGGCAGTCAGGGTGCCCGGATGGCCCGGGAGGCGGTGTCCCCGTCGGCGTCCGCGGGCGGCGGCCAGGGCGGTCCCGCGGCGGAGCCCTCGTACACCCCGCCGGAGCCCCCGCCGATGTCGATCGAGTACGACATGCCGGCCGAGGACGACCCCGATCTCGTCGACTCCGCGCTCAGCGGCCACGACCTGATCGTCCGCGAACTCGGCGCCACCGTCGTGGAGGAGTTCAACAACGAGTAGGGGGGTACGGGACGGTGCGGAGCCGGACGGCGGGTGAGCGGGCGTACACCAGGCGTACACCCGTGCTCCTCCCTACGGCGTAGGGCGCCGGGCCCGTGAAACACGTAGGCTCGGGCTACCGCACCAATCGTTGTCGTATGGCAGGAGTCACGTCGTGATCCCCGGTGGTCAGCCCAATATGCAGCAGCTGCTCCAGCAGGCCCAGAAGATGCAGCAGGATCTCGCGGCCGCCCAGCAGGAGCTGGCGGAGACGCCCGTCGAGGGTTCCGCGGGCGGCGGTCTGGTCAAGGCGACGGTGACCGGCTCCGGTGAGCTTCAGGGCCTGGTCATCGACCCCAAGGCGGTCGACACCGACTCCGCGGAGGAGACGGCCGAGACCATCGCCGACCTCGTCCTCGCGGCGGTCCGCGATGCCAACGCCAGTGCCCAGCAGCTTCAGCAGCAGAAGCTCGGTCCGCTCGCCCAGGGTCTGGGCGGTGGCGGCATCCCCGGTCTCCCTTTCTGAGGAGTAGCCAACTAGCGTACGCATCACGGCAGAAGAGAGAGAAGACGTTCCGTGTATGAAGGCGTGGTTCAGGATCTGATCGACGAGTTGGGCAGGCTGCCCGGCGTCGGTCCCAAGAGCGCGCAGCGGATCGCCTTCCACATTCTTCAGGCCGAGCCGACCGATGTCCGCCGGCTCGCGAATGCGCTGATGGAGGTCAAGGCAAAGGTCCGGTTCTGCAGCGTCTGCGGCAATGTGGCGCAGGAGGAGCAGTGCCGGGTCTGTCTGGACCCGCGGCGTGATCGGGCGGTCATCTGCGTCGTGGAGGAGCCCAAGGACGTCGTGGCGATCGAGCGGACGCGTGAGTTCCGCGGTCGCTACCACGTCCTCGGTGGGGCGATCAGCCCGATCGAGGGCGTCGGCCCCGATGACCTGCGGATAAGGGAACTGCTGGCCAGGCTCGCGGACGGCACCGTCACCGAGCTGATCCTGGCCACCGACCCGAATCTGGAGGGCGAGGCCACGGCCACGTATCTGGCCCGCATGATCAAACCCATGGGCCTGAGAGTGACGCGACTGGCGAGCGGTCTGCCGGTCGGCGGCGATCTGGAGTACGCGGACGAGGTCACGCTGGGGCGGGCCTTCGAAGGGAGGAGACTTCTCGATGTCTGATGCCACGCTGCACAACGCGACACAGGACCCGGACGACTTCGCCGTATCGATCTCCGACTCGATCGAGAGTTTCATCGTCGCGGTGACGGAGGTCGCCAAGGGCGACGAGCCGGACAGCGCGGTGCCCTTCCTGCTGCTGGAGATCTCCCAGCTGCTGCTCACCGGCGGCCGGCTGGGTGCCCACGAGGACATCGTTCCCGACGAGCGGTACGAGCCGGACACCGGTCCGGAGCCGGACGTCGACGAGCTGCGTGAGCGCTTTGCGAACCTGCTCGACCCGGTGGATGTCTACTCCGAGGTCTTCGACCCGTACGTGCCGCGTAGCGAGCCGGTCGCCAGCCGGATCTCCGACGACCTGGCCGACATCATCACCGACCTGCGGCACGGCCTGGCGCACTACCGGGCGGGCCGGGTCAGCGAGGCCCTGTGGTGGTGGCAGTTCTCCTACCTCTCCAACTGGGGCCCGACCGCCTCGGCCGCCCTGCGCGCGCTGCAGTCGCTGGTCGCCCACGTACGCCTCGACCAGCCGCTGGACGAGTTGGACGGCCTGGACATCGACAGTGACGTCGCCGGCGACGAGGAACGGCTCGCCGAGGAGGCCGGAAAGGTCATGGCGGCCGAGATCGCGGGACCGCTGGGACTGCACGGGAGGTGAGCCCGGNAGCACCGGTACACACGAAAACGTAACCCAGGTCACAGCGCTCGGGCCCGGGGACGGCCGCCGCGGCGGCCGTCCCCGGGCCCGAGCGCTGTGACCTGGGTTACGTTTTCGTGTGTACCGGTGCTGAGCGGGCATGTGCCAGCCGAGCGGGCGCGAAGGGGCGTCATGCGGAGCCGCCGCGGAGACGTGGAACTCATGGGTCAGGTGGTTACTGTGGCTGCGCCACGGTGATCCTGGTGATCGTGTGGTGATCGACCAGTGAGTTTTGTGTCTCACGATGTGGTATCAGCAGGGCGGACTCCGCTTGCTCGTTAGACTGAGCCGACCGCAGTACCCCCATTTCCGGGGGTCCGGGAGGAAACTCCCGAAGAGACAGTTGCGAGGAGCGCACGTGGGCCTTGTCGTGCAGAAGTACGGCGGCTCATCCGTTGCGGATGCCGAGGGCATCAAGCGCGTTGCCAAGCGAGTCGTCGAAGCCAAGAAGAACGGCCACCAGGTGGTCGTCGTGGTTTCGGCGATGGGCGACACGACGGACGAGCTGATCGATCTCGCTCAGGAAGTGTCCCCGATTCCGTCGGGGCGCGAGTTCGACATGCTGCTGACCGCCGGAGAGCGGATCTCCATGGCCCTGCTGGCGATGGCGATCAAAAACCTCGGTCACGAGGCGCAGTCCTTCACCGGTAGCCAGGCCGGTGTCATCACCGACTCCGTGCACAACAAGGCACGGATCATCGATGTCACGCCGGGCCGCATCAAGAGCTCGGTCGACGAGGGCAATATCGCCATCGTCGCCGGCTTCCAGGGCGTTTCCCAGGACAAGAAGGACATCACGACGCTGGGGCGGGGTGGCTCGGACACCACCGCTGTGGCGCTGGCGGCCGCGCTGGACGCCGAGGTCTGTGAGATCTACACCGATGTGGACGGTGTCTTCACCGCCGACCCGCGGGTCGTGAAGAAGGCCCGGAAGATCGACTGGATCTCCTTCGAGGACATGCTGGAGCTGGCCAGCTCCGGCTCCAAGGTGCTGCTGCACCGGTGCGTCGAGTACGCACGCCGTTACAACATCCCGATCCACGTCCGCTCGTCCTTCTCGGGGCTGCAGGGCACGTGGGTCAGCAACGAACCGCAAGGGGACCAGCCGATGGAGCAGGCAATCATCTCGGGCGTCGCACACGACACCTCCGAGGCGAAGGTCACGGTCGTCGGGGTTCCGGACAAGCCGGGCGAGGCCGCGCGGATCTTCCGTGCCATCGCGGACTCCGAGGTCAACATCGACATGGTGGTCCAGAACGTGTCCGCCGCGTCCACCGGTCTGACCGACATCTCCTTCACGCTGCCGAAGGCCGAGGGCCGCAAGGCCGTCGCGGCCCTGGAGAAGACCCGTGCGGCGGTCGGCTTCGACTCGCTGCGCTACGACGACCAGATCGCCAAGATCTCGCTGGTCGGCGCGGGTATGAAGACCAACCCGGGCGTCACGGCGACGTTCTTCGAGGCGCTGTCGAACGCGGGCGTGAACATCGAGCTCATCTCGACCTCCGAGATCCGCATCTCGGTCGTCACTCGCGCCGATGACGTGAACGAGGCCGTGCGCGCCGTGCACACCGCCTTCGGTCTCGACACGGAGAGTGACGAGGCCGTGGTCTATGGCGGCACCGGACGATGATTCCGGCCGAGGCGGGCCGTCCGTCCCTCGCTGACACGGCGGGGGCGGACGCCCGTACGGCCCGCAAGCCGCATCTCGCCGTCGTCGGTGCCACCGGCGCCGTCGGCTCGGTCCTGCTGGGCATCCTGTCCGAGCGGGCCGACATCTGGGGCGAGATCCGGCTGATCGCCTCTCCCCGCTCGGCCGGCCGCAAGCTGACCGTACGGGGCGAAGAGGTCGAGGTCGTCGCGCTGAGCGAGGAGGCCTTCGACGGTATCGACGTCGCGATGTTCGACGTCCCCGACGAGGTCTCCGCACAGTGGGCGCCGGTCGCGGTGTCCAAGGGCGCGGTGGTCGTGGACAACTCCGGCGCGTTCCGGATGGACCCGGACGTACCGCTGGTCGTGCCCGAGGTCAATGCGCATACGGCACGGGTGCGCCCGCGCGGCATCATCGCCAACCCCAACTGCACGACGCTCTCGATGATCGTCGCGCTGGGCGCGCTGCATGCCGAGTACGGGCTGAGCGAGCTGATCGTCTCCTCGTACCAAGCCGTTTCCGGGGCGGGCAAGGCCGGCATCGACACGTTGCGGGCGCAGCTGTCCGCGGTGTCCGGTACGGAGCTGGGGACGACGCCCGGTGACGTACGGCGGGCCGTCGGTGACACCCTGGGGCCGTTCCCGGCGCCGATCGCGCTCAATGTCGTGCCCTGGGCCGGCTCGCTCCAGGAGGACGGCTGGTCCTCGGAGGAGCTCAAGGTCCGTAACGAGTCCCGCAAGATCCTGGGGCTGCCGGATCTGCCGGTGACCGCGACCTGTGTGCGGGTGCCGGTGATCACGACTCACTCGCTGGCCGTGCACGCCCGGTTCGAGAACGAGGTCACGGTCGCCGGCGCGCACGAGATCCTGGCCGCGGCTCCCGGGGTCGTCCTCAGCGACGATCCGGCCGAGGGCGAGTACCCCACCCCGTCCGATGTCGTCGGTACGGACCCGACGTGGGTCGGGCGGGTGCGGCGTTCGCTGGACGATCCGCGGGCGCTGGAGCTGTTCGTGTGCGGGGACAATCTGCGCAAGGGAGCGGCGTTGAACACGGCGCAGATAGGGGAGTTGGTGGCGGCGGAGCTGCGCGGGTAGCTCGGGCCGGGCCTGTTGTGCAGGGGCCCCGGGGCAGGCATCGCGAGCCGGGCGGGACTTTGTGGAGACGCTCCAGGGTGTGTCCGCCCGGGGTGGCACGGGGCGTGAGGCGTGGGTGACTTGGCGGGATTGGCCGTCGCGGGCCGACCTCCTGGGAGATACTTTGTGGGACGTGTGAAGATCCTGTGAGCGAATTGCTGGTCCAAACCTCTTGATCTGGGCTGACGATCTGTTCGACCATTCGCTCCCCGCCACACTGCAACCGGCAGTTGGGCGGGGAGCGTCTTTGTGGCCGCCCTTAGGGGTGGCTCGAAGGGTGTCCGTGGGCCGCATGGCGAGCCCGCGGGTAGCGGGGTAGGCGCGTCGGGATAAATGGGGCATTCAGGAAGAGCTGGTACGCATGAGGGCATTTGATGCATCGTCAAAAGCGATGCCTTGCGCGTACAACCCTTATGGGGGGAAGCGTGTCCAACAGGCGTGGCAGAGGTACTCGGATTCACCATCGCCCCAGCGGGCGCAGCAGGCGCAACAGTGCGTCCGCAGCGGCCCCGTGTGTCCGGGGGCATGCCAGTGATCGCCCCCTGGCCCACCACGCGTCCCGCGCAGATTCCTCCTCAGCGTGGGGACACTGACGACGCGATGGCAGCGGGCACCACAGTCGACCACCTCACCGAGACCTACCGCGCGCACTACCGCTCACTGCTCGGCCTCGCCGCGCTGCTCCTCGACGACACCGCCTCCTGCGAGGACGTCGTCCAGGAGGCCTTCATCCGGGTGCACTCCGCGCGCGGACGGGTGCGCGACCCCGAGAAGACCCTCGCCTATCTCCGGCAGACCGTCGTCAACCTCTCGCGCTCCGCGCTGCGTCGCCGCATCCTCGGGCTCAAGCTGCTCTCCAAGCCGATGCCCGACATGGCGAGCGCCGAGGAGGGCGCGTACGACCTGCTGGAGCGCGACCAGCTGATCCAGGCGATGCGCGGGCTGCAGCGCCGGCAGCGCGAGGTGCTGGTGCTGCGCTATTTCGCCGATATGACCGAGGCGCAGGTCGCCGAGACGCTGGGCATATCGCTCGGCTCGGTCAAGGCGTACGGGTCGCGGGGTATCGCGGCGCTCCGCGTCGCGATGGAGGCTCCAGCATGAGTGGCACGAAGTTTGGTCGGCAGGGGCCGTTCGATCGGCGGGAATCGTTTGGTCGGCGGGATTCGTTTGATCGGCGCGGTTCGGTCGGTTCGGTCGGTTCGTTTGGCTCGGTCGGTTCGGTTGGTTCGGGCGATTGTGGCCCGGGGGGCGCGTACGGCTCCCGTGGGAAGCCGGGCGATGTCGTGCGTGGGCTGTACGCGGCGCGTGAGGCGCAGGGCCGTTCGGAAGGCGCGTCGGGGGGCGGACGTCGATGGGGCGCCGCGTCCGGGAACGGCGATGACATCGGTGTCGTGGGTGATGCCGTGGATGGCGCCGTAGTTGGTGTCACTAAGGGTGCTGTGGACGGCGCAGCGGATGGCGTCGTGGATGGTGCCGGGGCCGGTACGGAAGGTGGAGCCGGAGTCGGTGCCCGTGACGGGGCCGATGGCGATGCGTACGACAGTGATGCGTACGTCAGCGAGGCGTACGACAGTGATGTGCACGACAGTGATGTGCACGAATATGAGCGCGAGCACGAGCGGGAGCGCGATGCGCAGGCCGGCGTCGCCTTCGGCGGCAGCACCGGTGACGACGACGGTGACGGCAACGGCCACGGTCGCAGCCACCCCACGGGCGGCTTCGGCGACGGTTTCGGCGGCGAGGACGATCTGAGGCGGCTGCTGCAGTCCCGCGTCGGCGACCTCGAACCCGCGCCGGAGGCGCTGGAGATGCTGCGCCGCGCGGTGCCCGCCCGCCGTCAGCGCCGTCGCCATGCCGTCGTGGGCGCGGCTGCCGTGCTGCTGCTCGGCGGTACGTCCATCCCCGCCATGGTCCACGTGGCGAACCTGGCCGACGGCTCCACGGACCGCCCCGCCAACGCCGCGAGCAGCCAGCGCGCCCAGGACAACTCCGAGGGCGCACACGGCGAGGGCACCGAACAGGCCGGCCCGCGGCCGACCGGCAAGGACGGCCGGAAGTCGGGCGAGGACGAGCCCGCGGGCAGGGGCAAGGCCACGGAGAAGAGCGGCGCGGGCCACGGCGCGGGCGCCGGTACTCCCGCTCCGGACGAGACCATGGACGTCACCTCACCGGTCTGCGCGCGCGCACAGCTCGGCCAGGGCAGCAGCGCGGTCGGTACCGCGGACTCCGAGGGGCGCGTTTACGGCTCGTTCCGGGTGGTCAACACCTCCGCGACCGCCTGCTCCGTCGAGGGCGGCGGCACCGTCGGCCTGGTCGCACAGGGCTCCACGAGCCCCGACCGGATCCATGTCGTCGACCACACCTCGGGCGATGAGGCCACCGGTCTGCCCGACCCGGCCACCACCCCTGACCAGCTGGTTCTCAAGCCGGGCGAGGCGTACGAGGTCAAGTTCGCCTGGATCCCGCAGGCCGGCGGCGGCACCACCGGATGCGTTGCCCCGGGGCCCTCGCCGACGCCCGACCCCTCCAAGGATCCGGGGCAGGCCCCGGACGCCGGGGCCACGGCAGCGAGCGACAGCGGCGGCCAGGCGGGCGGTGACACCGGTTCGGGCGAGGGCGGGGCCGCGTCCGGAGGCATCGTGCTCAGTCATACGCCGGAGGCGGGCGAGCCCGCGGCGGCCGACGCCAAGGTCGCGGATGCCTGCGCCGGCACGGTGTACCGCACCGAGGCGCTGGCGACGCAGTAGCGGGCGCACCGGCATCGGCCGACCTGGTAGCGGTCGACTCAGTAGCGGTCGACCGGGCAACGACCGACTCAAGGACGGTCGACCGGGTCACGGCCGACTCAAGGACGGTCGCCCTGGTCGGCCGCCCCGGTATCGGGCAGGACAGCCCAGGTCCTGGCGGCTGCGGCTGTGCCGTGTAGGGGGCGGTGCGGCCCCGCCGTTCGGGCCCCGTACCGTTGATGGTGTGTACCGGTTCCTGCTGACCCCGCGGTGGTGGGGGATCAACGTCTTCGCCGTACTGGCGATTCCCTTCTGCATCTTCATGGGCAGCTGGCAGCTGAGCCGCTTCGAGGACCGCGTCGACACCCACCAGCAGCAGGAGGACCGCTCCGCCCAGGCCAAGGCCGCGGCCGCCCGCCCCCTGGAGCGTCTGCTGCCCGTCGACAAGGTCACCTCCGGCCGCCAGGCCAGCGCCCGCGGGCGCTACGACACCGGGCACCAACTGCTCGTACCGGGCCGCACGTTGAAGGACAAGCATGGCGAACAGCAGGGCTTCTACGTCCTCAACCTGCTGCGTACGGACAGTGGCAAGGCCCTCCCCGTCGTACGGGGCTGGCTGCCCGGCGACGCGAACGCGAAGGCCGACACGGCGAAGGTGCCCGCGCCGCCCAAGGGCGAAGTGACGGTCACCGGCGCGCTGCAGGCCTCCGAGAACCAGGGCACCGACGGCGTACAGGCCGGCGGCGGGCTGCCCCAGGGACAGCTCGGCATGATCAGCGCGGCGTCGCTGGTCAACATCGTGCCGTACGAGGTCTACGACGCCTGGATCACGCTCACCGACGCCCAGGCACCGCTGCACGCCGTTCCTCCGGCCGCCGCCGAGGGCAGCGGCCTGGACCTCAAGGCCTTCCAGAACCTCGGCTACACCGGCGAGTGGTTCGTCTTCGCCGGCTTCGTCGTCTTCATGTGGTTCCGCCTCTTCCGCCGCGAGGCCGAAGCCGCCAAGGACGCGGCGCTCGGCATCCTGCCGCAGGGGGACACGAGCGGGACTCCGGGGGGCGAGGCTGCGGGGGAGGGAGCTGCGGCGGGTGAGACTGCGGGAGACGGAGCCGCGGGAGACGGAGCCGCGGGAGACGGAGTCGCGGCAGACGGGGCCGCGGCGGGCGAGGCCGCGTCGGGCGGGGCTGTGACGGGCGGGGCCGCGACGGGCGAGGCCGCGACGGACGGGGCCGGAAGCGGCACTGCGGCGGGCGCTGGTGAGGCCGAGGGTCAGGGCGAGGCGGTGCGGGCGGGGCGGGACTGAGCCGAGGGAGCGGATGAGGCTGCGTCCCCTTCGGGGGCCCCGCCCCCCGCCCTCCCCACCCCTCCCCGCCTCCGCCTCGCACCTGCAACGCTGTCGCACCTGGTCAGAGGGCGTACGACGGTGGTAGCTGCAATCGAATCGGCGTGCCACCGTAGGCCATATGGCAGGCAACCACACCCCTCCGCACGGCCATGCCCACGCGCACACCGACGCCCATAGCCACGCCCACGCGCCTGACCACCATGACCGTCACTCTGACCACCCTGACCGCCACCGTGCCGGCCGGTGGGCACGGATGCGGCACCAGCTCGCCCACCTGGTCACCCCGCACAGCCATGAGGCCGCGGACAAGGTCGACGCCGCGATGGAAGCCTCCCGCGAGGGCATGCGCACCCTGTGGCTCTCGCTCGGCATCCTGGGCCTGACCAGCGTGATCCAGGCGGCGATCGTCGCGCTGTCGGGCTCCGTGGCGCTGCTGGGCGACACGATCCACAACGGCGCCGACGCCCTGACCGCCGTTCCGCTGGGCATCGCCTTCGTGCTCGGACGCCGGGCGGCGAACCGCCGCTACACCTACGGCTACGGCCGCGCCGAGGACCTCGCGGGCATCGTCATCGTGCTGACAATCGCCGCCTCCTCCGCCCTGGCCGCCTACGAGGCCGTCGACCGCTTGCTGAACCCCCGTGATGTCACGCACTTGTGGGCGGTGGCCGTGGCCGCCGTGGTCGGTTTCCTCGGCAACGAGTGGGTGGCCCGCTACCGCATCCGCACCGGCCGCAAGATCGGCTCAGCAGCCCTGGTCGCCGATGGTCTGCACGCCCGCACCGATGGCTTCACCTCCCTTGCCGTTCTCCTCGGCGCCGGCGGCGCCGCCCTGGGCTGGCGCCTGGCCGACCCCCTCATCGGCCTGCTCATCACCGCCGCCATCCTCCTGGTCCTGCGCGACGCCGCCTGTGAGGTCTACCGACGCTTGATGGACTCCGTCGACCCCCAGCTCATCGACACCGCCGAGACCACCCTGCGCACCGTGGACGGTGTCCGCGGCGTCGGACAGGTCCGTATGCGCTGGATAGGCCACACCCTGCGGGCCGAGGCCGACATCGTCGTCGACTCCGAGCTGACCGTTGTGCAGGCCCACGCACTCGCCGTCGCTGCCGAGCACGCCCTCATCCATGCCGTCCCCCGTCTCACCGCCGCGACCGTCCACACCGACCACACCAGCATCGGCACCGACCCGCATGCCGTCCTGGCCCATCACGCTGCCGCCTGACCGAGATCCGCGCGCAGGTCCCGGCCGGGCGCAGGGTCGGCTGGGTCGGCTGGGTCGGCTGGGTCGGGTGTGAGTCGGGTGTGGGCCGAGTGCGGGCCGGGCGTGCTCAGCCCACCTCCGCCCACCTCCGCCGCGCTCTGAGTCGATCACCACCCCTCGCCGTGTCGTGCCGGTCCTGCCCATCCAGCTCTTCCGGGTTCCAGCCCTTCCGGGTTCCAGCTCCTCTGGGGGTGCAGCCCCTCCCGGCGTGAGCTCTCCTGGGCCTCAGGCCTCCTGGGCCTCAGCCCCCCGAGCCTTAGCCCTCCCGTGCCTTCTCGATCACATACCGCTGGGCGAAGTCGAGCTCCAGACGGACCTGCTTGATGCGCTCCTCGACGACCAGCGAGCCATGGCCGGCGTCATAGCGGTAGACCTCGTGCGGATGGCCGCGTCCCTCCAGCCGCTGGACATAGTTCTCCACCTGCTGGATCGGGCAGCGCGGGTCGTTGACGCCCGCGGAGATGTAGACCGGGGCCCGCACCGCGTCCACGTACGTCAGTGGGGACGACGCCTCGAAGCGCTCCGGGACCTCCTCAGGGGTGCCGCCCAGCAGGGTCCGGTCCATCGCCTTGAGGGCTTCCATCTCGTCGTTGTACGCCGTGACATAGTCCGCGACCGGAACCGCTGCCAGGCCCACCGCCCAGGCCTCCGGCTGCGTACCGAGCCCCAGCAGCGTCAGATAGCCGCCCCACGAGCCGCCGGCCAGCACCAGCCGCTCCGGATCGGCCAGCCCGGACGAGACCGCCCACTCGCGCACCGCGGCGATGTCCTCCAGCTCGATCAGCCCGACGCGGTGCTTGAGCGCGTCCGTCCAGGCGCGGCCGTAGCCGGTCGAGCCGCGGTAGTTGACCCGTACGACCGCGAAGCCGTGGTCCACCCAGGCCGCGGGCGACGAGGCGAACGCGTCGCTGTCGTGCCAGGTCGGGCCGCCGTGTATGTCGAAGACCGTCGGGAAGGGGCCCTCACCCGCAGGCTGCTGGACCAGCGCATGGATACGGCCGCCGGGGCCCTCCACCCAGATGTCCCGCACGGGCACCGAGCCCGGCGCCTTCATGCCGGGCGGGTCCAGCACGACCTTGCCGCTGGTCGACCGCACCTCCGGGGGCTGCGCGGCCGACGACCACAGGAACTCGATCGTTCCGTCCGGCCGCGCCGTCGCGCCCGAGACCGTGCCGGCCGGGGTCTCGACCCGGGTCAGCACCGGGCCGCCCGCAGCGGTCGCGGCCGCCGCTTCGGCCGGTGCGCCCGCGCCGCCTGGCGCACCGAGCTCGTAGCGCCACAGCTCGCTTCGCGCCTGGTACTCGTGCTCGACCAGCAGCGCGGACCCGTCCGGATACCAGTCGGCGCCCACATCGCCCGGCAGGTCGATCTCCAGGGCCGTCTCCACCCCGGTCAGCGGATCCCAGATCATCGGCTCCCAGCGGCCCCGCCGCTGATGCCCCACGAGCAGCCTGGTGTCACCGTCCACCGGCGCGAAGCCCATCACCGACAGGCCCAGCTCCTCGGTCCCGCCGTTGGTGTCGTCCAACTCCGCGACCGTCGAGCCGTCGGGCCGTACGACGCGGATCGCGGAGTGCATCGCGTCGCCGTGCTCGGTGTGCTCGATGGCGATCAGCGAGCCGTCGTGCGAGAGATCGCCGACGCCTGCCGACTCGCGGTGGCGGTAGATCTCGACCGGCGGTTCACCCGGCCGTACGACATGGACCGTCGAGCCCTCCTCGTCCGTTGAGCACCCGGCGACCGCCGTTCCGTCCCGGCCGATGGCCAGGCCTCCTGGATACGAGGGGGCGAGGCCCGGGGTGGCCGGTTCATCCGGGCCGCCGGCGAACGGCTGCCGCATCCAGACGCCGAACTCGTCCCCGTCGGTGTCCGAGAACCACCAGATCCACTCGCCGTCCGGCGACAGCGTCCCGTCCGTCGTGCCGTTCGGCCGGTCCGTGGCCTGCCGCTGGCCGCCGGTCGCCCGGTCCCAGGCGTACAGCTCGAAGGTGCCGGTGGCGTTCGAGACGAACAGGGAGCGGTCGGGGGCTTCCTCGGCCCAGTCCGGCAGCCCGATCCGCGGCGCACGGAAGCGCTTCTCCCAGTCCGGCATCGCGACGTCCGCGCCGCTGGAATCCGCCGAGGCCACCGAGTCCACCGAGTCCACCGAGTCCACCGAGTCCACCGAGAAGGCTGAGTCCGCTGAGGCTGCCGCGTCCGCCGTCGACCCGTCCGCGACCCTCGCCGATGCGTCCGAGCCCGCCGTCGACCCGCCCGAGCCCGCTATCGGGTTGGCCGAGCCCGTCCTCGTCTCGGCCGACTGGTCGGCAGCTCTCGTCGAAGGGGTCGGATCGGTGGAGTGGTCGCGGCCTGCGGTCGTCTCGTCAGTCATGGGCCCATTCTGCGCCCGGCCCCCAAATTGCGTTGGCGAGGGTCACCAGCCTGTGGATAACTTCGTCGTATGCGAAGACACCCGGGCCCCGATGACTGGCGGGAGGCCAATCGCGCGAAGTGGGACGAGCGCGTCGCTATCCACACCGCGAGCGATTATTACGACCAGGACCGATTCCGCCGGGTCCGGGACGTGATCCGCGACTTCGAGGCCGCGGAGGTCGGCGATGTCACCGGCCGCTCCCTGCTCCACCTCCAGTGCCACTTCGGCCAGGACACCCTCTCCTGGGTACACCGCGGCGCGGCCCGCGTCGTCGGCCTGGACTTCTCCGAACCGGCCGTCGAAGCGGCCCGCGAGCTCGCCGCCGAGCTCGGCTACCGCCCGGACCGCGCAGCATTCGTCGCCGCCGACGTCTATGACGCCGCCGAAGCCGTCCCCGACGACTCGTACGACATCGTCTACACCGGCATCGGCGCCCTGAACTGGCTCCCCGACCTGGAACGCTGGGCCGATACGGCCGCCTCCCTCGTCGCCCCCGGCGGCTTTCTCTACCTCGCCGAATTCCACCCGCTCTGCGATGCCCTGGACGACGAGACCGGATCGCGCATCATCCACGACTACTTCAGCCGCGATGCATGGGTCGACGAAACCCCCGGTACCTACACGGACTTCGGTGCGCCCACGGTCAACAACCGCAGCGTCGAATGGCAGCACCCGATCGGCGAGGTCGTCTCCGCCCTGGCCGGCGCCGGCCTGCGCATCGACTTCCTGCACGAACACGACATGACCATGTTCCAGCGCTTCAGCGCACTGCGCCGCGACGACGACGGCTACTACCGCTTCCCCGGCGACCGCCCCCGCATCCCCCTCATGTACTCGCTGAAGGCAAGCCGGGCAAGCTGAAAGCAAGCACGGGGACAAGCCGTACGCATCAAGAACCGCCCCGAGGCCGGCCGCCATCCGCCCGTCCCCCGGGCGGCTAATGTGACGGACCGGCCCGGCCGGTGCCGGGGGGCGAGCCCGGCGGGCGACCGAATGTCGGGCGTCGACTGTCAACGGTCGTGTGGTGAGGCGCCATGCGACGCACATCAACGGGGGTTCACCATGCGGGTGCCTATACGTATTGCTGGTGCCGCGGGCCTCAGCGCGCTCATGCTGCTGACCGTGGGGTGCGCCGGCGGACCCCACGCCGGCAAGGCATCGCCGGGCGCCTCGGAAGCCGTCACGTCCGCCGAACCGCTGCCGATGAAGGCCACGCCCCGCCCGGCCACCTGGACCGGCTCCGACCACACGGCGCACGCCCTGCGGATCACGCCAATCCGGCTGGCCCGCGGCTCGGACTCCGACCTCAAGCACATACGGCTGGACGACGACCTCAAGGGGATGGTGCCGTACTACCTCACCGTCACCTACACCAACACCGGCAAGGACACGGTGAGCGGAGCGGACCCGGCGCGGAACTTCTCGGTCAACGGGGCGGACGGCCAGGCCGCCCAGCAGGTCTCGCTGTTCCAGTCGAACCCGTTGGCCACCAGCTCGGGTCTGCCGCCCGAGTGCCGTGCGAGCGGCGCGCCCCAACTGGCGGCAGGTGCCACGGCGGCGAACTGCCAGATCTACATGCTGCCGAAGGGCCGGCAGCCGGCGACCGTCTCGTACAAGGACGACGGCGGCGACACCCTCATCTGGCAGGTCGGCGGGGCCAAGAGCGGCGGCTCCAACGGGGTGCTGCCCGCCGGCAAGCCCGCCGACGGCATCACGGAGGACAGCCGCAGCCGCCCCGTCCCGCTGCGCATCACGCCGAAGAGCGTGCGCACCGGCGACATCGCCGACCTGAGCCGCTTCGACCTGGACGCGGACGAGAAGAAGCTCATCCCGTATTACGTGACGATGCAGTACCGCAACAGCGGCAAGTACGACCTGCTGCCCGACATGAACGAGGGGGTGGCGCTGCGGACCGCCGGCGGTCAGACCGTGAAGAAGATGATTCTCCTCGCCATCGGCGGCCCCGGGGTCGGCCAGTGCCCCGAAGCCGTCCCGCACAAGATGGTGAAGCCGAACGGCACGGTGACCGAGTGCTCCATCCACCTGCTGCCGAAGGGCGACGCCCCGGTGGCCGTCATCTTCGACGGCGAGGGTGAGGGCGCGCGGTCGGTCACCTGGCGGGTGTCGGTGGACGGCGGCAAGTAGCCGCCCGCCGGAGCGCCAACGGATCGCCGGTCACCTCATCCGGCGCGTCGGCCGGGGCACGCCATACGGGCGGGCCCCGGCCGAGCGCTGCGGCGACCGCCGCGCGCTGTACTGGCGGGCATTACGCACAGACCGGCCCGCCAGTACCGGCACGCAGTACCGGCGTGCAGCCTTAGCGCTTCGCCAACCGCAGCAGCAAAGAATTCAGCCGCCAACTGCCGGGCATCGGCGCCCGCTCCAGGGCTTCCGGTTCGACGCCCAGCGCTACGTCCGGGTAGTGCGCGAGCAGCTTGCCGAACGCCACTTCGCCCTCCTGCCTGGCGAGCGTGGCGCCCAAGCAGTAGTGCATCCCATGGCCGAAGCCCACGTGGTTCTCGGCGTGGCCTGCGGGGTGACGGGTCAGGTCGAGACGATCGGGGTCGCTGTAGTGGCGGGGATCGAAGTTCGCCGATACCAGGATGAGTTGTACGGCGTCTCCCTTCCGGATCGGCGTACCGGCGAGGTCGATGTCCTCGGAGGCGTAACGCAACTGGGTCATGTGCACCGGCCCGCACCAGCGCATCAGCTCATGGACGGCACGCGGGAGCAGGGCCGGGTCGTCCTTGAGCAGGCGCAGCTGGTCGGGGTGGGTGAGCAGCGCCGCCGTGCCGTTGCCTATGAGGTGGGCGGTGGTCTCGTGACCGGCGAAGACGAGGGCGAACACCATGGTGACCATCTCGACGTCGCTGAGCCGGCTGCCGTCGTCGTCTTGGGCACGGATCAGCTCGCTGAGCAGATCATCGGTGAGCGCGCCGCGCCGTTCGCGGATCAGTTCATGGGTGTGGTCGATCATCGCCGGGAACGACGTGCTGAGCCGGTCCGGCTCCAGTGACACGAGGTCGGCGCCCCATGCGCGCCATTGCGGGCGATCGGCTTCGGGTATGCCGACCAGTTCGCAGATGACCGTGATCGGCAGCGGGTAGGCGAAGTGCTGGATGAGGTCGACGATGCCGTCCTCGGCGTGCTCGGGGAGCCGGGCCAGCAGCTCGTCGGCGATCTGCTCGACGCGCGGCCGCAGATCGGTGATCTTGCGTGCGGTGAAGGCCCGCGAGACGAGGCGGCGAAGCCGGGTGTGATCGGGGGCGTCGCTGTTGAGGATCGATCCGAGCAGATAGACCCGAAGGTGCTCGGGGAGGCCCATCTGCTCCAGCAGCCTGAGCATCGGCATCTCCTCGGCCTGACTGCCCAGGAGCGGCGACGCCGGATTGTTCACGAACCGCTGGTCGCGCAGGACTTGGCGGACCTCCTCGAAACGGGTCACGAACCATACGGGCGAGTCGTCCATGAACCGGCCACGCACGACCGGTCCCTGCTCGCGCAGCGCGCCGTAGCCGCCGAACGGATCCTTGATCAGTGCCGGTTCCATCACGTTCGGCTCGCCCGGGTGTTTCCCTATGTGCTCGGCGAACGGAGAGCTGGATAAGGCTGACATCTTTCGTGCTCCTCCGGGTTGGGAGTCGGTTCGGGAGTCAGGGTGGGACTCGGGGGTCGCTCAACTTCGGTCGTGGCGTGGCGTGGCTTGGCGTGGCGTGGCTTGGCATGGCTTGGATGGTGGTTCGGGACGTGACTCGGCACATGGCGTGGCATGTGACGTGATGGTCGGTCAGGTACGTATCTGCCGGCGCATCTCCTGCGCGCTGACCTCCGCCAGATGCTCGTAGAGAGCGATGACCTCGGGCGCAGCCGCAGCGGTGGCAGCGGCGAGGCGTACGCCAACGGAGGCAGGATCCGCGCCAAGACTCACCCCGGGATCCGCACCGAGATCCACCCCGGGATCCGCACCCGCACCAGATCCGGGGCACGTCTCCAACGCGCTCCGCACCGTATGGGCGAGGATCTCGGCGCGTGCCTCCGGGTCGTCCGGGGCACGGCCGGAGAGCAGCGCTTCGGATGTGAAGAAGCCGGTGGCCATCGCCATCAACGCGTACTGCTGGTGGTGCACGTCCATGTCGTCGCGCACCAGACCGTGTTCGCGCAGTATTTCGAGATGGCGCCGCAGGACGCGGTCGCCCTGGGCCATCAGCTCAGCAAGCTCCTTCTTGGCGGTGTCGTTGAGCCGGCCGAGGATGTCGACGTCGTCGGTGTAGAGGGCGCGCAGTACCGGTTCACCCAGGAAGTCGAGGAAGTGTCCACGCAGCGCCCGGCTCGGCAGGATCTCCAGCGGGTCGGAGCGCATGCGCGCCAACTGCCGCTGATGGCTACGGGACTGCACCCTGAGCACAACGGCCAGGAGCAGCGAATCCTTGGTCTTCCAGTGCAGATAGACCGTGCCCTTGCCGACCTTGGCACGGCGGGCGATCTCGTCGATCGTCACTCGCCGATAGCCCCAGGCGAGCAGCAACTCCCCTGCCGCCTCCAGGATCCGCTCACCACGCTCCGCCCGTTCCACGGCGTGCCCCCCCTTGACTCCGTGACCAGATATCGAATCCGGTCACGCAGTCAACGCTAGGCCGGACGCCGCCACGGCATAAGAAACTTTCCAGCCAGCAGCCAGCCGAGCCCGCACCGCGGGCGGCCGGCGTCCACCACATCAACGCAACCGACGAACGTTCTCGGCCATCGTCAACCGACTCGCGGCGCAGGCGGCTTCCGGCCACGTACAACTCATGAGGGTGGGATGTGCCGGCGAGGGTGCGCACCGGGAAGGCGACGAGTGCTGTCCGAAGAAGTGTGGCGTGAGCTGCAAAGCCAAGGCACATCCCGGATCTTCCGCGAACGCAGCGTGATGCTGCGGCAAGGCTCTCCCGGGACGCATCTGCTCGCGCTCACGGACGGTCTCGCCAAGGTCGTGTGCCGGGAGCCCAGCGGTGCCGTGACCTGGCTGGCCTTTCGGGGACCGGGCGATCTGCTCGGGGAGGTGTCGGTCTTCAACGGCACCTCGCGCACGGCGGAAGTGGTCGCCCTCACCCCCTGCACGGCCGTCGTTCTGGAGGCTCAGCGGTTTCGCAGGTTCGTCGAGCAGCGCGGGCTGGTGATGGACCTGATGCGCCAAGCGCTGTCCAGGCTGCGGGAATCCGATGTGCATCGCACCGAACTGCTGACGCTGCCGCTGGTCGTACGGCTGGCGCGCGCACTGCTGCGACTGGCTGAACTGACCGCCCCGGCTGCCGAGCCGGATGTCGTCCAGCTGACCGGACTGAGCCAGGAGGAGATCGCCCAGGCCACCGGAGTGACGCGTAACTCCGTCATCGCCGGTCTGCAGCGATTGCGGGACGCCGGCGCGGTCGAGACGGCACGACGAGTGATCGTCATCAAGGACATGAAGACCCTGCGGCACTGGGCGTCGGCCGACTGAACGCCCGCGCGTTGTGACGCGGGCCACCGGCGAACTGCCCTGCGCTGTGCACTCGGCCGGACGGAACGGGCGGAACCTCGAAGCAGCCGCACAGCGGCTACGGAAAGCCACCCGCGCCATCCGCAAGGAGACCACGCATGTCCACGCTCCTGCCTGCCCCGTACACCGAGAGCCGACCGCTACCTCCCTACCGTGCCCTGTTCGCCGTGGACGCCAAGGACTTCACCGGCCTTCCCGCGGTGCAGCACGGCCCGGTCAGCCAGTTGATCCCCGAACTCGTCGACCAGGCCCTCGAACGTGCCGGCCTGCATGCACTGCGCGACTCCAAGAGGTTTCCCGCCAATACGGGGGATGGCGTGGTGTTCGGCTTCGATCCGGTGTTCCTCCCCTACGTCCTCTGGCCGTTCCTGGGTGTCCTGGACGACGTCCTCGGCGCGTACAACCGGCAGTCCGTGGGGCCTCGTATCCGCCTCCGGGCCAGCGTCCACGTCGGACCGCTGCCGGATGCCGACCGGCCCGGCGACGGCAACGGCACGGCCCGCAACGACACACACCGGCTCCTGGACTCGCGGCCGGTCAAGGCGATCCTCGCCGCGGCGAGCGAGCAGATCACCCACCTCGCCGCGGTCATCTCCCAGCGGGTCTACGAGGACGTGGTGCTCGGCGCCTACACCGGGCTGCACCCCGACCGCTGCGTCGAAGTGCCGGCCACTGTGGAAGGGAAGAGTTTCTCGCAGCAGGCGTGGCTGTACGTCCCGTCGCCGTCCGGGAACCTCGTGCAGGCCGGAGTCCAACCCCGCGAGGAAACCGCCGATGCCGAAGCCAATGCCGAAGCCGACGCCGCTTCCCGCGAGGCGGCGCCCGCGACGCAGCCAGGCACCCGGTACAGCGGGAACTCCCAGCAAGTGAATGAAGGCGCCGCCCTGATGGGCAACGTCGGCGGAGACTTCACCTATACCGGCCGCTCGACCTCGTATCACGGCAGCAATCAGCACTGGGGCAGCGGCGACAACGTGACGGGTGACAAGCAGGTCGGCGGTCCCGGGGACCGCCGATGAGCGCCGAACAGGGCGCGTCACCCGGTCCGGACGGCGGGGGCACTCCCGCCGAGGACGGTGTCCATGCCGCAGGGCGGCCGGAGAACTCCTTCCGGGACAACCAGCAGCGGGTGGGCCACGGCATGGCGTTCATGGGCGGCGTCCAGGGCGATGTCTACTACCTGGCCGGCACCGAGCTGCTCGACGACGACGTCACAGAGAAGATCATCAAGCCCCGGCTGCGCGAGGGGCCTTATCCGGCGGACGAGGTACGCAAGAGGCTGTGCGGCTTCGTCGAACCGCCTTCCTACCTGAGGTGCCGAAAGGTGCTGGACCGCCGGGTCCTCGTCATGCGGGCGGGAGGCGGGACAGGTGCGAGTACGGCCGCGTTCGCCCTGCTGGCGGAACGGTACGGAGCCGACGGCATCACCGGCCTGGACTCCATGGAGAACCCGGCGGTGTGGCGCCCGAAGGGCGGACGCGGCTATCTGCTGCAAGGGCTCTCCCAGGCAGCCGCCGACTCACTCGGCGAGGTGGCGCTCACCAGCCTGGGCGATCTGCTGAGGCGCTCCGGGGCCCACCTGGTCGTCACAGTGGCCAAGGAGACGCAGCTGCCCGCCGACACCTTGCCGTGGCAGGTGAGGCATCTGCCGCCCTCGCCGGGTGAAGTGGCCGCCAAGCGGCTGCAGACGATGGCCGAGTCGGGCGACCTCACCGGTGCGCAACTGAACGACGCACTGGAGCACCTTGCCTCTCGTGAGTTCACCGACTATCTGGGCGCACACCCTCTGCCCGATGACGGAGTTGACGTGGCCGACGGCCTGCGCGAGGCGGTCGTTACGGGAACGTCTGCCGCCTCCGTGCTCGACGATCTGCTGGTCGGCAGCGCCTCGGCCGCCCGCGCGGCCCTGGCGGAGGCACGCCACAGCGCCGACGACCTCTCCCTCATGGCCGCCATCGCACTCCTGTCGCGACAAGACCGCACGGTGATCGAGCAGTTCACCGCGGTGCTCCGCCCGCTGATCGGCGAACGAGCGGGGCCAAGGCCGGGGAGCGAGCTGCCGGAACGGGCCGATGTGCTTGGCCCGGCCTTCGAGGACCGGCTGGAGGCGGTGGGCGCGCGCCCCCTGCCGACGGAGTTCGGCTCGACATCGCGGTACCGCTTCCCGGTCCAGCCGGTCGCCTTCTCGGGCCGGCACCGGGCGGACGCGCTGCTCCGGCACCTGTGGCTGGAACACGAGGGCATGTCGGAGCTGCTGTGGAAGGCCCTTGACGCACTGCCCTATCAACCCGGCATCGACCTGACAGCAGGTCGGGCGATCGGCCGCGTACTGACGCACGCGACCGGACCGAGCACGCTGCGCCAGCTGGTTCCCTTCGCCGCCTCGGACCGGCGCTGGCGGCGCCGCTTGGTCGCGTTCGCACTCGGCGAGCTGGTCCAGCACGCCGTCCTCGCCGGTGCGGTGCGTGAACAACTACGGCAGTGGAGCCGGGCGCGCTCCGGCCTCGTCCGGTGCACGGTCGCCGAAACCTGCGCGGGCAGCTACGGCCTGGCGCGGCCCGCAGCCGCCCTGAAGCTCCTGGACGCGGTCCTCGACGGGCCGAAAGCGGACGCGGAACGCAGCCTGCGGACCGCGGTCTCCTTCGCGCTCGGCGCACTCCTCACCGAGGACGCGAACCACACCCTCGTCTTCGACAAGGTGGCGGAGTGGCTGGAATCGGAGCAGGGAACACCGCGTCACACCTTGGCGGCTCATGTGGTCGAGTCGATGAGCCTTTCGACGTTTCCCCAACCCGGCACGTCCGGCACCAGACGTGTCAGCTTGGCCGACGTAATGGTGGAGCACCCGGGCCAGGCCCTCAACCTGGTGATTCTCGCCCTCGACGCCCCGTCCGCACATGAGGCGACGGTGCAGCGACTGCTCCAGATCGAGGGTGACCCCGCTCTGCGGCGCCGGACCGCCTTCGCTCCCTTCCTGAGCGCGCTGTCCGGCATGGCCCGCGAACACCGAGGCGTCATGCGCTTCATGCTGCGCCGCCACCGCCATCGCACGTCCACCCCACCAGAAGGGTTCGCCTCATGACGGAACCACTGATCACACCGGTGACCTCCTCACCCACCTGGCAGTTCCTTCGCCTCCGCTTCAGCTCGCAAGAGGAACGCGCCCTGGCATTTCTCTCGGATCACGGTGCGGATCGGCTGGAGCCGCCGCGCGGCGGTGACTTCTGGGGCTATCCGCGTCCGACCGCGCGGGAAGTGCGGCGCGGGGAGTTCTTCGATGTCGTGTGGGTCTCCCTCACGGAACGGCGGTTCTGGGTCGACATCCCCCGGCGCACCGCGACTTCGTCGGCCCGCCCGCAGTCCCGTTACGAGGTCGCCTGGAAGGTCAGCAACCCCGTGGTCGCCGCGAGGAGCCGGGCCACCGAGGAAGAGGCCCGTCAGATGATCGTCCGGCACATCGGGGAGAACGCGTCGCTGCCCGGCGTTTCCGACCCGCTGAAAAAGCCACCGCCGCACCATGGGACCGCCGAGGTCGAGCCGCCCGGCCGGCCGCGGGTGATCGAGGGTACGGGCCTTATCTACTGGTTCCTGGACCCGCCGGCCGCGTTCCAGGCCGCGCCGGGCACCGGAGCGGTGCCCACCCTTCCGCCGGGATTCGGCGAAGCACACCGTGAGGCCTACCGCTTCTACCGGGAGGTGGTGGCAGGCGGGCCGGTCGGCCTGGCCGCTCTCTGGCTGCTGCACCAGCCCGAGCAGGCAAGGGAGGTGCTCGACTGGACGGTGGCCCACAGCAGTCTGCTCACCGACCGGGACGGCTGGGAAAGGACTCTGGCGGCGACGCTCCAGGGACTGACGGAAGAGGACCGGAGTTTCGTCGGCGTGAACCTGGCCCGTGTCCTCAGCGAGGTCGGCGTACCTCAGGGCGAGGAGATCCTGACGCGGATCGGGCACGACGGTCCGCACCGCGACACGAAGGGTGCGTACGGAGCGACGCCATGACGCGCCCCACACTCTTCGGTCCCTCCCAGCACGGGCGGCGCCGGCTCAGCACCGCCCCGTACGACGACCCGGACGACGTGGCGGCACTGTCGCGTGAGTTGATCGCCCAGAATCACCTGGAGATCGGCCGCGCCGACGGCAAGGCCGCCACCCTGCTGGCCACCGGGGGAGCACTTCTCGGGCTCCTGCTGATCCGCCGCCCGCCCGGAGCCTCGTGGGCCCTCCCCCTGTGGTGGACAGCGGCGGTCACCACGACCGGGGCGCTCCTGTGCCTGCTCGTGGCCCTCGTGCCACGCCGCGGAGCCAGGATGAGGGAGAGCGCGCGCATCCTCGCCTACTACGAAGACGTGGTGCGGGCCGAGAGCCGCGCGGAGCTGTCGGCGGGGCTACGGCTGGGCAGTTCCGACCCGCAGCCCCGGCTGTCCCGGGCCCTGACAGGAACCAGCCGGATCGCCCGAGCCAAGAACCGGTGTGTGCGGTACGCCACTCTTCTGCTGCTGCCGGCGGTCACCGCCGTGTTCCTTGCCCTGGCCTCCGGCAGCTGACCCGCTCCACGGTTCACCGCGCTCTCCGCCGCGACCGGAACCAGGGGGAGGGGACGAGCGAAACGCCGGAAGACAGCCCACAGTTCGCCCTCCGTTGGGCAGCCACTTTCGAAGTCGGCTCCCAAGTGGCGCCCAAGACGGCCCCACGAACAGGTCAGGGCCCGACCCGCGATGCGGATCAGGCCCTGACCTTTGTTCCTTCAGTCGGGGTGGCGGGATTTGAACCCACGACCTCTTCGTCCCGAAGCAATTCGATCGCCAGTCCGACCGGCGGTCGTAAGCCCGTTGAGCTGGAGTGGCTGTCCCTGAGTGTCCGTGGTTGTTCGGCGTCGTACGCCGCGGTGGTAGCGCAGTTGGACACTCAGCCCGAACTCAAGAGACCAGGGCTCAGGTGTACTGCATTCCAAGGACGATCACCAAGAGGACCGCGATGAGGGTCAGACGCACGGTAGCCGGCGCAAGTTCTTGCGAGTTCCCGATGACGCACAGGGTGAGCGTTGCGGACACAGGCCCCGTCGCTGACATCTCCTGATCCAGCAGGCGAGCGACTGCCGTGCGCATACGGTCCTGCGGAACGGACCCGCCAGGGGTAACGTGGTGGCTGTTCATCTTGTCTCCAGACGTGATGGAACATGGCCCCCTGTTGCAGCAGGGGGTTTCTTCGTGACATCAGCCTGGAGCCAACGCGGCTTCCGCGAAGTCAGCAAAAAGCTGACGTCGCTCAGGCACAGTGCTGCTATGAATGCGACGTCTTACGAAGAGCGCATGCGAAACCTGCTTGTTGCCCGTTCAGCAGCCGCGTTGGCCTTGGCCTCCACATTCGGAAGCCTCGCTGAACCCACAACAGAGGCCGCCAACAGTCCTCGTCTCTGGCCCTCGATCAGGGGCGAGATTGCTTCCTTGGAACGGCTGAACTGCGCGGTACACAGGCAAGGAGGTGTGTCCTGGGATGCCCTTGCCAGCTTCTACGGCGTTTCGAAGCAGTCCGTGCATCGTCGACTGGCCAAAGACGTGGACAGCTACATCGAGTACGCACAGAGGTACATCGAGCTGCATGAGGCGGACGTGCACAGCCGAACCCGTTACTTGCATGTCGCAGCGAACATCTCAGCCGACCAAGTTCTGGCGGGAGCGGAAAAGCAGTCACGTGTCTGGAGCCAACGGCGACGGGTGCCGAATTGGTGGTGGCGCGACGATTCCTGAGCGTGTCCGGCCGCAGTTGGCGCCTGTGGCCGGATCTGTAGAAGTCGCCGCTCCGGACAGGTTCGCTCCCTGAGGTGCGCGCGGCCGAACCTATGCTCGGGTGCGCTCACGAGGTGGTAGACCGAGCTCCGCTCTCGCCGCGTCTTCGATAGCTTGGGCGCGTCCGAAGCCTTCCCGGTGCAGACGATGGCGGTACTCCATCCTCTCGCTGGGATTGTCGTACGGTTCGTGTCCAACGTTCTCGGCGAGATCGGCAGCTTGATCGATTGCCTGCTGGAGCTCGCGACCCGCGAGGAAGCGGGCCTCGTAGAGCTGGTCGAAGTAGCTGCGACGCACCTCGTTGAGCTGTGAGCTGGGATCGTCCCGTCGGCTTTCGAAGGAGATGAGCGGTCCGATCTGCATGGCAAAGGCGACACTTGTTTGCACTAGGGCGGAGTACTTTGCCCTGCGTAGATCCGTCAGCCATTGCGCGTGGGTTGCGGCCGCCTGATCCTTGACCTGTTGTCGAGTCACCTCGGCGGCGTTCTCAGCTCCGATACGTGCTCCCCGAACTGCCGCATACCCGCCTGCTACTGCGCCACCGAGGGCTCCGATCATGCCCACAACACCAGCGACCAGTGCTGCCACCCCTTGATCCATGGAGTAAGTGTGCAGCGAGCGCTCAGGTCCGCAAGTGTCAGCTAAGCGAGTCAACCGTCGACGGACATGCGCTCGCTGACCTCTTCGGGCGTGAACCAGTCCACGGTCGTCGGCTCATCGGACGTGCGCGCGGTCCCGCCGCAAGGTTTGCATCTGTCCCTCGCGTGGTTCTTGCACACCCCAGTGAGTTCGTCCATCTCGACGTTGATGCCTGTCTCCTCCAGGACCTCGCGGGCGACGCTGGCCTCCGAGACCGGATGTCCTGGCCGCCAGCGCCCTGCCCAGCTGCCGTTTCCGGTAGACGGGACGTGTGTCCGGCTGCAGTTGGGGCGATATGGGCGGTAAGGGGGGCGATAAGTCTGTGGATCCATGCGGCTAGCGGCAAGGCGTGGTCAGTCGGTGCGTTCGGCCTCTAGGCCATGCTCCAGATAGGCCATCCGCCCTTCGGCCCGAGCCTTGGCGGCTGCCTCGATCCGTCGCGTACGGCTCGGGCTGTGCTCCATGTCGCCAGTGCGCGTGCTTAATGATCTACTGCGCGCACGCCAGTAGGAGACGAAGGCTCGTGGCTCGGGACTCTCAATCGTAGGCGGCTTGAGCGTCAGGAACAACGTGAGAGTTGAAGTGCTTGGCCATGACTTCTCCGATTCTTCGGGCCTACGGCACATGCCGGCCGTAAGCAAAGCGGATGGCTCGGTGATTCGAGCGCGCCCACCTTGGAGCAGCTGCTACCTAGCACCGCAAGTCGATCCGGCCCGCTTCCCGCCCTTGCTGTCGACTCTGGCCACTTCCTGCAGTCCAGGCCATACGTGCGTGACCTGCAGTTTCTTGTACTGCTTTGCGGCTTCGAGTCGAGTAGCCGAGCACATCAACTTTCGAAGTTCGTTCTACGGAGGGCATGTTGCGACAACCACGGTTGTCCTCATGCATTCAGTGAGCGGTGACGAGTTCTGGTTCGATTCGGACCTCATGGCGGAGCCATGGCGTTCGCCTTGCGCTGTCGAAGTCGCGCTAATACGCGACCATTTGAGGGAACTCGCCTGCTATGTCGCGGGGCGGACCTCGGCGCGTGGTCAGAAATGCCTGGATAACGGACACAAACCCTCGGCTATGGCGGAGTTGTTCACATACTGGCAGCTCGCCTACCTGCACGCCCTGCGGCAGGTGCATGAAGCCGCCGACGTCCTTGCCGCTGAGGCTGCGCTGATGGGCGGGGGGATGGGTGCTACCTATGGCCATCTGGGATCTGCATGGGGGATCTCCAAGCAGGCAGCGCGAAAGAAGTGGCCCGGCGCGGTCGACGACGGCTCGGGGCAACCAGAGAAGATCACGGTGGAAAAGTACGGCGGGGTCGCCGAGATCACTTACCTTCCAGACCGATGTGCTTGGGGCTGGACTGCTCACGGCAACGATGGGACACGCCGCGAGGCGGAGGAGGCGTATACCGTCCGGTGGGCAGCCATGAGCGCGGCCGAGCACTTCCTTCGAGATCACGTCGTGCCTTGGAGAGACCCCGATGTCCCGATGGCGCTTGGCGATCCGAAGGAGTGTTGGTGCTGGGATGACGACGCCTGGGCACAGGAGCCGGTCAACGACGCGTGACGACGATGGGTGACGGCGGTGCCTTCGGTGGAGCCGCGCATGGGATGGCGGTTTACCCCTCTTCCGGATCCGGCTCCCAAGAGTGCCCCGAAACCCAGCAGGGGCCCTCGTTGCGAGGTACGCGGCCGGGGTACCCTTGCCGGCCCCCGGGGGTCCGACGAGGACGATTCGCATCAGCGGAGGAACCCTTCGTAGTTGCGCTGCTGAAGCTGGCTCTCGATCTGCTTCACGGTCTCCAGGCCCACACTCACGATGATGAGGATGCTCGTCCCGCCGAACGGGAAGTTCTGGTTCGCGTTGAACAGCACCAACTCCACTGTTGGTACGAGCGCTATCAGCCCCAGGTACAGCGAGCCCGGCCACGTGATCCGGTTGAGCACGTAGCTGAGGTATTCGGCCGTCGGGCGACCAGCCCGGATACCCGGGATGAAGCCACCGTGCTTCTTCATGTTGTCGGCGACTTCTTCGGGGTTGAAGCTGATGGCCACGTAGAAGAAGGCGAAGAACACGATCAACAAGACGTACGCGGCGATGTAAACGGGGTGGTCTCCCTTGGTGAAGATGGCGGCGATCCAGGTCGCCCATGCCGCCTTCGACCCGCTGAACTGTGCGATGAGCGCCGGGATGGAGAGCAGCGACGACGCGAAGATGACGGGAATCACACCTGCCTGGTTCACCTTGAGCGGGATGTAAGTGGACGTACCGCCATAGGACCGGCGCCCGATCATGCGCTTCGCGTACTGCACCGGGATGCGCCGCTGTGCCTGCTCGACGAAGACCACCAGGGCGACCATCGCCAGACCCACCAGGATCACCGCGAAGAACTCGATCCAGCCGTCGGCGAGCTTGCCCTGGAGCTTGATCTGCCACAGCGCGCCCGGGAAGCGGGCGGCGATCGAGATGAACATCAGGATCGACATGCCGTTGCCGATACCGCGGTCGGTGACCAGCTCACCGAGCCACATGGTCAGGCAGGTGCCGGCGGTCATGGTGATGACCATCGTGATGGTGGTGAAGGCCGAGTCGCTGGGCACGATCTGGCGCGTGCAGCCCTGGAAGAGCGAACCGGCGCGGGCGGCGGTTACCAGGGCGGTGCCCTCCAGGGCGGCGAGCGCCACCGTCAGATAGCGGGTGTACTGGGTGATCTTCGCCTGGCCGGACTGGCCCTCCTTCTTGAGGGCCTCCAGCCGCGGGATCACCACGGTCAGCAGCTGGAGGATGATGCTCGCCGTGATGTACGGCATGATCCCCAGCGCGAAGATCGTGATCTGCAGCAGCGCTCCACCGCTGAACATGTTCACCAGGCCGAACAACCCGCTGTTGCCGCCGGCCTGCTTCATGCAGAGCTCGACGTTCGCGTAGTTCACCCCTGGGACCGGGATGTGCACTCCGATCCGGTAGAGCACGATGATGCCCAACGTGAACAGCAGCTTCTTGCGCAGGTCGGGCGTCTTGAACGCTCGGGCGAACGCGGTGAGCACGGTGCCTCCTGCGCCTCCCGCCACTTTCAGGGCAGGGAGGCGACGGTCTTGAGGATCAACGAATACGTAGCGGCTGTACTGCGCGGAGCTCGCCCGCACGGCGGGTTCCGAGGCAGGCCCCCGTGGCCGACTTGGTTGCCCAGGGCGCGGTGCGCGCGCAAACGAAGTCGCCGTCTCCCTCTCGCCCAGGTGTACGGACACGGGGCTTCCGTACACACCCATCGGGACCGCTTGAACGCGGCCAAGGCGCTACCTGACGGTCGAGGTTTGTGTCGGCGTCGGAACCGGCTCGGCGGTTGAGGGACGGTACGGCATCGGCACCGGGCCGGTAGTTGAGGCGCAGGTCGGCATCGGAACCAGCCGGGTGGTTGACGTGCAGGTCGGCATCGGCGCCTTCGTGGCAGGGGGCACGGGGCGGGGCGTCGACGGCATCGGGACCGACTCGGCGGGGGTGCCGGGGCGGCGCTGAGGGCCGGTGGGGCCGTCCTGAGCGAAGGAGCTTGGCAGGACCATCAGTCCGACTCCGAGTCCGGCAACGGTCAGCACGGATCCGGTGGCCGTCCAGGCCGCTCGAGCCCGCCGGCGTGCGCGAACGCCGGCGTGCAGTCGGTCTCGGTGCCGGTCCTCATAGAGCGTGTCCTCCTGGCTGTCGCGCATCATCCGCGCCAGCTCCTGCTCGAAGTTGTCCATGGCTCCCTCTTCACTCCACCGGCTCTGCCTCAGCCAGAAGCTGACGCAACCGTGCAACGCCGCGTGCCGTCAGTGAACGGGCGGTACCCACCGGGCAGCCCAGTGCCTCCGCGACATCCCGCTCAGGCAGGTCCTGGTAGTAGCGCAGCACCACCGCAGCCCGCTGCCGCGCCGGCAGCAACGCCAACACAGCCTCCAACCGGGTCTGTTCGTCCACGGCAGCGGTCTCATCTGCCACCTCGGGCGGGTCGGGCAGTTGGTCCACAGGGTGCTCGCCCCACCAGCGACGCCGTGCCGAGCGAGCCGCAGCACGGGCCAAGACCCTGCGCACATACGCCTCGGGCGCCTCCTTGGCCACCTTCGGCCAGGCAAACCACAGTTTGACGAGCGCTTCCTGCAGCAGGTCCTCGGCCCGGTGCCGGTCTCCACCGGTGAACAGCCGCGCCAGGTGAAGCAACGCCGACCACCGAGCCGCCACGAACCGGTCGAACTCATCGGCCCGCAACTGCCCCATCAGCGTCACCCCTCACCTCAACAGGCCCCTACACCCTCAATAAAGACACTGGCCCCTGCCCCGCTATGCACCCCCGACAAGTGACGTGGCTCACGCATACCCTCCTGGCCGTGCCCACGGCGCGACTTGTCTGGGTCGGCGGCGGCAGGCCAGACGGGATGTTTGCGGGTGGTAGACGAGTCAGTCCGAATACCTGCGGGCCCGACCTGATCACCAGGATGCGAAGACTGCCGATGAGGTACGCAACGCGTGGAACGCATGGCACGCGAATGTCCCGCTGACCGTGTTGAACAGCCGGACACGTTCGCTGACCCGGCCGATCGTGGACCACCTGCGCGCCGTCTACGCCGAGACGGAACACGACCGCTTGGTGGTACTGATCCCGGAGATGCAACTGCCCCACGTGTGGCTGCGCCTGCTGCAGAACTCGACACCGGCGAGCTGCTGCGCTGCCCGCCCAAGGAGGCTGCGCGGGTGCGGGTCGAGAAGGCCATCGTCGACCTCGGGTTCGTGCGGGGCGGTGCAGTGTCGGGGCACGCCGCCCACTGGCGCAGGAACGGTTATGCGACCTGGCTGTTCACCCCTGCGGCCTCCGGCTGGTACCCGAAGAAGGCGCCGCAGGAGGCCCGTCCCGTGCCGGTGCTCGGCGAGCCGTGGCCCGGCGTCCCGGCACAGGGCCGTAACGCCGGCGAGCGGGCAGACGCCTGCTGGCTCCCGATAGCCAAGGGCCTCACGCCCCACGGCCTCCGCCACACCCACCGCACGATGATGGAGAACCTGGGCACCGAGAAGGTGCTCATGGACGAACGCATGGGTCACCTCGACGGCTCTGTCTCCGCGCGCTACGCCCACGTCACCCCCGGCATGCGCAGGCGTCTCATGCTCGGTTTCACCGAGCAGTGGGAGGCAGCTCTCGACGCCCGCCGCGTGATGTCACCGAGGTCTCCGGTTGCGGTACTCGACCGGCTGCTCCTCACACGGCGACGAGGCGGGTGAGGAGTCATGCGGTCCCTGGCGCGAGGCGCGCCGGGGACCGCCCTGCACGCCGCCATCACAGCGAAAAGAGCTCTGCCTGTACGCACTCGACGACGTCGCGTCGCGGGTAGAACAGCCCCAGCAGCATGAAGGTCTTGGGGTGCGCCGCGATGTTGCCGACGAAGCAATGGACCGCACGATCGGCGGTGAACATCTGCTCGTACCAGCGCTCTCGTAGCTTTTCGCGGAGAGCGTGCTCGCCGTACCTCCGCAGGAACTTGCGATAGGACTCTCCCGCCTCCCAGTCCTTGAGCGCCATGTCATGACCGGTGCACTGCTTGTCCGCGCAGCGGAAGCGGTACCGGAACTCCAGCGGCACCCACTCAAGGCGTCGGAGATCCTGGTCGAACAGGTCCAACTGGTCGGTGAGGGCAGCCTTGGAGGCTGGCCAGGGCTCGGCCGGAGCCAGGCGGAAGTCCGTGACCTCGGCGGGGCGGAAGATGCCCAAGGAGGTGTCCCGTTCCTCCTGATCCCGTTTGATTGCGCACAGGGACGGCGCAACGAGCGGCTCTATGTATGTGTAGCGCTGCTTCCACCCGTTGGAGGACGGGACCTGGCCCACGACTTCAAGGGTGTCGAGGTTGGGCCGGAGGCTCTCCGGCCGCCGGTCTCGGCTGTGCCGCCGGACGTCGACCTCGACGATCGCATACTTCGCGAACTGGCTGCCCCCTGCAAGCAGCCGGAACGGGACGGGGAAGAGGCGCACGTGGTGCGGTCTTCCGCGGTCCAGACGGATGCCGGCTACGCAGCTGGTCTCGCGGTACTTCATGGACAGTTCCGGATACGTCTTGACCGTGATCATGATCCGTCCCCGTTGCCACGCCTGAGCCATGGCGTCCCCCATGACAGCCCCCCTGGCTGATCGTCCTGATCAGACTCGGACCCAACCGATTGGAGGGGAGCCAATTGACCCGGGCAAGGGCGCCTACTGCCTTGAGCGACGAGGTCAGGCCAGGGGCGTCACTGGCACAGAGAGCCGCTTCCGGACGGCCTCCAGGACCACTTGGCGATGGCAGCGCTCCTCGTCCCGCTCGAAGCACAGCACCGCTACCCGAGACCGGCCGGCGTGCTCGGCGAGACGGTCGAGATCCGATCGGGCCTCGTCGGAACGCAGCACGCTCCGAAACCGTGCCCGCCCCTCGACGACGCGACCGTCCCAGAACGGAGCCCGATTGTCCTTGGGATTCCCCAGGCTGCGAAGGTGGTCATAGGCGATGCTGGCCTCGGCGAGCGCCAGCCCGAGGCGGGTCTTGCTGAAGCCCGGCTTACGGCTGATCGGCGTGAGCCGCACATCGGCCACGACGTCGATACGGGACTCCAGCAGCGAAGCGACGAACGAGTCGATGTCGCGCCCCTCGTACCCGGCGGACCACAGCCCAGGTACGCACTTCGACGTGGACTCGTGGAACAAGGCATCGAGGGAGACACCCAGTGCCTCGGCCAGCACTCCTACAGTAAAGAAACCTGGCTGGATTGCTCCCTCGCTCTCCAGCCGAGCGAGCGTACCGGTCCCGACACCAGCTTCCTTGGCGAGTCGTTCACGCGACCAGCCGTGTTCCTCCCGCAGCGCGCGTACGCGGCGGGCCAGCGCGTGCGCACGAGCGTGGTCACGAGGGTTCGCGGGTGGATGACTCGACATGAGCCGTGATCCTCACTTCCTTTGAGAAGCAATTTCCAGGCGCCGTTGCCTCGAATGGAACGAGGCTCTGGCAACTCTACTGATCAGTCAACTTCCCTCACCTGAAAGGGTGTTCCCGTTGCGCTGCCCTGTTGCGCGCCTGGCCCCCAGGCATCCCCCTTGCGGACGTTGCAGACCCAGTGGGCGGCTTGGAGGTTCACGACTGTGTGTGCACCTCCCAGCGTGACCGGCTTGATGTGATCGAGAGTGGCGGACCTCAAATCGGGCCACTGCACGGCCGAATCGATGGTCTGATGGCACAACTGGCAGATCCACTGGTCGCGTTCGTAGATCTCGTACGGGTCGACGCCGTCCGCCGCCGCGTTGAGCACTCCTCGCTCCCGCATGCGGGCCTGGTAGCTGTTGCGGGCACGTCTGATGCGCAGCTGCTTGGCGGAGCGAGCCGAGTAGGCCGGAGTCCAGAGAATGGGCGTGGTCGTCTCGGCGAGACAGACGTACGCCTCCCACGTGTACTTCCGGCCCTCGGAGTCCAGATCACGGATCGCTTCGTTCTGCCAGATCCAGCTGTTGCCGTCGATGCCTCGGAACCGCTGCCCCAGATGCAGCCGGTCCCGGTGGTCAGCCGCTCCGCCCCACCACACCACGCTGTCGGTATAGGCGAGACAGGAACCGCTCTGCTCATGCAGCGCGATCATGGGCTCCTCGTCGCCGTCCGAGTGGTTTCGTACGAGAGCGACGATGTGGTCGGCTGCCAGACTGGCGGCAGTGGCGTAAGCGGTGACTGACCCGTTCCGCTCGACGATGTCGCCGGATATGGGGCCGAGCCCGCGAAACTCGTACGGGAAGTCGGCGTCCGCTTCCCGCGTACGAAAGACCTGTGGCGCCCGCTCCTGGCTGAGCTGAGCGCGCTGCTCGGACTTGGCGGCGGACCGGTCAGCCGGCTCGGGTATGGCAAGGAGGTCGATCTCACCGCGCCGGATCCTGGTCTTCGTGAGGCGCTTGAGGTTGTCGTTGCACCGGCTGGAGCAGACATGGCGGTCCCGGTGTTCCCAGTGGGCCTTCCTCGGCACGGGCTCCCCGCAGATCCGGCACGGTTCGCCGCCGATGGCGCGCCCGGCAGCTGCCAGGATGGGATTCCAGTGCGGGTCTCCAGGGACCTTGCGGGTCCTGGCTGGGTCAGGAACTGGCGGCGTACCCGGTGTGAGTGTCGCCTTGGGGCGGCGCACCTTCGGCGAGTCCCCCTTCGGCCGTTCCGTCCGCTGCTTCTTGGCGGCCGCGGTGCGGCACGGGTCGGAGCAGTACTTCTGGCTGCGCGGCCGCCAGTACTCCATCGCCGTGCCGCAGATCGCGCAGGAGCGCCCCGCCGGCTCTGCGGCGTTGGCGGCCTCAGCGGCTAAGTCCTCGTCCACAAGCAGTCCTCAGAGGCGAGTTGGCGGCTGGGTTTGCGAACGCGCAGGTGCGGTCAGTTGCGTGAGGCGTGCGTCACGCCTTCCCGGTGATTGCGCACTGGGAGACCTTGACCAAGATCTTCTCCCGGATTTCTCCCAAACGATCTCCAGGAACGAATCAGGGGCCCGACCCGCTGAGCGGATCAGGCCCCTGACCTGTTGTTCCTTCAGTCGGGGTGGCGGGATTTGAACCCACGACCTCTTCGTCCCGAACGAAGCGCGCTGCCAAGCTGCGCTACACCCCGAAGCAACGAGCTCTACTTTAGCGGACCGATCCCCGTAGGCGAAATCCGGTTGTTGTGGAGCCGGGGAGAGGGCCTGACCTGGTCGATCGCGATGGTGATCAAGGGGAGGAGGCAGATCGCCAGGGCGATGGTCAGGGCGGTGGTGAGGGTGGGGGAGGGCGTGCCTGTGGTGGTGGGGAAGGCGAGGGTGAAGGAGAGGTAGAGGAGGGGGTAGGCCGGCCACTGCCAGGCGTGGGGCAGGCGGAAGCCGCGGGGGGTGGTGAACAGCAGCCAGTCGGCGAGGGCGGCGAGGGGGGTGAGTGTGTGGAGGAGCTGGTGGGAGATGGCTTGGGCGGTGGTGATGGGGCCGGTGCCGGCGGGCAGCGTGAAGGCGGTGGAGTCGGGGGCCGGGAGGGCGTGGTGGAGGAGGGCCGTGAGGGTGAGGAAGGAGAGGAGTGCGCCCGTGATGCGGGGGCTCACGGGGCTGCGGCCGGTCCAGGCGCGGTGGGCGGAGCAGACGGAGACCAGCGCTACGGCGATGTTGGCCTGCACGGTGAAGGAGGCCAGGAGATGAGCGGGGGCCGCGCCGGGGGTGCTGAGGGCTTCCAGGAGGAGGCCGGTCAGGGCGGCCAGGGTGATCAGGATGCGGAAGGCGGCCACTCGGGGGCGGCGGATGGCAGGGGCTACGGCTGCTGCCGGGGTGCGGGCGGCGGCTCCGGCCGGGCCGGTGGCGTGGCGTGCGGACTGCGAGGTCCGGGTGGGGTCGGACATTCCTCCACGTTAGGGGGATGATCGGCGGGTGGGGAGCTCCGATCGGGGCGAGTCTCGGGGGGAGGCGAGCCTTCCCGGGCAGGGAGGAGGCCCCGGCCAGAAGAGGAGGCCCCGGGCCGGGAGGAGACCCCGGGCCAGGAGGAGAGCCCGGGCTGGGAGATCCCTCGCCGCATCACTCCGTACGCGCGTGACCCCTACGCCTCAGCCGGTCCACCCGCCCGTCGGCTCCTAGCCCCGCCTCAGCCCCGCGCCGTAAGTGTCAGCAGTGTCGCCTCCGGGGGGCAGGCGAAGCGGACCGGGGTGTAGCGGTTGGTGCCGCAGCCTGCGGAGACGTGGAGGTAGGAGGTGTGGGCGCCGGCGGTGTGGGTGGACAGGCCCTTGACGCGGTCGGTGTCGATGTCGCAGTTGGTGACCAGGGCGCCGTAGAAGGGGATGCAGAGCTGGCCGCCGTGGGTGTGGCCGGCCAGGATCAGCGGATAGCCGTCGGCGGTGAAGGCGTCCAGGGTGCGCAGGTAGGGGGCGTGCACCACGGCCAGGGAGAGATCGGCGCCGGATTCCGGGCCGCCGGCCACCTCGGCGTAGCGGTCGCGCTTGATGTGCGGGTCGTCCAGGCCGGTCAGGGCGATCTCGATGCCGTCCAGCTTGAGGCGGCCGCGGGAATTGGACAGGCCGACCCAGCCGGCCGTGTCGAAGGCGTCGCGCAGGTCTTCCCACGGGTTGTGGACGGCGCCCACGACGGGCGCGTTGCCGTTGAGGCCGTGCCGGCCCTGGGCGCGTTCGATCAGATAGCGCGCGGGGTTGCGCAGCTTGGGGCCGTAGTAGTCGTTGGAGCCGAAGACGTACGCGCCGGGGAACTCCATCAGCGGGCCGAGCGCGTCCAGCGTCTCGGGGACGCCTTCGGGGTCGGAGAGGTTGTCGCCCGTGTTGATGACGAAGTCGGGGCGCAGTCCGGCGAGCGACTGGAGCCAGCGCTGCTTCTTGCGCTGGCCGCTGACCATGTGGATGTCGGAGACCTGCAGGACGCGCAACGGCCGCATGCCGCGGGGCAGTACGGGCACGGTGACGCGCCGGAGGCGGAACGAGCGGACTTCGAAGCCGGCGGCGTAGGCCAGGCCGGCCGCGCCGACTGCGGTCAGGGTCAGAGGTACTCCGTATCGCGCGCGCATGGTTCCCATCGTCGCAGAGTGGCGGGGGTGGCTGCAGCGGGAGGGCGGGCGGCGGGCGCGGCGGGGCGTGGGGGGAAAAGGCGCGGCGATTGTCGGTGGGTGGGGGCATACTCGACGGCATGACCACGCTCAAGTCCAAGCTGAAGGACGACCTCACCATCGCGATCAAGGCGCGCGACGAGCTGCGTTCCTCCACCCTTCGTCTCACGCTGACCGCGATCCAGAAGGAGGAGGTCGCGGGCACCGAGGCGCGCGAGCTGTCCGACGGCGAGGTCGAGAAGATCATCACGCGGGAGGCGAAGAAGCGCCGCGAGGCCGCTGACGCCTTCGAGAAGGGCGGCCGCGCCGCGCAGGCCGAGCGGGAGCGCGCCGAGGGTGAGGTGCTCGCGGAGTATCTGCCCAAGCAGCTGACCGACGACGAGCTGGAGCAGCTGGTCGCGGCGGCCGTGGCAGAGGCCAAGGGTGCCGGCGCCGAGGGGCCGCGGGCGATGGGCGCCGTCATGAAGATCGTCAACCCGAAGGTGGCGGGCCGGGCCGAGGGCGGCCGGGTGGCCGCGGTGGTGAAGAAGCTGTTGGCCGTCTGATCAGTCGGATGACGTCTTGAGGGACGTCAGGGAAAGGTGAGGGGCGCCCCCGGTGGTGTGGGGGCGCCCCTGCTTGTTCGTGCGCTATGGGCTCGTACGGGCCAACCAGCGGGTTATCAGCCGCCGTTGCCGCCGCCCAGTACGTCGGGCCAGCCCGGAATGTGCCAGCCGCCGCCCGGCTTGTTGTCGCCGCCGTGGCCGCCGCGGCCGGGCTTGTGCTTGCCGCCCTTGTCGCCGTCGTCGCCCTGGTTCTTTTCCGTGTCCTTGGCGGGGTCGTCGATCGGGACGGTGGGCAGGGCGGGCGCGGGCCGGTTGGCCAGGGCGCCGGTCATCGCATCGCGCCAGATGGGGCCGGGGGTGTCGGCGCCGTAGACCTTGTCGTGCGGGACGCCGCCGATGGTGATGTTGTACATCTTGCGCTTGTGCTGCGGGTCGCCGACCCAGACCGCGCCGGCCGCGTTCGGGGTGTAGCCGACGAACCAGGCGGCGTAGCGGCTGTCGCTGGTGCCGGTCTTGCCGGCGCTGTCGCGGCCCTTGAGGCCGGCCTCCTTGCCGGTGCCGTCCTCGACGACGCCCTTGAGGAGGGTGTTGATCGTGTCCGCGGTCTTCTTGGACATCGCGCTGTGGCAGCTGGTCTGCGGGACCTTCATCGCCCGGCCCCGCGCGTCGGTGATCGACTCGATGGCGACGGGAGAGCAGTACTGGCCGCCGTTGGCGAAGGCGGCGTAACCGGTCGCCATCGTCAGCGGTGACATCTCCTGCACGCCGAGCGTCATCGACGGAACTTGCTGCAACGGCTTGCCGTCGGCCCGCTCGATGCCCATCTTCTGGGCCATCTTGACCGCGGGGCAGATGCCCATATCGCTGATCAGCTGCACGAAGTAGGTGTTGACCGACTTCGCGGTCGCCTCCTTCATGGCGTACGGGCCGACCTCTTCCTTGTTCTCGTTCTTGGTGGTGTCCGTGCCCTGCCACTCGCCGTCGCAGGTCTGGACGGGGCTCGGATACGGCATCCGGTACGGCGAGGGGTACTCCTGCTCCGGGCTCGTCCCCTGTTCGAGGGCGGCCGCCGCGATCACCGGCTTGAAGGTCGATCCGGGCTGGTATCCGGCGCCACCGCCCATGTCGTGGTCCACCGAGAGGTTGATCACGGTCTGGTTCTCGCGGAAGCCGTACGGGCGCGACTGGCCCATGCCGAGGATCTTGCCGGTGCCCGGTTCGACGATGGTGGCGGCGCTGGCGACCGGGTCGTCGTCGTAGACGTGATCGCTGATCGACGCCTGGATCGACTTCTGGGTCTGCGGGTCGAGGGTGGTGCGGATGGTCATGCCGCCCTCGTTCCAGCGCTGCAAGCGGACTTTCCGGTTCTTTCCGAAAGCCTTGTCGTTGAGAAAGACCTTGCGGATGTAGTCACAGAAGAAGCCGGCGCCGTTGGTGGCGGTGATGCAGCCGTTCTTGGGGCGGCTGACCGCGAGCTTGATCGGCTTCTTGGCGGCGGCGTCGGCCTGCTCCTGGGTGATGTCCTTGAGATCGGCCATCCGCTGAAGGACGGTGTTGCGCCGCCGGGTGGCTTCCTGCGGGTCGTTGACCGGGTCGTAGCGGCTCGGCGACTGGACGATGCCGGCCAGCAGGGCCGACTCCTCCAAGCTCAGGTCCTTGGCGTGCTTGCTGAAGTAGCGCTGGGCGGCCGCCTCGATGCCGTAGGCCTGCTGCCCGAAGAACGTGATGTTGAGGTAGTTCTGCAAGATCTTGCGCTTGCCGAGCTCCTTCTCGATCTGGATCGCGTACTTGAGCTCTTTGACCTTGCGGCCGATCGTCTGCTGGGTGGCCTGCGCAACCTTGTCCGCGTTGTCGCCCGCCTCCTCGATGAAGACGTTCTTCACATACTGCTGGGTCAGCGTCGAGGCGCCCTCGGAGACGCCGCCTGTCTGCGCGTTCTTGTTGAGCGCGCGCAGGATGCCCTTCATATCGATGGCGCCGTGCTCGTAGAAGCGCGCGTCCTCGATCGCGACGATCGCCTTCTGGATGTACGGCGACATGTCCTTGAGGCCGATGACCGTGCGGTCGCGGGAGTAGGTCTTGGCGATCTCGCCGCCGTCGGCGTCCAGAATGGTGGTCCGCTGGCTGAGCGGCGGCGTCTTGAGGTTCGCCGGGATGTCGTCGAAGCCCTCGACCGACCCCTTGGCCGTCAGGCCGAGCGCCCCGGCCGCCGGGAGCGCGAGGCCGGCAAGCACCGCTCCGGCCAGGACGCTGACACCGAGGAACTTGGCGGCCTGCTGCGTCTTGGACAGACCTCCGCCATCGCGCTTCTTAGGCATGAGGGCAGCCTAATCCGTTGTTGGCGACGTTCCGCAGGGGCAGGGGCTCTTCGGGATGTTCGAGTACCGGACCGTGACATCCAAGGGCAGCCGGGCAGGCAACAACGCCTGAAGGAAGATCGCTGCGCGGTCCTGGTTCATGGTGGTGGCGGTTGAGGCCGGCGATCAGGTCGCTGCGCGGCCCGCATGCGCTCGTGACCAGCGCAAACACCTGCACCCTGGGGAGGGGCAACGTGATCTGTGGCGGAATCGACCGGCCGAACGCCATCACGACGTCGCCCTGGCCGACGCCTTTGGCCGGCTGCCGGCAAAGCACCCCGTCACCGACGACGCGGCCGGCTCCCCGCTCCCGCTGGACAGGCCGCACCGACTCCCGTAAGGGCCGCACGGCTGACCCGCACGCAGATCCAGGCTGCCCTGCTGTGGAGAGCGACGGCAGCTGATCATTCGAACATGAGACCGGAAGTGCAGGAGTTCGTTGCCGATGGCCCTCTCCCTGACTGGGATGCGAGCGAGGAAGAGATAGACAGGAGGGTCCGCCAGCTTGAGGCGATCTCCAGGCCGGTCACGGCGCAAGAGGCCAGGGCGCTGGTCGCGTGCTTCGGCCCGGACGACTGCTACGGCGTCGCCTGGTCACTGCTGCACCTCATCGAGACCGGTCCGAATCCGGTGCTCGTCACCAAGCCCGAGCCCGACGCCAACGAATGGCACCACAGGCTCTGGCAGCGGGCGGTCAATGGAGGTCTGATCACCGGAGACTTGACAGCTTGGCAACGTGAGGCGCCTACGTCCTCAATCGCCGGACAGGGGCGCACCTGTTCGTTTAGCCTGTTCTCAGCTGCCACAGCGGAATGGTTACGCGTCAGTTCGTCAACCCCTACTCCCGTGCGGACCGCGCCCCCACGTGCCCGCGTGTGTCGACAGAAATCCCGCGTCAGGACGATGAACCGTCCTGCCTTGTGAGCAAAGTGACGTATGTCGTGCGGTCACTCCGTTGGGTGATCTGCCGCGTACGCATAGTCCGTTCGGGCCATTCAAGATTGGGCCCGAAGGGGGTGTTGCGCCCTGCCTGCCTTCCGTAACGTCCTCAACTGGCAACGGTGAATATGCCGATTGCCGCCGTGGGGGAGCCTCGATTCGGGAGAGGACGGCGCCAGCATGAGCTGGGTAACCGACTGGAGTGCACAGGCAGCCTGCCGCACTACCGATCCGGATGAACTGTTCGTTCAAGGGGCGGCGCAAAACCGCGCCAAGGCGGTGTGCACCGGATGTCCGGTGCGCACGGAGTGCCTGGCCGACGCCCTGGACAACCGGGTGGAGTTCGGCGTGTGGGGCGGGATGACCGAGCGCGAGCGGAGGGCGCTGCTGCGCCGCCGCCCGACCGTGACGTCATGGCGTCGCCTGTTGGAGACAGCACGTACGGAATACGAGCGCAGCACCGGCATTCTGCCGATGGACTGCGAGGACGAGACCTTCGACGAGTACGCCGCGGTCGGATAACTGAGGGCTCCGCGGCCGAAGTTGGCCGAGAAGCTATCGGCTGGTGGCGCGGTCTGATCGGTCAGACGCTGGGTGCCGTCAGCGACTGGGGTGTGCCCTGGGGTCGGCAGGCCGACCGGCCGGCTGTGTTGTAGGGGTCGGCCGCGGCGTTCGGGACGGTCGCACCGGCGAGTGCGTGCGCCGTTTGGTGCGTGCGCTGTTGAGGGTCTGTGCCCTTGTGGGCGTGCGCTGTTGAGGGTGTGTGCCCTTGTGGGCGTGCGCTGTTGAGGGTGTGTGCCCTTGTGGGCGTGCGCTGTTGAGTGCGTCACATCGCCGTGGTGCGGTGGGTGGGGTGCCTGGGCCGGCTGTACGGCTTCAGTCGTTGCCGTGCGTGTCGTCGCTGTGTGCGTCGTGGCTGTCGGTGTTGTCGCTGTGCGTGTCGTCGGTGTCCGTGCCGTTCAGTGCCAGGCGGTCGCCGATTGCGCGCAGGCCGGCAAGGTCATGGACATCGCCGGGCAGCGCGGCGACCTCCGTCACCGGGACCTCGGGATGCAGTGCGGTGAAGCGGTCCCGGGTGCGGCGTTCGCGTGAGAGGACCTGCATACGTTCCGCGTGCAGTCGTAGCAGCCCGGCGGCCAGTTGAGCCGCCGAGGCCGAAGTGGGTGCCACATGCTCCGCCGCGGCAGCGGGGGAGAGGCCGCCGGCGTTACGTGATCCAGCCTTCCCGCCGTCGAGATCCACAATGCCGGTTGGTTCAAGATTATTTTCGGCACGGTCGGGATCGGCGTCGGCGTCCTCCGCCATCCGCTCCGTCAGGGCCTCCGCGGCGGCCAGCGCGCGCTCGGCGCTCAGTTGCGCGGCGCCGCTGCCGTGCACCCGGTTGAGTACGAGGCCGGCCAGCGGCATCTGTTCGGCGGCCAGCCGCTCGACGAAGTACGCCGCCTCCCGCAGCGCGTCCCGCTCCGGAGCGGCCACCACGAGGAACGCCGTGCCGGGCGCCTGCAACAGGCGGTAGGTGGCGTCCGCGCGGGTGCGGAAGCCGCCGAACATGGTGTCCATCGCGGCGACGAACGTCTGCACATCGCGCAGCAGTTGACCGCCCATGAGCTTGCTGAGGGTGCCGGTCATCATCGACATGCCGACGTTGAGGAACTTCATGCCGGCCCGGCCGCCGACCTTCGCCGGCGCCATCAGTACCCGGATGAACTTGCCGTCCAGGAAGGAGCCGAGGCGCTTGGGCGCATCCAGGAAGTCCAGTGCGGAGCGGCTCGGAGGAGTGTCGACAATGATCAGATCCCACTCGTCGCTCGCGCGGAGCTGGCCGAGCTTCTCCATGGCCATGTACTCCTGCGTGCCCGCGAAACCGGCCGACAGGGATTGGTAGAAGGGGTTCTCCAGGATGGCGCGGGCGCGGTCGGCGTCCGCATGGCCCTCGACGATCTCGTCGAAGGTGCGCTTCATGTCCAGCATCATCGCGTGCAGTTCGCCGCCCGCGGTCTCGTCCACGCCCTTGACCTGGCGCGGGACGTTGTCGAGCTCGGAGATGCCCATCGACTGCGCCAGCCGCCTGGCCGGGTCGATGGTCAGCACGACGACCTTGCGGCCGCGCTCGGCGGCGCGTACACCCAGCGCCGCGGCGGTCGTGGTCTTGCCGACGCCGCCCGAGCCGCAGCACACCACGATGCGGGTGCGCGGGTTGTCGATCAGCGCATCGACCTCGAGCCACGGGGCCGAGGCGTCCAGCGTCGTGTCGTCCGAGGTCATATGGGCCTCTGTTTCCGAAGGTCTCTCGCCAGGTGGTAGAGCCCGGCGAGGTCCACTCCCTCGGGGAGCAGCTCCAACTCGTAGGTGGGCAGGCCGATTGCGGTCAGCTCGGCGTGCTCGGCGCGCTCCAGCTCGACCCGTTCGGCGTGTTCGCGCGCCTGCTCCAGCAGGGGGTCGATCAGCCGGTCCGCCAGGCCGCCGCGGCGGGCACCGCCCAGTCCGGCCTGGGAGAGCGCCTTGGCGACGCCCGTACGGGCCCCACGGGCGGCGATGATGTCGAGGTCGCCGTTGTCCAGCAGGGCCGGGCGGGTCATGTTGATGACGATGCTGCCCACGGAGATGCCGGCGGCGCGCAGCTCCTCGACGCCGTCCGCGGTCTCCTGGACCGGCATCTCCTCCAGGAGCGTCACCAGATGCACCGCGGTCTCGGGCGACTTGAGGACCCGCATCACGGCCTGCGCCTGATTGTGGATCGGGCCGATCTTGGCGAGTCCGGCCACCTCGTCGTTGACGTTCAGGAAGCGGGTGATGCGGCCGGTCGGCGGGGCGTCCATCACGACCGCGTCGTAGACGAACTTGCCGCTCTTGTCCTTGCGGCGGACCGCCTCGCACGCCTTGCCGGTCAGCAGGACGTCCCGCAGGCCCGGCGCGATGGTCGTGGCGAAGTCGATCGCGCCGAGCTTCTTGAGCGCCCGGCCGGCGCTGCCGAGCTTGTAGAACATCTGGAGGTAGTCCAGGAGGGCGCGTTCGGCATCGATGGCCAGGGCGTGGACCTCGCCGCCCGCCCGTCTCCCGCCACCGCCCCGAGGGGAATCTCTGCCGGACTCCGTCCGGGGGGACCCCCATCGCGAGGCGTCCTCGGACGCGGGTCCTACGGCGATCTTGCGTTCCTCGTACGGAAGCGCTTCGGTCTCGAACAGCTGGGCAATGCCCTGCCGGCCCTCGACCTCGACCAGGAGGGTACGGCGCCCCTCGGTGGCCAGGGCGAGGGCGAGGGCAGCGGCGACCGTGGTCTTGCCGGTGCCGCCCTTGCCGCTGACGACATGGAGCCTGCTCACGCCAAGGAGCCTAACCAGTCCGCGTCCCGGCTACGCACGGGATACGCCTGGAATGACCCGGAGATCCGCCCGTGAGGGGTCCGGGTCCGGTCAGGGATGCGCCGTAGGGGCTCGGCGGCTGCCTGGCCGTACGCCGCGTCGGGCGGGCGCGGGCGGGCCACGGCGGACGGCGTCCACCGCCGCCGTGGACAGGCATTACGCTCGGCCCATGACCAAGTGGGAATACGTGACCGTGCCGCTGCTCGTGCACGCGACGAAGCAGATTCTGGACACCTGGGGCGAGGACGGCTGGGAGCTGGTCCAGGTCGTGCCGGGCCCGAACAACCCTGAGCAGTTGGTGGCCTACCTGAAGCGGGAGAAGCAGGCGTGAGCGCGGTAGAGGACAAGATCGCATCGCTCGGCCTGAAGCTGCCGCACGTCGTGCCGCCGCTGGCCACGTACCAGCCCGCGGTGCGCTCCGGCTCGTACGTCTTCACCTCCGGCCAGCTGCCCATGGTGGACGGCGCGCTGCCGGCCACCGGCAAGGTCGGCGCCGAGGTCGGCGCGGAGCAGGCCAAGGAACTCGCCGCGACCTGCGCGCTCAACGCGCTGGCCGCCGTGAAGTCCGTCATCGGCGACCTCGACAAGATCCAGCGGGTCGTGAAGGTCGTCGGTTTCGTGGCCTCCGCGCCGGACTTCACCGGCCAGCCGGCCGTCCTCAACGGCGCCAGTGAGCTGCTGGGCGAGATCCTCGGCGACAAGGGCGTGCACGCCCGGTCCGCGGTGGGCGTGGCGGTGCTGCCGCTCGACGCGCCGGTCGAGGTCGAGATCCAGGTCGAGATCGCCGAATAGGCGGTGCGCGAGGCCGGGCACGCCCGGAGCGCGCGCCTCACGCCAGGGGGTCCCTCGTTGCAGGGGCCCCCGGTGAGGAACCGGACGAGGACCGGTGAGGAACCGGCGAGGAAACCGGCGAGGAACCCGGCGGGAAAATGCCCCTCGAACATCCGCGCGCGAGCGCATAGCATCCGGCCATGTCGTCCACGACCAATGGCCAGTGGTACCCGCCGGAGTGGCCGGACCGCATCCGGGCACTCGCGAACGGCGAGCTGACCCCTGCCGAGCCCCGGCGGGCCGCGACCGTCCTGCTGCTGCGGGACGGCTCCGGCGGCCCCGCCGTCCATATGCTGCGCAGACGCGCCTCCATGGCCTTCGCCGGAGGCGCGTACGCCTATCCGGGCGGCTCCGTCGATCCACGCGACGAACGGCCGGTGGCCTGGGCCGGTCCCTCGCGGGCCCAGTGGGCGGTCCGTATGGGCGTCGATCCGGCCACCGCCCAGGCCATCGTCTGCGCGGCGGTACGCGAGACGTTCGAGGAGGCGGGGGTGCTGCTCGCGGGCGCCTCGGCCGACACGGTCGTCGCGGACACGACGGGCGAGGACTGGGAGCGGGACCGCGCGGCGCTGGTCGCCCATGAGCTGTCCTTCGCCGACTTCCTGGGCCGCCGCGGCCTGGTCCTGCGCTCCGACCTGCTGGGCGCCTGGGCCCGGTGGATCACCCCGGAGTTCGAGCCGCGGCGTTACGACACCTGGTTCTTCGTCGCCGCGCTGCCCGAGGGCCAGCGCACCCTCCCCCAAGGACCTCCGACAATCCCCCAGTCTCAACTGCGTTCGACCGGGGGCACCCCCATCGCCTCCTCAGAGGCGGACCTCGCCGTGTGGATCCGCCCGGAGGAGGCAGCTGCCGGCTACGACCGCGGTGAGCTGCTGATGATGCCGCCGACGATCGCGACGCTGCGCGGGCTCCAGCCGTACGCCACCACCGCGGACGCGCTGGCCGCCGCGGAGGCCCAGGACCTGACGCCGGTGCTGGCCCGTGCGCGGCTCGTGAACGGCGCGATCGAGCTGAGCTGGCCTGGGCACGACGAATTCACCAAGCACATCACGCAGAACGACGCTGCGACCGGTGCTCCTGGGGGCGGCGGACCCGACGGCCCCTCAGACAGCCCCGGCCCCTCGGGAGGGACCCCCACATGACCGAAGCAGCCGCCCTTCCCGGCCAGCCCCGTGGCGGAGTGATCTCCGGGCCGGCCACCGCGCGCGCCCACTGTGTGCTGGCGCCCAACCCGTCGGCGATGACGCTGGACGGCACCAACACCTGGATCGTCGCCGAGCCGGACTCCGACCTCGCCGTCGTCATCGACCCGGGGCCGCTCGACGAGGGCCACCTCCGGGCCGTCATCGACACCGCCGAGCGGGCCGGCAAACGCATCGCGCTGACCCTGCTGACCCACGGTCACCCGGACCACTCCGACGGAGCCGCCCGGTTCGCCGAGCTGACCCGTTCGGCCGTACGGGCGCTGGACCCTGCGCTGCGCCTCGGCGACGAGGGGCTCGACGCGGGCGAGGTCATCACCAGCGGAGGCCTGGAACTGCGCGTGGTGCCCACACCGGGCCACACCGCGGACTCACTGTCCTTCCACCTCCCGGCCGACGGCGCGGTCCTGACCGGCGACACGATCCTGGGGCGCGGCACCACCATGGTCGCGCACCCCGACGGGCGGCTGGGCGACTACCTGGACTCGCTGCGCCGGCTGCGCTCCCTCACGGTCGACGACGGTGTGTCGACGGTCCTGCCGGGCCATGGGCCGGTGCTGAACGACGCCCAGGGGGCGGTGGAGTTCTATCTGGCGCACCGTGCCCACCGGCTCGCCCAGGTGGAGACCGCGGTCGAGGCGGGCCATCGCACCCCCGCCGAGGTCGTGGCGAGCGTCTACGCCGACGTCGACCGCTCCTTGTGGCCGGCCGCCGAGCTGTCGGTGCGGGCACAGCTGGAGTATCTGGGCGAGCACGGGCTGATCTGAGCTGGTCCGGGGGGTGATCCCGGGGCGGGGCCGTAGAGCTCCCAGAGGGCGGCTGAGAGGCTCCGTCAGCGTCCCTACGGGCGGGGGGCCTTCGCCCCGTGGACGGCCAGGTACGTGTCGGCCAGCCAGGGCGCGAGGCCGGTGAGCAGCTCGTCGAGCAGCGCGGGGTACGCGGCCGGCGTCCGGGCGGCGCGCGCCGCGGCGCGCATCTGATCGGCGTGCGCCGGGTAGTAGCGGGCGAACACCTCGGCGGACTCGGTGAGATCGCTCGTCCAGCCGCCCCAGCGCGGCATGACCAGCGTGAATCCGGTCCGTACGAGCCGACGCGCCACGCCCCGGGTCAGCCGGGTGCGTTCGGCCTCCGTGGTGGCCGCCGCGGCCTTCTCGCGCAGACCGGGCAGGCCGCGGAAGAGGTCGCCGTTGGTCTCGCGGGCGAGGAGCGAGGTGGGGCGGTAGCGGGGCAGCCGCGCGGCGAGGTCCGGGCCGCTGAGCGGGGTGCACAGACAGGCCACGAACCACGCCGCGTCGTAGCGCTCCAGCTCGCTCAGCACGTGGTCCACGCCGCACAGCAGGATCCCCGCGCCGTCGACCTGCGGGAAGGCGGCGTCCAGCGCGTCCTCGATGGCGCGGGCGGCGGCGCGGTCGGCGTCGGTGGGCTCCTCCCGCAGGGCGAGCAGCGCATCGAGGTCGGAGACGCCGGGGACGGCGGTGCCGCGCGGGATGCTGCCGTAGAGATAGCTGCTGTGCAGGCGGTCGGGGCCGAAGTGGTCGGTGAGCCGCGCGCGGAGCTCCGCCACGACGGGCGCGAACCGCGCGGATACGCGGTCCAGGGACCCTTCCCGTACGAAGTAGCCGTCCTGGTCGAGCCCCGTCCCGTTGGTCATGGCGCAACTATCGCGAGGGGGTGGGCGGTCCCGCGAGCCAATTGCGAAGGGCCCCGCCGGAGCGGGGCCCTTCGCGGCTGTCTACGAGCCGGCGTCAGCGCGAGCGCTTGGCCAGCCGCTCGACGTCCAGCAGGATCACGGCGCGCGCCTCCAGGCGCAGCCAGCCGCGGCCCGCGAAGTCGGCGAGGGCCTTGTTGACCGTCTCGCGGGAGGCGCCGACCAGCTGGGCCAGCTCCTCCTGCGTCAGGTCGTGCACGACGTGGATGCCTTCTTCGGACTGCACGCCGAAGCGGCGCGACAGGTCGAGCAGGGCGCGCGCCACGCGGCCCGGCACGTCCGAGAAGACCAGGTCGGACATCTGGTCGTTGGTCTTGCGCAGCCGGCGGGCGACCGCGCGCAGCAGCGCGGTGGCGACCTCGGGCCGGGCATTGAGCCAGGGCTGAAGGTCACCGTGGCCCAGGCCGAGGAGCTTGACCTCGGTGAGCGCGGATGCGGTGGCCGTGCGCGGGCCCGGGTCGAAGAGCGAGAGCTCACCGATCAGCTCTCCGGGGCCGAGGACGGCGAGCATGTTCTCCCGGCCGTCCGGTGAGGTGCGGTGCAGCTTCACCTTGCCCTCGGTGACCACGTACAGGCGGTCGCCGGGGTCCCCTTCGTGGAACAGGGCGTCGCCGCGGGCAAGCGTGACCTCTCCCATAGAGGCGCGCAGCTCAGCCGCCTGCTCGTCATCGAGCGCCGCGAAGAGCGGTGCGCGCCGCAGAACGTCGTCCACGAGATCTCTCCTTGTCGACATGCTCCGGGGGACTGTGGTCCCCATCATGCCGGAATGCAAAACAGTGCGATCAATCACAAGTTTGCCGGACCGGTGCCCCGCGCCATAAGGCAGGGGGCCGATTGGGGTCACGAATCCTGGTGATCAAGCCGGATGTCAGTGGGTGGCCTTAGTCTGGCCGAGTGTCCAATACGCCGGTGAGAGCAGAGGACTGGGGGGCCGGACGAGTGAGCGCAGGGCGTGATTCCGCTGTGGGCGAACAGCCGTCCGGCGAAGCCTCGAATTCGGATAAAAGTAACAAATCGCCCTCCGGGGTGATGCCGGACCGGAAGCCTACAGTCCGGAAATCCGGCGCGTCGCGGCCGGCGGCGCAGGACACGAGCCCGGTAGGCAAGACCTCGGCAGGGAAGAAGGCCGCCGTGAACGCAACCCCCGAGAAGCCGGCGGCGGCCAAGAAGGCCGCGGCGAAGAAGGCCGTCACGAAGAAGGCCGCTGTGAAGAAGGCCGTAGCCAAGAAGACCGCCGTGGCCGCTGAGCCGGCTCCCGCCAAGAAGACCGCTGCGAAGAAGACGGCCGCTAAGAGCGCCGCGGCGAAGAAGACGGCCGCCAAGAGCGCCGCGGCGAAAAAGACAGCCGCCAAGAAGACCCCCGCCAAGAAGACCCCGGCCAAGAAGGCCCCCGCGTTCAAGCGCGAGTCGCGGGCCGCCATGGTGCGGCGGGCCCACCAGATCAACCACGAGCTGGCCGAGCTGTATCCGTACGCCCATCCCGAGCTGGACTTCACCAACCCCTTCGAGCTGCTGGTCGCCACGGTGCTGTCCGCGCAGACCACCGACCTGAGGGTCAACCAGACCACCCCGCGCCTGTTCGCGGTCTGCCCGACGCCCGAGGACATGGCCGCGATGGACCCGGAGCGGCTGGAGGAGCTGATCCGGCCGACCGGCTTCTTCCGGGCCAAGACGAAGTCGCTGCTGGGGCTGTCGGCCGCACTGCGCGACCGCTTCGGCGGCGAGGTGCCGGGCCGCCTGGAGGATCTTGTGACGCTCCCCGGGGTCGGCCGCAAGACCGCCAATGTGGTGCTGGGCAACGCCTTCGGTGTCCCCGGCATCACCGTCGACACCCATTTCGGCCGCCTGGCCCGCCGCTTCGGCTGGACCACCGCCGAGGACGCCGAGAAGGTCGAGGCGGATGTCGCCGCGATCTTCCCCGAGAGCGAGTGGACGATGCTCTCGCACCGTGTCGTCTTCCACGGCCGCCGCGTCTGCCACTCCCGCAAGCCCGCCTGCGGCGCCTGCGCCATCGCCCCGCTGTGCCCCGCGTACGGCGAGGGCGAGACGGACCCGGAGAAGGCGAAGAAGCTGCTCAAGTACGAGCTGGGCGGCCAGCCGGGGCAGCGGCTGAAGCCACCGGCCGACTATCCGGGGCAGCCCGCGCCTCCGATGGCGCCCCCGGTGGGCGCTTCATGACGGCAGCCGCGACACCCCCTCGGGGGACCGACGACCGAAGCCAGACCTGAGAGGCGCGTATGAGGAGTGCACGGGAGCAGCAGTACGGCGAGGAGGCGGGCGTCCGCGAGGCGGCGACCGGCGCGGCATCCGGCCGGGAGGTCACGGTCACCGCCGACGGTCTGCCCGAGTGGCTGGCCCCGGTGGCCCGCGCGGCCGGCACGATCGAGCCGCGCCAGCTCAGCCGCTTTCTGCCGCCGGAGAGCGGCGGCCGGCAGTCCGCGGTGCTGATCCTCTTCGGCCACGGCCCCCGCGGCCCCGAGCTGCTCCTGATGGAGCGGGCCGGCACCCTGCGCTCGCATGCCGGTCAGCCCTCCTTCCCCGGTGGCGCCCTCGATCCGGAGGACGGCGACCCCGACGGGCCCGGCCCGGTGCGGGCGGCGCTGCGTGAGGCCCAGGAGGAGACCGGCCTCGACCCGTCCGGTGTGCAGGTCTTCGGCGTGCTGCCGCGGCTCTACATCCCCGTCAGCGGCTTCGTGGTGACGCCCGTCCTGGGGTGGTGGCGCCGGCCGACCCCGGTCGGCGCGGTCGACCAGGCCGAGACCGCCCGGGTGTTCACGGTTCCCGTGGCGGATCTCACGGACCCCGCCCATCGTGTGACAACGCGCCATCCCAGTGGCCACATCGGGCCGGCATTTCTTGTCGAGAACGCCCTGGTCTGGGGCTTTACGGCCGGTGTGATCGACCGGATCCTGCACTACTCGGGGTGGGAGATTCCGTGGGACCGTGACAAGCAGGTCCCGCTCGACTGGCGCTCGTGAGACGGTGTCCGGCGTGAACGTCCTGGACATCCTGCTGCTGGTCGCGGCCGTGTGGTTCGCGATCGTCGGCTATCGGCAAGGTTTTGTCGTCGGCATCCTGTCCGTGATCGGCTTCCTCGGAGGCGGCCTGATCGCGGTCTATGTGCTGCCCGTGATCTGGAACGAGATCACCGGCGATGCGACGCCCAACACCTTCGCGGCCATCGCGGCGGTCGCCATCGTGATCGTCTGCGCATCGGTGGGCCAGGCGCTCACCACCCATCTGGGCAACAAACTGCGCCGCCACATCACCTGGTCACCGGCGAGAGCGCTGGACGCGACCGGTGGCGCGCTGGTCAACGTCCTGGCGATGCTGCTGGTCGCATGGCTGATCGGCTCCGCGCTGGCCGGTACGTCCCTGCCGACGCTCGGCAAGGAGGTCCGTAACTCCAAGGTGCTGCTCGGGGTGTCCCGGGTGATGCCCCCACAGGCCAGCACCTGGTTCGCGGACTTCTCCTCGGTGCTCGCGCAGAACGGCTTCCCACAGGTCTTCACGCCGTTCTCCAACGAACCGATCAACAATGTGCCGGCGCCCGACCCCCAGTTGGCCAGCAGCCCGGTGGCGGCGCACGCCAGGCGCAGCATCGTCAAGGTCGTCGGCACGGCCCCCAGCTGCGGCAAGGTCCTCGAAGGCAGCGGCTTCGTCTTCGGGCGGCACCGCGTGATGACCAACGCCCATGTCGTCGGCGGCGTGAGCGAGCCGACCGTCCAGGTGGGCGGCGAGGGCCGTACGTACGACGCCAAGGTCGTGCTCTACGACTGGCAGCGCGATATCGCTGTCCTGGATGTGCCCTCGCTGGACGCCCCGGCACTGCGGTTCGCCGACTCGGACGCGAGCAGTGGCAAGGACGCCATCGTCGCCGGCTTCCCGGAGAACGGTGGCTATGACGTCCGCGCCGCCCGTATCCGCGGCCGTATCCAGGCCAACGGCCCGGACATCTACCACCGCGGCACGGTCGGCCGCGATGTCTACTCGCTCTACGCCACGGTCCGGCAGGGCAACTCTGGTGGCCCGCTGCTCACCCCGAAGGGTGAGGTCTACGGCGTCGTCTTCGCGAAGTCGCTGGACGACTCGCGCACCGGCTACGCGCTGACCGCCGACGAGGTCCGTCAGGACGTTCTCACGGGGCGTACGGCCCAGCAGCAGGTCAACAGCCAGGGCTGCGCGATCTGAGTCTTCGGGGGCGCGTCAGGCGCGGGGAGAAGGGCTTCCCGCGCCCTGCCGGCGGTGCCGTGGCTCAGGTGCGGGGATGGCGCAGGCGCGCGCTCATCCAGCGCGCTCTGCGGCGCAGGATGCGCGGAATGCCCATCGGGTGCCCCGGATCGGGGGAATCGCCGGGCCCGAGGTCCGGAGTGCCCCTGTCCTGAGTGCCCACTGCAGCGGCACTGCTGCGGCGGTTGCGTGCCACGTCACGGTAGTCGTGCGTCCAGCCCATACCCTCGACTCTGCCCGTGCCCCAAGGTCCGTAACCGCCTCGTGGACCGCCAATTGGCCTATGCGCCGGGCAAGTGGCCGTTCGCCATACGAACGTTCGAACCGAACGCGAACCAGTCCCGCCAAGCGGTTCGCCCCGCCCGCTGAGCGGGGCGCGACGTCCCGAACGAGCGGGGACGAACGGCCTGTTACCGGTCCGGTTCCGGGTCCTTCAGCCAGTTGATCAGCTCTGTCGAGAAGGCCACCGGGTCCTCCTCGTGCGGGAAGTGCCCCAGCCCGTCGAACAGCCGCCAGCGGTAGGGGGCTTCGACGTACTCGCCGGAGCCGGCCGCGCTGCGGGTGCGCATCACCGGGTCCAGCGAACCGTGCAGATGCAGCGTCGGGACCCGTACGGGCATCTTCATCCGGCGGTTGAACTGGATACCGTCGGGGCGGGCCATCGACCGCACCATCCAGCGGTACGGCTCGATCGAGCAGTGCGCCGTCGAGGGGATGCACATCGCCCGCTGGTAGACGGCGATCGCGTCGTCCTCCGGCAGCCGGGGCCCGGACCAGTCGCGGATCATCCGGCCCACCAGCGCCGCGTCGTCCGCCACCAGCCGGCGCTCCGGCAGCCAGGGCCGCTGGAAGTTCCAGATGTGCGAACTCTGGGCGCTCTGCCGGACGTCGGCGAGCATCGCCGAGCGCCAGCGCCGCGGGTGCGGCATCGAGGCCACCGCGAGCCGGCGCACCAGCTTGGGCCGCATCACCGCGGCCGTCCAGGCGAGATAGCCCCCGAGGTCGTGCCCGACGAGCGCGGCGTCCGGCTCGCCCAGGGACCGGATGACGCCGGTGATGTCCAGGGCGAGGTTCGCCGGGTCGTAGCCGCGCGGGGTGCGGTCGCTGCCGCCGACGCCCCGCAGGTCCATCGCCACCGCGCGAAAGCCCGCCTCGGCGAGGGCCGGGAGCTGGTGCCGCCAGGTCCACCAGAACTGTGGGAAGCCGTGCAGCAGCAGCACCAGTGGGCCGTCACCCATCTCGGCGATGTGGAAGCGCGCGCCATTGGCCGCGACATCGCGGTGCGACACCTCTTTCCCGCAGGGGATGCCGAGCCGTACGACCGAGGCGGTGCTGTCAGGGGCTGTCATACCGACGAGCGTGTCACAGACTCCAGCACCGGGTGTTCCGCAGGCGCCAGGCGCGGGTGCGGCTTGGCCTTCTGCAGCACGGCCGCGGTCTCCCTGGCGGAGATCATGGACTTCTCCGGCTTCTTGATCTTCTTGATCTTGGCCATCGCGATGAGGGCCAGCAGCCCGGCGAGGACCAGGAAGGCGCCGCCCACGATCAGGAAGGACCAGGCCAGCCCGAGGCCGAGGTTGTGGATGCCGTACGCCGCCGCGAAGCTCAGCACCGGCAGCGCGAACAGCGCCAGCGCCCCGGCCACCATGAACGCGGCGCTGCCGATGCCCGCCCGCTTGGCGTCCTGCCGCAGCTCCGCCTTGGCCAGCGCGATCTCGTCGTGCACCAGTGCGGACATCTCGGCGGTGGCCGAGGCCACCAGCTGCCCGAGGCTGCGGTCCGCGCCGTCGTCGGCTGCGCTCATCGCCGTCTCCCTCATCTCGTCACCCGGATGCAAAGCCTCTCAGATCATGCCGGACCATCGTCTCCGGCGTGCGAGCTGGAGGCCACTTCGGCAAGCCGCCGGTGTTCCGCGGCCTTGGCTTCGTGGATCGCCGCCATCCGCAGGTGGTACTCCGGCTTGTCGAGTTCGTAGATGTCGGGGATGCCGTCCCGGTCCTCGTCCCGCTCCTCTTCCTCGCACAGCTTCCGGTACTTGGCGTTACGGATCTTGAGGAGGATGCCCGCGAAGACGGCCGCGAGCAGCGAACCGATCAGCACGGAGGCCTTGATCTCGTCGGCCAGTGCGAGGTCCTTGGCGAAGGCGAGTTCGCCGATGAGCAGGGAGACGGTGAAGCCGATACCGGCCAGGGAGGCGACGGCGAAGACGTCCGGCCACTTGAGGTCGGGGTTGAGTTCGGCCTTGGTGAAGCGGGCGGTGAGCCACGTACCGCCGAAGATGCCCAGCGCCTTGCCGACTATCAGGCCGAGTACGACGCCGAGCGTCTCCGGCCGGGTGAAGACGTCATGGACCGCGCCGCCGGAGATGGACACGCCGGCGGAGAAGAGGGCGAACAGCGGTACGGCGAGACCGGCCGAGAGCGGCCGGACCAGGTGCTCGATGTGCTCGCCGGGGGACCGGGTCTCGCCGTCGCGGCGGGTGCAGCGCAGCATCAGGCCCATGGCGACGCCGGCGATGGTGGCGTGCACCCCGCTGTTCTCCATCAGGGCCCAGATGACCAGGGCGAGCGGGACGTAGACGTACCAGCCCCGGACGCCCTTGCGCAGCAGCAGATAGAAGATCGCCAGGCCGACGACGGCGAGGCCGAGCGCCAGGAAGTTGATCTTCGAGGTGAAGAAGATCGCGATGATCAGGATCGCGAAGAGGTCGTCGACGACGGCGAGCGTGAGCAGGAAGGCGCGCAGCGCGGCGGGCAGGGATGTACCGATGACGGCGAGTACGGCGAGCGCGAAGGCGATGTCGGTGGCGGTGGGGACCGCCCAGCCCTGCAGTGAGCCGCCGCCGATGCTGTTGACGGTGAAGTAGACGGCCGCCGGCATCGCCATTCCGCAGACCGCGGCGATCACGGGGAGTGCGGCGGCCCGGCGGTCGCGCAGCTCGCCGGCGACGAGTTCGCGCTTGAGCTCGATGCCGGCGACGAAGAAGAAGAGCGCGAGCAGGCCGTTGCCGACCCAGTGCTGTATGGACAGATCCAGGCCCAACGAGGCCGGGCCGAGATGGAAGCCGCGGACCGATTCGTAGCTCGCGCCGAGGGTGTTTGCCCAGATCAGGGCCGCGACGGCGGCGGCGAGGAGGAGAATGCCGCCCACGGTCTCGGCGCGGAGCGCATCCGCGATGAAGTTCCGCTCGGGCAGGGACATCCGTCCGAGAAATATGGAACGGCGGCTGTTGGGGGCGCTCATGCGCCGGCCTCGCTGCGCTCGGCGGGCTGGCATTCGCGCAGCGCGCACCTGTTGATCGTTCGCTTGCTTCGCGCGCTCACGGGGGTGACCTCCGGCCTTCGGCAGCTGTGTACGGCTGTTGCAGTTGCCGACCAGACTTCCCGGCGCACCCAGAGTTTCTTAGCGTGTCATTGACGCGGCTCCTACTTTACCCGGCGGGCGGCAGGGGCTATCCGGTGGCCTCACTTTACGGGCAAACCGGGCGTCGGGCTGCTGGAGGGGCACCACCCAAGGGCACCCCCCAGGGGCGAGCCGCCGGGACACGACGAGGGGGCACCCGGCCGTAGTGGCCGGGTGCCCCCTTTGCG
>NZ_QUAC01000084.1 GCF_003389455.1 Streptomyces inhibens | reverse complement strand
GGCGGCGGTCGCGGTCCCGCGGGCGCTGGTCGTCCCGGTGGCGGCGCCGGTCGTCCCGGTGGCGGCGGCGGCTTCGCCGGTCGTCCCGGTGGCGGTGGCGGCGGTCGTCCGGGTGGCGGCGGCGGTTTCGCCGGTCGTCCCGGTGGCGGCGCCCCCGGTGGTGGCGGCGGCTTCGGCGGTCGTCCCGGCTTCGCCGGTCGTCCGGGTGGTCCCGGTGGCCGTGGTGGCACGCAGGGTGCGTTCGGCCGTCCCGGCGGTCCGGCGCGTCGTGGCCGTAAGTCGAAGCGGCAGAGGCGTCAGGAGTACGAGGCCATGCAGGCCCCGTCGGTCGGCGGCATCATGCTGCCGCGCGGCAACGGTGCGACGGTTCGCCTGTCGCGCGGTGCCTCGCTGACGGACTTCGCCGAGAAGATCAACGCCAACCCGGCGTCGCTGGTCCAGGTCATGCTGAACCTGGGCGAGATGGTCACCGCGACGCAGTCGGTCTCCGACGAGACGCTGCAGCTGCTCGCCGACGAGATGAACTACGTCGTCGAGATCGTCAGCCCGGAGGAGGAGGACCGCGAGCTGCTCGAGTCCTTCGACATCGAGTTCGGCGAGAACGAGGGCGGCGAGGAGATGCTCGTCTCCCGTCCGCCGGTGGTGACCGTCATGGGTCACGTCGACCACGGTAAGACCCGACTGCTCGACGCGATCCGCAAGACGAACGTCATCGCGGGCGAGGCCGGCGGCATCACCCAGCACATCGGTGCCTACCAGGTCGCGACCGAGGTCAACGACGAAGAGCGTCGGATCACCTTCATCGACACCCCGGGTCACGAGGCGTTCACCGCCATGCGTGCCCGTGGTGCCAAGTCGACCGACATCGCGATCCTCGTGGTGGCGGCCAACGACGGTGTCATGCCGCAGACGATCGAGGCCCTGAACCACGCCAAGGCGGCCGATGTGCCGATCGTGGTCGCGGTCAACAAGATCGACGTCGAGGGCGCCGACCCGACCAAGGTGCGCGGCCAGCTCACCGAGTTCGGTCTGGTGGCCGAGGAGTACGGCGGCGACACCATGTTCGTCGACATCTCCGCCCGCCAGGGTCTGAACATCGACCAGCTGCTCGAGGCCGTCGTCCTGACCGCGGACGCCTCCCTCGACCTGCGTGCCAACGCGGAGATGGACGCGCAGGGTATTGCGATCGAGGCCCACCTCGACCGCGGTCGCGGCGCCGTCGCCACCGTCCTCGTCCAGCGCGGTACCCTCCGCGTCGGCGACACGATGGTCGCCGGTGACGCCTACGGCCGAGTCCGCGCGATGCTCGACGACAACGGCAACCACGTCGAGGAAGCGGGTCCGTCGACCCCCGTCCTGGTCCTGGGTCTGACCAACGTCCCGGGTGCCGGCGACAACTTCCTGGTGGTCGACGAGGACCGTACGGCCCGTCAGATCGCCGAGAAGCGCGCGGCGCGCGAGCGCAACGCCGCCTTCGCCAAGCGCACCCGCCGGGTGTCCCTCGAGGACCTCGACAAGGTGCTCAAGGCCGGCCTGGTGCAGGACCTCAACATCATCATCAAGGGCGACGCGTCCGGTTCGGTGGAGGCTCTCGAGTCCTCGCTGCTCCAGCTCGACGTCGGCGAAGAGGTCGAGATCCGCATCCTGCACCGCGGTGTGGGTGCGGTCACCGAGTCGGACATCAACCTGGCGACCGGCTCCGACGCGATCGTGATCGGCTTCAACGTCCGCGCCGAAGGCCGTGCGACGCAGATGGCCGAGCGCGAGGGCGTCGACGTCCGGTACTACTCGGTCATCTACCAGGCGATCGAGGAGATCGAGGCGGCCCTCAAGGGCATGCTCAAGCCGGAGTACGAGGAGGTCGAGCTCGGTACCGCGGAGATCCGCGAGATCTTCCGCTCGTCCAAGCTCGGCAACATCGCGGGTGTGCTCATCCGCTCCGGCGAGGTCAAGCGCAACACCAAGGCGCGCCTCATCCGCGACGGCAAGGTGGTCGCGGAGGACCTCAACATCCAGGGTCTGCGTCGCTTCAAGGACGACGTCACCGAGATCCGCGAAGGCTTCGAGGGCGGTATCAACCTCGGAAACTTCAACGACATCAAGATCGACGACGTCATTGCGACGTACGAGATGCGGGAGAAGCCGCGCGGCTGATCGCGTAGCTGTCACCGGGGCCGGTCGGCGGAGCGAAAACTCCGTCGATCGGCCCCGGCCGTTGCGTGTACGGTTCGAAAAGACACGTAACGCCCCCGGCCAACGCTGGGAGGTGCCCCGAAGGCCCCACGGGTGGCTTTACCCGTTTTGCATGTACGTAGGGACGCTGTCCTTTGACCTGCTTCTCGGCGACATACGGTCGCTGAAGGAGAAGCGCTCCGTCGTCCGCCCGATCGTCGCCGAGCTGCACCGCAAGTACGCGGTGAGCGTCGCGGAGGTCGGGGACCAGGATCTGCACCGCAGGGCCACCATCGGCCTGGCGGTGGTTTCCGGGGACGCCGGGCATCTCGCCGATGTCATGGACCGCTGCGAGCGCCTGGTCGCCGCACGGCCCGAAGTGGAGCTGCTGTCGGTACACCGGCGGCTGCACGGCGACGACGACTGACCTCATGACCGGACACGTCGCTGCCGGTGGAAGCACAATTGTGGAAGACAAGAAGGAGACGGACCAGTGGCCGACAATGCGCGGGCGAAGAAGCTGGCGGACCTCATCCGGGAGGTGGTCGCCCAGAAGTTGCAGCGCGGTGTCAAGGACCCGCGGCTCGGCTCGCATGTGACCATCACGGACACCCGGGTCACCGGCGACCTGCGGGAGGCTACGGTCTTCTACACGGTCTACGGAGACGACGAGGACCGCGCCAGCGCCGCTGCCGGGCTGGAGAGCGCCAAGGGCATCCTGCGCTCGGCGGTCGGGGCCGCGGCCGGCACGAAGTTCACGCCGACCCTGGCGTTCGTGGCGGACGCCCTGCCGGAGAACGCCAAGACGATCGATGACCTGCTCGCCAAGGCACGGGCCGAGGACGCCAAGGTGCGCGAGGTGTCCTCGGGCGCCCAGTACGCCGGTGAGGCCGACCCGTACCGCAAGCCGGGCGAGGACGAGGACGACGAGGGCACCGCGGCAGAATGAAGCGTGAGAGCAACAAGCCGGGCGGTCTTGTCATCGTCGACAAGCCGGCCGGCTTCACTTCGCACGACGTCGTGGCGAAGATGCGCGGCATGGCCCGCACCCGCCGGGTCGGGCACGCCGGCACCCTCGACCCGATGGCGACGGGCGTACTCGTCCTGGGCCTCGAACGGGCCACCAAGCTGCTCGGCCATCTCGCCCTGACGGAGAAGGAGTACGTCGGCACGATCCGGCTGGGGCAGACCACGGTCACCGATGACGCCGAGGGCGAGATCACCGCGTCCAAGGCGGCGCAGGGCATCGCCCGTGAGGACATCGACGCCGGTGTCGCCCGGCTGTCCGGCGCGATCATGCAGGTGCCGTCGAAGGTCAGCGCCATCAAGATCAACGGCAAGCGGTCGTACTCGCGGGTCCGCGAGGGCGAGGACGTGGAGATCCCGGCCCGTCCGGTCACCGTCTCCTCGTTCGTGGTGCACTCCGCGCACGAGGCCGAGGCCGAGGACGGCACCCCGGTGACCGATCTGCTGGTCTCCGTCGAGTGCTCGTCGGGGACGTACATCCGCGCCCTGGCCCGCGATCTGGGCGCCGGGCTCGGTGTCGGCGGCCATCTGACCGCCCTGCGGCGTACCCGCGTCGGCCCGTACAAGCTGGACCGGGCGCGCACCCTGGAACAGCTCCAGGCCGCGGTCGACGACCCCGAGGGGGAGGGGCTGCCGATCATGCCGGTCGGTGACGCGGCCGCCGCGGCGTTCACCCGCTGGGACGTCACCGAGGCACAGGCACGGCTGCTGCTCAACGGCGCGCGGATCCCGATGCCGCGCTTCGAGGGCGACGGACCGGTCGCGGCGTTCGGGCCGGACGGCACGTTCCTGGCGCTGGTGGAGAACCAGGGCGGGAAGGCGAAGAGCCTGGCGGTGTTCGCGATCTAGGCGTCTGGGGGCGTCCCGGGGTGCCTACGGGCGTCCAGGGGCGTCTGCGGACGGGCCGGCGGGGCTTGNGATCTAGGCGTCTGGGGGCGTCCCGGGGTGCCTACGGGCGTCCAGGGGCGTCTGCGGACGGGCCGGCGGGGCTTGTGCCCGACCGCTGAGAGCTGATGGCCGGGGCCGGAGCGTGGACATACGCTCCGGCCCCGGCCCTTGCGCTGTGTGTACGGGGCGCCGGCGGCCGCCCGGGGACGGTGGTGGAACGCGGGCCGCCCGGACCGGCCGGAGCGTCGGCCCGCGCTCCACCATCCCCCTCCTCTGTGTCTCTATCCAGCCGGCGTCGGCCATTCACTCATTCGGTGAGGCGCTCGGAGTGAATCAAGGAGTGGACGGGGGCGCTTTCGACGAGTGTCCTGTCGAGACGATCACCGCCTGCCTACCGTCGGGGTTTCGGGACCGGGCGGGGAGGATCGGCAATGGCGTTGCTGGATGCCGATGCGGACATGGCACTGGTGCGTATCCGCGATCTGACAGGTCGGACGCGCGGCACGGGGTTCCTCGCGGACCACGACGGCACCGTGATCACCAGCCATGAAGCAGTGGACGGGGCGGAACGGCTGGTGTTGCAGACCATGCTGCAACCCGTGGCGGACGCGGGCGGAGGCGCGTCCGGGGGCGCTGTCGGATGGACCTGCCGGGTGGAGCCGGACGCCATCACGCCCCTCCCGGAGGCCGGACTCGCCCTCGTACGGGCCACAGGCCTCGGCGCGCACCGGCTCTCGCCGCTGCCGATCGCCGCGGGCCGGCCGGCGCCCGGCACCGGCGCACGGCTCTGGGCCGCCGGCTGGCTGGACGGCACGGTCGTCGGACCGGGCTCCGGTGTGGCCTACACGGCGACGGACCGGGTCCATCCTCTCGACGAGACACTGGAGTTGGGGCTGTGCGCGGGCGGCCGTGAGGCGCTGCGGCTGGGCGGACCCGCGGTCGGCGGGCCGGTGCTGGACGCGCGGACCGGCGCGGTGCTCGGCGTCCTGGGCACCGCGCTGCACTCCGGGCGCCGGGCGGGCGGCTTCGCCATTCCGCTGCGCGCGGTCGCCGAGGCCGCGCCACGGGGCCCGCTGGCCGCGCTCCTGAAGCACAATGCCGCAACCGTCCCCGCCTACGGCAGCGAGCTGAATCCGGCCGGCGCCCTGCGGCTGGCCGCGGCATCCGTGAGCTCGGCCGAGCGGCCGCGGCTGTGGCGGGAGCCGGTCGAACGGCCGGATGTGGCGGGGGAGTTCGCGCGCTTCACGGCGGGCGAGGGGGCGGTGGGGGCGCGGGTCCTGGGGCTGGTGGGGGAGCCGGGGACCGGGCGGAGCACGGAGCTGGCCGGGCTTGCCGCACGACGGTCGGGGGGCGCGGCCCCCGCTCCGACCGTCTGGCTGCGCGGCGCCGAGCTGCGGGCCGACGACGACGGCGTACGCACCGCCGTCGGGCGCGCGCTGTGCGCTGCGGGCCGGACCGTCGCCGCGGAGGGGCGTACGGCCGGTGACCCGGCGGACGCCACCCCCGAGGC